>DFYK01000025.1 GCA_002383605.1 Proteiniphilum sp. UBA4084 | reverse complement strand
AGCCGGTTGACTTACCGGGAGATTGCAGCTGTACACGTGCTGCGTGCAAAAGGAATTGTGGAAGAAACACCCGAAGGTCCGGACCGGGAGATTGGCTCACTGCGCATTGTCAATAAGGATGTGCTGCATTCATTGCCATGAGTTGCCCGGCAGAGGCTGATCGGATGCAGGTTCCAAACAGGATTTGTACACTAAAAATTTAAAAAAATGAAACCGCCCATACTCGGAAAAAAAAGAAGCCTGTCTGATCAAACCACTGCGGAGAGCCTCTCAGGAGAGTCGATCTATCAGGCACAGATGCAGGAAGCAGATGGGAACCCGCTTCACACGGGGAGATATCTGCTGATTATCAAAGAAGGAAATAAGGATGTGGTCAAAACCACCAAGCTGCTCGAAACAAAATGGGGCCTTTCGGTTGCCAACACGGCCGATTTTGTGAAAGAAACCATTCATGAAAGCAAAATAAAAGATGCGGATGCTCTTTTTTATAACGAATTGGGCGTTGCTCTTTTGTCGGCCGACGACGATATGGTGAAGACATTGCATGATGCGTATGCCGATTATATTATTGAGCCGGAGAAGGTGGTTTATATCCCAGATGAAATACCTGCCAACACGGCAACAGGTCTAGCATGGGGCATTGAGGCCATCCGGGCAGATGAATCAGCATATACCGGTGCAGGAGTAAAAATTGCTGTGCTGGATACCGGTTTCGACACGCGCCATCCCGACTTTGGAGAGAGGAGTCTGACTACTTTCTCCTTTGTACCCGACGAAACCGTGGAGGACCAGCACGGACATGGCACGCACTGCATTGGCATTGCCTGTGGCCAAACCGACACGCAGCGTATACGTTACGGCGTGGCCACCGGAGCAGACATGTACGTGGGGAAGGTGCTGAGCAACCGTGGCAGTGGGGCCCAGGCCTGGGTTTTGGATGGGATGACATGGGCGGCGAACCAGGGATGCCGCGTATTGTCCATGTCTCTGGGATCAAGAGTATTTCCCGGACAAAGCTATGATATTGCATACGAAAGAGCTGCTCAGTTTGCACTTTCGAAAGGGACACTCATTGTGGCCGCAGCCGGAAATGAAAGTAGACGTTCCAAAAACCAATTCAGTCCGGTCGGTAGCCCCGCCGACTGTCCCTCCATCCTTGCGGTGGGAGCCATTGATTCATTGTTGCAGATTGCCGATTTCTCCAACAGGGCCATCAACAAAAACGGACTGGTTGACATCGCGGCACCGGGCGTATCCATTTATTCTTCCTGGCCCATGCCGACGAGGTACCGCACCATTTCAGGAACCAGCATGGCCACTCCGCACGTGGCAGGCATCCTGGCCCTTTTGTGTGAAAAATACCCCGATGCCACGCCTGACATGATTGTTCAGAAATTAACCGCGCTGTCGAAAAAATTGCAGATACCTGTCGAAGATGCCGGAGCAGGCCTTGCCATTGCACCATTCAGTAAATAGAAAGAAAATGAAACAGATTGTCATCACGGTTTCCGCTTACTATCTAGACCGGCTCGATGTTGTGGCGAAGAATCTGCGGGAAGAGGGAGTCACCATCACCCGTCTTTATGAGTTCGGCGTGATTGTTGGATACGCGGAGGAGGAAACGATCGACAAGATACGGCAACACGATGAAATTGTCTCGTTAACGGACGAGAAGGAAGTCGGCATTCCCCCGTCCGATGAGGATATACAATAATCAACGACCGTTTAACACAGAAAAGGTTCTACAACCCAAAAAAAAGGCCAAAGATTTTGAGAATCCGTTTGAAAATAATATCTTTGCATTCGAAAAGAAAGAGGGAAGCAGGAAACACCGCTTCCTTTTTTATTCATGGCTGTATCAAATGATCGAAAAAAAGCTGATTAACGACCTCGCGGTGGAATTTCTGAACGATTCGCCCAATTATCTGGTCGATGTGCTGGTTGGAACTGATAACACGATTACCGTAGAGATTGACAACGACCAGGGCGTGGATATCGACGACTGTGTAGCGTTGAGCCGCCATCTGGAGTCGAAACTCGACCGTGATGCGGAAGATTTCGAGCTTACGGTCACGTCGGCGGGACTCACCTCATCTTTCAAGACAGCCCGTCAGTACAAAAAATATGAAGGGAAAGAGGTGGAGGTACTCACAAAAAAGGGGCAAAAGATGACCGGCATACTGAAGTCGTCTGACTCTGCGGGATTCATCCTCGTCGTCACACGGAAAGTAAAGCCTGAAGGAGCCAAACGCAAAACTGAAGTCACAGAAGACCTTCGCTTTGCGTTTGATGAAGTAAAACATACAAAATATCTGATAAGATTTTAATAAAATATATGGGCAAGAAGAAAGAAACCATAAGTCTCATAGATACATTTTCGGAATTCAATGAATTGAAGAATATCGATAAGGCGACGTTGATCAGCGTGCTCGAGGAATCGTTCCGCAACGTCATATCGAAGACAATCGGTACAGACGAGAATTACGACATCATCATCAACCCCGACAAGGGAGACCTGGAGATCTGGCGCAACCGGACCATCGTGGAAGATGATCAGTTCGAAGATCCCAACCTGGAAATCACCCTGTCTGAAGCTTTGAAAATTGACGAGGACTTTGAAGTGGGTGAAGAGGTGACCGATGAGGTGTCGCTCGAGCATTTCGGACGCCGTACCATCCTGAACCTGCGCCAGACACTGGCATCCAAGATTCTGGAACTGGAGAAGGACAACCTGTACAATAAGTACAAAGAAAAGGTGGGCGAGATTGTCTCCGGAGAAGTTTATCAGGTATGGAAAAAAGAGTTGTTGCTGCTCGATGATGAGCACAACGAACTGATTCTGCCCAAAACGGAGCAGATACCCAGTGATTTCTTCCGCAAGGGAGAGCATGCCCGTGCTGTGGTTGCCCGCGTAGAAAATAAGAACAACAATCCGAGGATCATTCTGTCCCGCATATCGCCTGTATTTCTGGAACGGCTGTTTGAACAGGAAATTCCAGAGATCGCAGACGGGCTCATCACCATCAAAGGGATTGCCCGCATTCCCGGAGAGCGTGCCAAAGTGGCCGTGGAGGCTTACGATGACCGGATCGATCCGGTTGGTGCCTGCGTGGGTATGAAAGGGTTCCGCATTCATGGTATCGTGCGTGAACTGCGCAACGAAAACATCGATGTGATCAACTACACCAACAACACCTCGCTCTTCATTCAGCGTGCATTAAGTCCGGCGCGGATCAACTCCATCACCGTGAAGGAGGAGGAACGCCGTGCTGAGGTCTTTTTGAATCCCGAAGAGGTGTCGCTTGCCATCGGTAAGGGAGGGGCCAACATCAAGCTGGCATCCATGCTTACCGGGTACAATATTGAGGTATTTCGTGATATCGATGACGTGGACGAAGAAGATATCTACCTCGATGAATTCCGTGATGAGATCGATGGCTGGGTAATTGACCAGCTGAAGAAAATCGGATGCTCCACAGCCAAGAACGTGCTTGCCACAAGCAGGGAGAGACTCATCAGGGAAGCTGACCTGGAAGAGAGTACTGTGGACGAAGTACTGGCCATCCTGCGCTTCGAGTTTGATGAAGAAGAAGACAAAGGTGCTGAGGAGGAGTAAGGGTTATCGACAACAATACACTATACTGTTCACAACCAGATAAAGAGAGAAAAGGATAAACGAGTTATATGCCTATCAGACTAATTAAAGTATCGAAAAATTTGAATGTAGGAATCAACAGTCTTGTTGAATTTCTGCACAAGAAAGGTATCGAAATAGAAGCAAATCCTAACGCTAAAATAGAGGATGAACAGTACAACATACTGATCGCTGAGTTCGGAAAAGACAAGAATATTCGTCGCGAGGCCACCGAGACACGGGAGAAAATGCATCGTCGTGATGAAAAACGCGAAACCGTGGCCATCGAAGGGTATGAGCTTCCCGAAGAACCTGCTCCGAAAAAGAAAGTGGAAAAAGAGATCATCGAGACAGAAATACCGAAAGAGCTGAAACCCCACTTCAATGTGGTGGGCAGCATTGATCTGGATAATCTTCATAAAAAGAAAACCGAGCCGAAGCAGGAAGAAGAGATCGTTAACATCCAGCCGGAAGTTGAAATCATCCCTGAACCAGTAATCACTCCCGAACCGGAGGGAACTACTCCTGCACCGCAACTTCCCGAGGAACGGGAGATTATTCCCGAGCCGGTAGTGGAAGAACCGCAAGTTCCTGTGGAGAAAGAGGAAGAAAAAGCAGCCGTGATTGCAGCCACAGAAGAAGATGTGCCACACGAAGCGGAAGTAAAAGAAGAAATCCCTGCAGTTGAACCGCAAAAGGTTAAGACAGTGCCGGAAGAAACAGCAGAGGCCGAAGAAACGCCCAGGGCAGAGAAAGAAAAAGCCGGTGAGACAACTGAAGAAAACGTGCCGCAACCGGAACAGTCAAGGTCAGACAAGGTGTTTCGGCTGCACAAGAATAAGCTGGAGTCGAACATCGTGGTCAAGGGATCCATTGATCTGGATTCCATCAACGACCGTACCCGCCCTCCCCGCAAATCTAGAGCTCAACGGAAGAAAGAACGACTGGAACGCGAGCAGAAAGCCCTCGACGGTAAAAAGCTGAAAGATGAAAAGGTAAAACTGTTGAAGAAAGAGGCCATTGATGAGAAGAAAAAGCCGATCACGGCCGACACCGACGACGACAACAAGAAGAAGAAACGCACCCGCATACGCACCGCAAAGGTAAACATTGACAAACCTGGCACATTAAACCAGTCATCCCGTGGTGACCGGAAGCCTTCACTCAGAAAGCCGCTCAAGGCTGAAGTAAGTGAGGAAGATGTACAGAAACAGATCAAGGAAACCCTTGCCCGTCTCACCGAGAAGAGAGGCAAGAAGGGTGGTGCCAAATACCGCCGTGAAAAGAGAGAAGCCAGTGCCCATCGGCATCAGGAAGAACTCAAACAACAGGAAAGAGAAAGCCGCGTATTGCAGTTGACCGAGTTTGTGACCGCAAACGACCTGGCCAACATGATGAATGTCCCGGTGACCAATGTAATCTCCACCTGTATGAGTCTGGGAGTGATGGTGGCCATCAACCAGCGCCTCGATGCGGAGACCATCAATATTGTGGCTGAAGAATATGGCTTCAAAACGCAGTTTGTGAGCGCCGATGTGATTGAAGCGATTGCCGAAGAGGTGGATGATCCCGAAGATTTGATTTCACGTCCTCCTATTGTGACGGTCATGGGGCATGTGGACCACGGAAAAACCTCTCTGCTCGACAGCATCCGCAGCACCAATGTGATTGCCGGTGAAGCGGGAGGTATTACCCAGCATATCGGTGCATACAATGTGCAGCTGAGCGACGGCAGGAAAATCACCTTCCTTGACACGCCCGGTCACGAGGCTTTTACCGCCATGCGTGCCCGTGGAGCCAAAGTAACGGACGTGGCCATCATCATTGTGGCTGCCGACGACAACGTGATGCCACAAACGGTGGAGGCTATCAACCATGCCGGTGCTGCCGGTGTACCCATTGTGTTTGCAATCAACAAGATAGATAAGCCCGGGGCCAACCCCGAAAAAATAAAGGAAAGACTTGCCGAAATGAACTACCTGGTGGAAGACTGGGGCGGCAAGTACCAGTCGCAGGATATTTCCGCGAAGAAAGGCATCGGCATCCAGGAGCTGCTGGAGAAGGTACTGCTGGAGGCAGACCTGCTGGAACTCAAAGCCAATCCCGACCGCAGGGCTACTGGCTCCATCATCGAGTCGGAACTCGATAAGGGACGAGGATATGTATCCACGGTACTGGTAGAGAACGGCACCCTGCATCAGGGAGACATCGTGATTGCGGGAGCCTATTTCGGTCGTGTAAAGGCAATGTTCAACGAGCGCAACCAGCGTATTGAGGAGGCTGGTCCGGCAGAACCGGCATTGATCCTCGGACTTAATGGAGCGCCGCAGGCAGGTGACACCTTCAATGTGATGGAAACGGAACAGGAAGCACGCTCTATCGCCAACCGTCGCGAGCAACTGCAGCGTGAACAGTCACTACGTACCCAGAAGATGCTCACGCTCGACGACATCGGTCGCAGGATTGCCATTGGCAACTTCCAGCAACTGAACATCATTGTGAAAGGTGACGTGGACGGTTCCGTGGAAGCCCTATCCGACTCGCTCATCCGACTATCTACAGAGGAGATACAGGTAAATGTGATCCACAAGGCAGTGGGACAGATATCTGAATCTGACGTGACACTGGCCGCCGCATCTGACGCCATCATCATTGGGTTCCAGGTGCGTCCTTCGCTGGGGGCACGTAAGGAGGCAGAGAAAGAGGGTGTGGACATCCGCCTCTATTCCATCATCTATGATGCCATTGAAGAGGTGAAAGCGGCCATGGAAGGAATGCTTTCGCCGGAAATCAAGGAAGATATCACCGGAAACGTGGAAGTGCTGGATGTATTCAAAATCACGAAAGTGGGAACTGTGGCCGGAAGCATGGTACGAGACGGAAAAATCAAACGTTCCAGTCGTATCCGTCTCGTGCGGGACGGTATCGTCATTTTCACGGGCGAACTGGATTCACTGAAACGATTCAAGGAAGATGTGAAAGAAGTCACATCGGGTTACGAATGCGGTATCACAATCCGTAACTTCAACGACATAAAAGTGGGCGACGTCATTGAAGCCTATGAAGAAACTGAGATAAAGAAAACATTGTAGGGATGCCCCCTCCCTGATAAAAGTCCCGGTAAACCGGGATGTGGGGGTATATTTGTAACCAGTTGACATTGTTATTTTAATTCCTACCCTGACAGCGGCCGCATCCGCTTTCACAAAAGCTGATGCGGCCGCAACACACAGGGATGGATTTTTGAACGATGTACAATCAGCGTTACGACAAAGAAATGGTTTCATAAAATAAATGATTATGACAAAGAAGATTTTTTTCAGCCTTAGTTTGTTTATTTTGTTGATCACGACAACAGCATCTGCACAATATACACCGCAAGTAAGTGTGGCGTTTGTGAATACCACCCAACTCCTGGAAGCATTTCCGGAAAAAGAGGCGGCTACACAGCAGTTGGTTGCTTTAAGCGACAATTACAAGAAAGAACTGGAACTGATGCAAAACGAATACAACAAGAAGTATTCCGACTATATCACTTATCAGTCATCGCTGGCCGAGAACATCAAGCTGCGCAGAATGCAGGAACTCACAGAACTGGAAAACAGGATGCAACAGTTTATGGAATTGGCACAGGAAGACATAGAAAATCAAGAAAAGGCAATGCTGGAACCACTCAAACAAAAGATCAGCGAAGCCATCCATGCTGTGGGAATTGAACGGCATTACACCGTTATTTACGACCTGGCCAACCCTGGCATTGCTTTTGTGTCTCCCTCGGCAATCGATGCAAATCCTTATGTAAAGCAAAGATTGGGTATTCGTTAAACTAACTGGGCCGTGGTAAAAAAACAGGCTGCCCCGGGTGCGGGAGCAATCGGCATTTTCGATTCAGGATACGGAGGACTCACCGTTTTGTCCGAAATAAAGTCCTTAATGCCGGAATATGACTATATCTATCTGGGCGATAATGCCCGTGCCCCCTACGGAAGCCGTTCCTTTGAGAGTGTTTATGAATTTACGCTCGAAGCGGTAGAATGGTTCTTTTCACACGGTTGCCCGCTTGTTATCCTGGCATGCAACACAGCCTCGGCAAAAGCATTGCGCACCATCCAACAGGTTGACCTGCCGGATATAAATCCCTCCGGAAAGGTGCTGGGTGTCATCCGCCCCACCGCCGAAAGCCTCACGGGTCTGTCCCTCACAAATCACATCGGAATTCTGGGAACCGAAGGAACCATCCAGTCGGGATCATACGAAATAGAAGTCCAAAAACTTCATCCACAACTCGCGGTCACCGGTGAAGCTTGTCCCATGTGGGTGCCACTCGTGGAAAACAGGGAATTCGACAAGCCTGGGGCCGATTACTTTCTGAAGCAACACATTGATCGCATCCTTGAGAAGGATCCGCTAATCGACACCCTAATCTTGGGTTGTACCCATTATCCTTTGCTGATGCCAGGCATAAAACGTTTCCTGCCGGCTGGCGTGAAGGTGATTGCACAGGGAAGCTACGTGGCTACCAGCCTGAAAGACTATCTGAACCGGCATCCGGAGATGGAGGAACGATGTACAAAAAACGGCACTGTTCGTTATTTCACGACCGAATCGCCCGAAAAATTCAAACAACAGGCATCCCTTTTCCTCAATGAACAGGTTGATGCCGAAAAAGCAACACTTACGAAAAAATCATGAACTGGTTCGATATACTCGTGGGCATCCTGCTGTTGATAGCCTTTATCAACGGCTACCGCAAGGGGCTTATCATGCAACTTGTCGGTCTGGCTACCATTATACTGGCAGCCATCTTCGGCGGGAGGCTGGCCGAAAAGATTCTCCCGGATATCCACCGTCTGCTGGAATTCTCTCCCAATGCAGCAAGGGTATTATCCTTCGTGCTGGCATTTGCACTTATTGCCATTGTATTGTCATTGATCGGCAGATTGCTTCAGAAATTTATCGATGTGGTTTTACTCAGCTTTGTCAACCGTTTACTGGGTAGTGTGGTTGCCATGGCCACAATGATGTTGTTCCTGAGCATCCTTCTGAACCTGGTGCTAATGCTCGACAGAGATGAAACGGTTATCGACAGGAAAACGCGGCAGGAGTCATTTTTCTTCGAACGGGTGGAAGCAGTCATACCGGCCATCATCCCCTATCTGAACAAGGAATACTGGGAAGAATACATTCCCCGAAACTACCGGGAGGAAATTGAAAGGAAATCCGACAGTATTTACCAATCTTTGCCGGAAGGTTCCCAGATTGACTCAGCGTACCAACAAAGACATTTTAAAGTAGATTGATGAAAAAAAAAATTCAGATACACAAAGAAGGTAAAGCTCCGTTGATCAGAATATTTGCTCTGCTCCTGCTCATAAATCTGGTGACCTTTATTTTACTGCCCGACACGCTCTTCACCATTGTTATTTTTGGCCTCTCGTTGCTGCTATTTGCCATGACGCTTAACTTTTACAAAAAGCCGGAGCGTACCTACAAAGGTGATTTAAACGGTCTGGTAAATGCTCCCGCCGACGGAACAATAGTGGCCATTGAGAAAGTGACAGAAAATGAGTTTCTTCACGAAGAAAGAATAAAAATATCCATCTTCATGTCTTTTTTCAACGCCCACTCAAACTGGGTACCTGTTACCGGAAAGATCACGCACCTTTCCCACGTTGATGGAAACTTTTATGCTGCCTTCCTGCCCAAATCGAGCAGTGAGAATGAACATACCAACATACTGATAGAAACACCGGAATATGGGGTTGTCCTCACCAAACAGATTGCCGGCGCTGTAGCGCGACGCATCATCACCTACGTGGAAGAAGGAGAGGTTGTCCATATCGGCTCTCCGCTGGGATTTATTAAGCTGGGTTCCAGGATGGATATCTTCCTGCCGACCGACAGCGATATACTGGTGGATCAAGGCGAAGAGGTGCGTGCCAACCTCACCTTCCTGGCGCGATTGAGCAAACAGGTACAGAAATAAATCGCAACGCCCACATTCAATGTATTTTGGCATTTTTTCTACAAACCCGACTAACAGATCATAATTATGCGGAAACACATACCCAACATCATAACACTCGCTAACCTTTTTGCTGGGTGCATTGCCATCACCATGGCCTTCGATGGAAATTTCACCGCCACAGCAGTATGGGTTATCGTAGCTGCACTTTTCGACTTCCTCGACGGTGTTTTTGCCCGGTTGCTGAAAGCCTACTCCGACATTGGTAAGGAGCTGGATTCCCTGGCCGATGTGGTCAGCTTTGGCGTGGCCCCGGCAGCTGCTGTTTTTGTGTTGTTGCGTGACCATACCCTCCTCCCCGGCATGGCAGAGCCGATAAGGCTTTATATTCCCTATCTGGCTTTTATGATCCCACTCTTTTCGGCATTGCGACTGGCCAAATTTAACATCGACGAGCGACAGACTACCTCCTTCAGGGGGCTGCCCACACCGGCCAACGGCCTTTTTTGGGTAAGCTTCACTGTGGCCGCTTCTGATATCGCCGGCAGTAGTAACATTACCTTTCCGGTGATCATCGTACTCATTGCTTTGTTCTCCTGGCTGATGGTGTCGGAAGTCCCGATGTTTTCACTCAAAATAAAAAAAATAGGCTGGAAGGGATATGAAAGGCAATGGCTGCTGGCTGCTGCGATGGTTGCTTTTGTCACCCTCTGGGGTCTGGCCGGCATTGCTTGGGGCATACTTGCATACATCATTCTTTCTCTGGTTACAGACAGGCAACGGCAAATCGTTAAATAATACAAACCATTCCTGTGGATCAGCCGATTCGTCGTATCTTTACCTCTTATTTCAAATACTGATTAACCCTATGGGATTTCTAATTAAATTTCTCCTCTTCTTTACAGTTGTTTATCTGCTGATGAAAGCATTTGTTGCTTTCTTATCGGGGCACCGGGGCAAACAGTCATCCTCCCGTCAACAACAGCATGCCCCCCAACCCAGGCAACCCGAAACACAGGAGGACCGCATCATTGAATATCAGAAAAAAAACTTCGCAGAGAGTGAAGTGGAAGATGTGGAATTCGTAGAGATCAAAGATCAGAAGCGAGAGGAATAGCAAACAGATATACAGAAAATCATTAAAATCATATTCACAGATCATGACAGATATTTTTGAAAGGCTGAAAAGTGTCAATGGACCACTGGAACAGTATCGACAGAAAGCAGAAGGCTATTTTATGTTCCCCGAACTGGAGGGAGAGATAGGGCCGCGGATGCGGTTTCACGGCAAGGAAGTGATCACCTGGAGTTTAAATAATTACCTGGGACTGGCCAATCATCCCGAAGTGCGTGAAGCCGATGCCAAAGCTGCAGCCGACTGGGGCATGGCCTACCCCATGGGCGCCCGCATGATGTCGGGACAAACAAAGTATCACAAGGATCTGGAAATAAAACTGGCCCGTTTTGAGAAGAAGGAGGCAGCCTACCTGCTGAACTATGGTTATCAGGGAATGGTATCTATCCTTGATTCTTTGGTCTCGAGAAACGATGTCATCGTCTACGATTCCGAATCACATGCCTGCATCATGGACGGCATCTTCCTGCACAAGTCCAAAGGTGGTAAGAGCTTTGTATACCCGCACAACGACATGGAACGGTGCGACAAGATGCTGGGCTTCGCTACCCGGAAGGCAGAAGAGACCGGTGGCGGCATCCTGGTCATTACCGAAGGTGTTTTTGGCATGTCGGGCGGTCTGGGCGATCTCCCCGGCATTGTGAAGCTGCGTGAGAAGTACAACTTCCGTCTGATGATCGACGATGCCCACGGCTTTGGCACCATGGGAGAGACCGGTGCAGGTACCAGCGAGTACTTCGGGCTGATGGATGAAGTGGATATCTACTTTGCCACTTTCGCCAAGTCGATGGCCGGCATCGGTGCTTTTGTCGCCTCCGAAAAGGCGATCGTGGATTCATTGAAATACAACATGCGTTCGCAGATCTTTGCCAAATCACTCCCCATGCCCATGGTTATCGGTGCACTGAAACGGCTGGAGATACTGCAAACACAACCACAACACAAGGAAAACCTCTGGAAGGTGGCCAGGTCACTCCAGGAGGGACTGGTAGCCGAAGGTTTCAACATCGGCAACACACAGTCACCTGTAACCCCGGTCTATGTGAAAGGGAATGTGGCTGAGGGAACCAATGTAGTGGTCGATTTGCGCGAAAACCACGGCATCTTCTGTTCCATCGTGGCCTACCCGGTCGTTCCGAAAGATGTGCTGATGCTCCGGCTCATTCCTACTGCTGCCCACACGCAGAAGGAAGTGGATGAGACCATCGCTGTTTTTAAAAAGATTAAAGAAAATCTCGAAGCCGGAAAATACAAGGCAGAAGAGATGCAATCGATGTCGATTGAATAATCAGAGACCCTTATTACATGTTACGTGTCAAGATACAGCACAAATACCACCTCACCTGTACGCAGTGTGGCCATGTGACGCCCAACTTCTGGACCTGGTTCGACCAGAACCAGCAATGTCCCCAATGTGGGAGCAAACATTCCGAGGTATGGTACAACAGGAGATACCAGCGTCTGTCACGCATCATCCGGCGCAAGGCCGACAGCTTCTGGCATTATTTTCCCTTTCTCCCCCTGCTGCGACGGAGGCACATCATCTCCAAAGGTGAGGGTGCCATTCCCGTGGAGCGATGGACTTTTCTGGAAGAGTTTGCCAGGAAAGAGTTTCATCTCGACATCAACGTACATGTCTACCGCAATGATCTGAACGGCGGCACGGGCACTTTCAAGGATATTGCGGCCTCCATGGCAGCCAGCCTGTTCAACGAGATCGGCATCAAACAGTATTGCATTGCCTCTACCGGTAACTCCGCCACGGCCTATGCCAAATACCTCTCCATGGCCAATGTGAACTGTTCCGTTTTCATGCCAGAGGATGCCATCAAGACCTCGGAGGCCACCATCAGCTCTTATGGTCAACAGGTCTTCCGGGTGATGGGCGATTATGCAAGGACGAAAGAAATTGCTGCCGGGTATGCCAAAATTCACAATATTCCCATGTCTACCGGCAATATCGACCCCATCCGGGTGGAAGCCAAGAAAACCATGGTCTTCGAGTGGCTGCGGCAGATGGAGAAATTTCCCGATGTTTATATTCAGGCGGTGAGCGGCGGTACAGGACCCATTGCCATCGACAAAGGAATCCGGGAGATTAAACATGTCTATCCCGAGCTGAAGAACCCCCGCTTTCTGCTGGTGCAGACCGACAAGTGCGACCCGATGGTACAGGCATGGGAAAAGGCCGAAGCGGCCGGCTTCCCCGAGGGATACGAAAAGGATTATCCGGTGATTGACGATCCTCGAACTGAAGTGCCCACGTTGGCTACCGGCAACCCGGCCACCTACCCCATTGTAGCAAAGTTGGTAAAAGCCTCCGGCGGTGCCTTTCTGCGCATGAGGGAAAGGAAGCTGTTGCCCATGGGAAAGCTGATAGCTTATGAGAAGAAGGTGATTCCCGGTCCTGCTTCGGCAGTGGCCATGGCTGGATTCTTTGTCGCACTGCGGAAGAACCAGATCAAAAACGGGGAGACGGTGCTGATCAACCTTGGTGAAGGGCCCAACCGGGCACCCTACTATCTGGAGCAGATGATCTACACCTCACGCAATGTGAGCAATGTGGATGAATGTGCTCCCCACTCCATCGAAGATTTCCGAGCCCAGCTCTGGGATGAGTTATTGAAAGACTAACTTGCAAACCGCTGAAAGTACAACGATTTCTCCTAAAAAGCTGAAAGCTGAATCCTGAAAGCTACAAAAATGCATCACCCCAAAACCATATGGATCACGGGCGCCTCGTCGGGTATCGGCGAAGCAAGCGCCTATCAGTTTGCCCGAGAGAAGGCGAACCTCATTCTGACAGCATCAAAGGCCGACAAGCTGGCAGAGGTACGGCAGGAGTGTATCCGTCTGGGTGCGCGGTGCGAGATACTCCCCTACGATCTCTCCAACCTGGAAGGAATCGACGAACTTACCGACAAGGCCCTGGCTATTTTCGGCCAGATAGACATCGTTTTCCTCAATGCCGGTATCAGTCAGCGTGGTAAAACCACGGAGACCGACTTTGCAGTAGACAGGAAAATCATGGATGTAAACTTCTTCGCGCCGGTAAAAATCACAAAGCGGCTGCTCCCAAAAATGATTGAAAATGGCGGAGGTACGATTGCTGTTACCAGCAGCATCTCCGGGAAGTTCGGCTTTCCGCTGCGCTCGGCCTATGCCTCCTCCAAGTTTGCTCTCTACGGCTTCTTCGAGACGGTGCATGCCGAATATTACGATGACAACATCCGGGTAGTAATGGTCTGTCCGGGGCGTGTAAAAACCAATATATCCTTCAATGCCCTGGAGGCCAACGGCAGCCGGCACGGACAAATGGATGCAGGACAGGAACAGGGAATCACCGCAGAGCAGGCAGCCCGGAAAATAGTACGTGCCATACACAGGCAAAAGCCCGAGGTGCTGGTCGGTGGAAAAGAGCTGCTGATGGTTTACATCAAACGGTTTTTCCCCGGTCTCTCCCGCAGGATGGTTAGAAAAATAAAAGCAACCTGATTCAAGTTGTGTAACAACACACTCCCTCAAAAGATAGCACATATGGAAAATAAATACAACATTGCCGGCATACAGCAGATCGGCATCGGCGTGGAAGACTTTGCCGAAGCATGGAAATATTACATCGACGTGTTCAACATGGATATCCGCATCCTCGAGGATGACAAGGTAGCGGAGCTGATGCTGCCCTACACCGGCGGAAAACCGCAGAAACGACGGGCGGCCATTGCCGTGAACATGCAGGGCGGTGGAGGCTTTGAGATCTGGCAATATTCAGAGCGCAAGCCACAGCCCATCAGCTTTGAAATACAGGCAGGCGATCTGGGTGTGTTTGCGGCCAAGATCAAAAGCCGCGATGTGGTAAAAACATACGAGCTGTTCAGCAGGAAAAGGAATGTTTATATTCTGGGGAGACTCAACGATGGTATCGACGGACACAAAACTTTTTTTCTGAAAGATCCCTTTGGAAACATCTTCCAGATCTTTCACGAGCCTTCGGTCTATCGCGATGAGAAACGGCTTACCGGAGGCATTGCCGGCGCCATGATAGGTGTGACCGACATCGAAAAAGCCATGCCCATCTACCGCGATATCCTCGGCTATGATGTGATTGTAGCCGATGAAACCGGCACGTTCGACGATCTGAAGGCACTCCCCTCGGGTGAGGGCTCGTTCCGTCGCCGGCTGCTTACACACAGCAAGCCGCGCAAGGGCAGCTTCAGCGAGTTATTCGGTCAATCCCATATCGAGCTGGTGCAACCCCTCGACCGCACACCGCGCAAGATTTATGAAGGGCGCTACTGGGGCGATCCCGGCTTTATTCAAATCTGCTTCGATGTGCGCAACACCGATGCACTACGCAGGAAATGCGAGGAGATGGGCTATCCCTTCACGGTAGACAGTTCCCGGAGCTTCAAGGAGGGAGACTCCTTCGATATGGGTGAAGCTGCCGGCCAGTTTGCCTATATTGAAGATCCCGATGGCACTTTGATTGAACTGGTGGAGGCACACAAGATCCCGCTGATGAAGAAACTAAACCTTTATCTCGACCTCCGCAAACGTGATCCCGAAAAGCCACTGCCCAAATGGATGCTCAGCATGCTTCGCTTTATGCGTGTAAAGCCGGATAGTTTGCAGTAAACGGAGGAACAGTCGCTTATTTCGGTTCTTGAACCAGCAACGGTGCGATCAGCGCATATCCTTTCTCATTGGGGTGTAAACCATCTCTAAAGCAAGATTCGTCGATCCTGCCGTTTTTTGTAAGCTTTCCCCCTGCATCGATATAAAACCAGTCGTGCCGCTCAACCATGGCCTCAATCTGTTTGTTCAGCCCGGCAACCTTCTCCTCCGCCGATCTGCGGGGGAGAATGCCCATCACTTTTATGACAGCATCGGGCTGCCTTTCCACAATCTGTGTCAAAAGGAATTGCAATCCCTCCACAATCTCCTTATCATTGTTCAATCCGATATTGTTTGTGCCGATCATCAGCACAATCTCCTCAGCTCTGTAGCCATCCAGTTCGCCGTGATAGATTCTCCACAAGACATTTTCTATTCGGTCCCAGCCGCAGCCCAGATTGAAAAAACCTTCCGGCTCCATCAATCTGCGCCAGCTCTCCGGTTCATTTTCCCTACCCGGTTCATCATTCCAGTAGTGGGTGATGGAGTTTCCGATAATCACCTTCCGGGGCGGATTCAATTCAATTGCCGCCAGTTTATCGCGGTGTCTTTTTTTCCATTCGTAAATACCCGGTTCGCGTCTCTGGCTGACAGGCCGGGTAGTGACTGATTTTTCCACCGGCATATGAAGCATCTGTCGAACTATTTTTTCATATGCATCGGCATATACCTGCATCCCCAGGTCGTTCGGGTGTATGTTGTCCACACACCCGTCGTCCGGGAAGTGGATGCTATCCTGATGCAGGTGATACAGGTTTTTCACGCCTGCAGCTTTCAGCGAGTCATATACTTCGCGTGAGGCGCTGTTTAACCGGTCAGATGATTCTTTCGTACTGATGTTCATTTCATCATTCCTGTAACCGATATGGTCTGTGATCAGCACAGGGACATCACTTTTGGCCCGTATTGCTGATACACCGTAAGCCGTTCTCTTCTTCACCTCATCCGTGGGGAGACCTCCCATATTGGGCAGACAGTCATAGACCACCATGGCGGCGTCAAGTTCACTGATTAAATCGACCATCTCCTTCTCCAACGGGCCATTCCCTGAAAAAGCCAGATTGATGACCGGCAGATCCAGCTTTCGGGAAAGAATGTTTGTCCACCCCATCGCAGGGCGCGATGCACATCCCCCCTGTGCGATAGAGGTACCATACACGACAATCGGTTTTTCTTTCAGTACCGGCGCAAAGAAGAATGCGGCTGAATCCGGAACGCCAATTTCCATCCATGTAACACTGTTGTATAAAGGCAGGTAGAGTCTGTATTCAAACCCTTTTTTATGATAATTACTCTGCATAAGATTTCCGTAAGTATAACTGATGGTGTCATCGAAGGCGAACTTGTCTGTGAGAATGTGCCACCGGCCATCCGGATCAATCGCATAGAGATCCACGCCTGATTTTCCGGTTGCCGGCATATGGTTCATCTCAAAACTACCGCTTACGCCATACCGTACTTCAATTCTTTCGGCATTGGTGTAAAAATGGATGGCCAACCCTGCCGAATTGGTGGATAAATTCCAGACGTTCTTTCTTACCACCTCTTTTGCCCTGTCCGGCAGTCGCTGATAGCTCTTTCCGATCTCCCCGGTCCATCCCTGATTCTGAACGACCGCAAAATCTTCTTCCATGGGGTTATACCATGTTGTTTGTGCTGCGGCGCTGAAGGCAAACAAAAGGCCAAGCGCAAAAACAATACTTCTCCTCATCGTGATCATGCTAAATAAAATTTCCTACGATTATTTTATTTTTTTTACTATCGTGTATGGAACTCGCAATAATCATTTTCTTTTGGTATAACTGTTTATATGCTCGTTTCATGCGTTTTAAAGTGTCTGATACCTTGATTAAATGAATGTACAATGCAAATTTACAGATTCCTTCCCCGATACACACAATTTTTCCGCTCTTTTTCAGTTAATGATACAATGGGAAAAAGTCGACTTCCTTTCATATCGCTTTTGCTACTGTGCTTCGTCTTGCCGATGCAGGCACAGTGGGATGTGCCATTCAGTCACTATTGGGCGGTGAGAAGTTTCTACAACCCTGCTTTTGCCGGTGCCACGGAACAGATACGCACTGTGGCAGCCTACCGCTATGAGTGGACCGGAATAGTAAATGCGCCGCAAATGGTAGCGCTTACCGCCGATATGCCGGTGGAATTTCTTCGCCGTCGCCACGGAGCAGGCATCGTGATCTTCGGCGAACAGGCGGGATCGATCCGCAACAGACTCCTTGCCGGACAGTACAGCTATCACATAGAGATGCGTAATGGTGCCCTGCAGATAGGGCTGCAGGCGGGTATCTACAGTTTGCAATTCGATGCAGGGAGCCGGAAAACCATTTCCGGAGAGGGTTATGGGAAACCTTTATTACAGGTGAATCCGGTGGACAAACAATTGCCCGATCTGCATGCCGGCATTGCCTGGAGTGGCAGGCAAGGATTCGCCGGCCTCTCGGTACTACACATCACCCAACCCCACTTTTATGCTATTAGCGATTCACTGACCACCGACCTGCAGAGCGACTCGGCACGCTCCTCCATTCCCCGTTCAATAAATTTTATGGCCGGATACAATATCGGTCTGTTTTATCCGTTGGTATTACAACCCATGGTGTGGGTGCAGTCCAGTCTCAGTGAGACGGTGCTGCAGGCAACGTTGCGACTGGAATACAACAAACGGTTCTCGGGCGGCTTTAGCTGGTCACCCGGCGACGGATATATTATTTTTGGCGGTGCCACTTTTCAGGGCCTGGAAATGGGATACGCATACAACAAACATACATCCGCTCCGGGAAGCATAAGTAAGGGAAGCCACGAGCTTTACTTGCGGTATGATCTTCCGCTCGATTATTTCAAGCCGAAGTTGCCGCCCCAAAAAAGCATCCGGCTGCTGTGAGATGAATGTGAGAATGAGCCAATATGCCAATGTGCCAATGTGCTAATGTACTAATTTGCCGATGAGAGAATGTAAAAATGATAATATGTCAAACGTATTAATTTTGTTCCGCAAAAAGCTGACACCTGAGTCCTGACAGCTGAGTCCTGAGTCCTGACAGCTGAGTCCTGACTCCTGACAGCTAAAAATATAAACCCAATGAAACAAGTTCTGATCATCATCCTGATACTGGGCGCTCTCCTCTCCTGTGGCCGGCGCGGCATCGGGAGCAGCGTGGGTGGAGAGCTCACCGGCATTCCTGTCGGCAGGGTATGGGATGAACCCACACCCTACAACATGGTGCTCGTGACACGCGGTTCCATCACCATGGGCTCCGGAGAAACCGACTCGCTCTGGGACATGACTGTCCCCACCCGCGGCATATCGGTCGACAACTTCTGGATGGACGAAACCGAAATCACCAACTCGCAGTACAAGCAGTTTGTCTATTGGGTACGCGACTCCATCATCCGGGAAAGGATGGCCGATCCGCGCTACGCAGGTGACGATTTCTATAAGATCACCGAAAATGAATACGGTGACCCGGTCGTACCCCATCTCAACTGGTCTGTCCCCATTCCCTGGACCCGCAATACCGAAGAAGAGGAAGCCGCCATCAACAGTCTCTACAAGATCCATCCCATCACCGGCGTGAAGATGCTCGATGCCACCCAGCTCAACTTTCGCTATGAGTGGTTCGATGAGGCCGCGGCTGCCCGGAGCGAATACCGTCCCTTTCTGGAGGGTGGCGCCGGCAATGCCCCGCTGATATCGAAAGACACCGCCTTTGTCACCCCCGAAGGGCAGGTCATCAACCAGACCATTACCCGACCGTTGAGCAGCCTCTACGACTTTGTACATACCCGTATCGTGAACATCTACCCCGACACCACCTGCTGGGTAAACGATTTTCCGCAAGCCAACAACGAATATTACCTCCGCAATTACTTTGCCAATCCTGCCTATGCCCACCATCCAGTGGTGGGTGTCACCTGGGAGCAAGCCACCGCCTTCTGCGAGTGGCGTACCCTGTTTCTGCGGCGCAGTATAAACAAAGCTGGCGTGCAGGCAGAGCGCTATCGCCTTCCCACCGAGGCCGAATGGGAACTGGCGGCACGTAATGCCAACTCCGACAACCGCTATCCGTGGGAGAGTGACGCAACAACCAGCGAGGGTGGATGCTACCAGGCCAACTTCAATCCGGGAGACGGTGCCTATGCGGCCGACAACCATCTGATCCCGGCAAAGGTCAGAAGTTTCAAGCCCAACCAGTTCGGACTCTACGACATGGCCGGCAACGCAGCAGAATGGACATCCACCGCCTACACCGCATCGGGGAATGAGCTGATGAGCAACCTCAACCCCGAATATAGCATCCGAGCATCGGCCAGTGATCCCGCACCGCTGAAGCGAAAAGTGGTAAAGGGCGGATCCTGGAAGGATATCGCCACTTTCATTCGTTCCGATATGCGCGACAGCGAAGAGCTCAACCGGGGGCGCTCCTACATCGGCTTCCGGTGCGTGCGCACGCAGACGACCGGCAACAGATAAAGTAAATGACGAACAACAAAGAGTGATATGAACGCATACAAAAGATACAAAAACAGGTTGGAACGCTTTCTGCAGACTGAGCGGGGCAAGCGCACCATCCACTTTGCCTACAGCTTTGGCGCTGCGCTGGTGATCCTGGGCGCCATGTTCAAGCTGCTCCACTTTCCCTATGGCAACGAGATGCTCTTTATCGGGATGGTCACCGAAGTGATTGTCTTCATCCTCTCTGCCTTCGATACGCCTGTGCGCGATTACCCCTGGGAGCAGGTGTTTCCGGCACTCGGAAACGGACAAGCCGCAGAACAACCCACCGATGGTTCCGGTATCCTCACCCAGGCCATAAGCACGCCCCGTAGTGAACAACCATCCTTAGCAGGGGTGCAGCCACATGCCGCTTCGGCGACTGCTGCAGCACATCCACCTTATGAGACAACAGGCAATGTGGCAGCCGTTGAAGACCTCAATCTGTTTTCAATCCAAACCGATACCTACGAGAAACAGCTGGAGAGCCTGAACCGCACTCTCTCCGGTCTGAACAGCCTCTATGAACTTCAGCTGAAGGAAGTCAGCAGCCAGATCAACAGCATCGAGCAGATCAACAAAGGACTCACCCGCCTCGGCACGATATACAGCGACAGCCTGCCCGAAGGGAATGTGATTAAACGGGAAACAGAGAAAATGGCAGCGCAGCTCACAGAACTCAATGCGGCCTATGCCCGCATGCTGCAGGCCATGACACCCAACCGGGGCAATCAGGCTTCAGCCGATCCACAATAACGCACAACCGCCATGGCAGTAAACAGTCCCAACTCCCCCCGTCAGAAGATGATCAACCTGATGTACCTGGTGTTCATCGCGATGCTGGCTCTCAACGTCTCGGCAGAGGTGCTCGACGGGTTCAGCCTGGTGGACGACAGCCTACACGACTCCTCCGACACCATGCAGGAGCGGAACAATCTGATCATGGAAGAGCTGGGATCATATAACCTGCAAAACAGGGAGAAAGCCGGTAGCTGGTACGACAAAGGTATGCAGGTACGTGAGATGAGCGATTCGCTCACGCAGTATATTGCAACCCTGAAACTGCGCATGGTCAGAAAAGCAGACGGCAAAAGAGGAGATGTAGCCAATATCAAACGCAAAGACGACCTGGAAGCAGCCTCGGTGGTGATGCTCTCCCCAATCGGAGGCGAAGGGAAGAAGTTGCGGGAGTATCTTGCGCGTTACCGGGAGACCGTATCGGAAACAGTGACCGATTCCGCACGAAGGGAAATCATTCAGAAGAGCCTCAATACTGTTTCCAAAAACGGAAGTAAGAGCTGGGAATCCTCCCTCTTTGAGAATATGCCCCTGGCGGCTGCAGTGACCTTGCTGACAAAACTGGAGAACGATGTATGGTCTGCCGAAGGAGAAGCCCTGGAGAGCCTCCTCCGCAGCGTGGATGCCGGCGACTTCAAGGTAAACAGACTCAGTGCCCGGCTGATTCCGGAATCGGATGTAGTGATTCAGGGCGGGGCCTACAATGCCCGGGTCATCCTTGCAGCCGAAGACTCCACACGCCATCCATTGCTCACCCTGAACGGCGTGCCGCAGCCCGCAGCGGTGAATGGTGCTTTCACGCTGCCTGCAAACAGTACCGGCACCTTCCCGTTGGAGGGATACCTGGAGATGGCCGGGAGAAACGGCACATCTGAGCAATATCCCTTTTCCGGAAGCTACACAGTGGTGGAGCCCATGGCCACCATCGCGCCTACGCTGATGAATGTGCTCTATGCCGGCATCGACAATGAGATTGCCATCTCCGTACCCGGCTTCGCACCGCAGGATATCAGCGCCTCCATCTCCCACGGACAGTTCAGGCGGACAGGAAACAGATGGGTGGCACGTCCCGCCATGGTGGGACAGGATGTCACCCTGTCGGTTTCCGCCCGCACGGCAGGAGGCACTGTCCGTCCGCTCGCCTCGCAACAGTTCAGGGTGCGCGCCCTCCCCGACCCCACACCCTTTCTGGAATACCGCGACACAAGTGGCAATGTGGTCAGCCGCAAGGGCGGCAGCATCCCCAAGGCTGCACTGTTGAGCAGCGAAGGACTGAAGGCAGCCATCGACGACGGTATTCTCCACATCCCCTTTCAGGTAAGAAGCTTTCGCACGGTATTTTTCGACTCGATGGGCAATGCCATTCCCGAAGTTTCCAATGGTAGCCGCTTCTCCGACCGGCAGCGGGAGCAGATCAGACGGCTTACCCGTGGCAGCTACTTCTATATTTCCGGTGTCCATGCTGCCGGCCCCGATGGCACGGAGCGCGAGATCGCCGTAATGGAACTGAGAATTAATTAAAAAAGCTGAACGCTGATAGCTGACAGCTGAACGCTAAAAAATATGACAACCCGTACAATATTCATCCTACTCCTTTTACTGACGCAAGTCTTTGTCCTTTACCCGCAAACTACCGCACGGGAAAGAATTGAGCAGCGACGTCAGCGTGAAAACAGCCAGCAGGCGACCATCATGGCCAACCCCTACGCAGTACAAAACGATCAGGAAGAAGAAACCATGGCCAATGCCCGATGGTCGCGCATCATCTATCGATACCTCGACCTCTCCCGGGAAGCCAACGCTCCGCTCTATTACCCGGAAATAGCCACTGCCGGAAAAATGAACCTCTTCACTCACATCTTCCGGCTGCTGGAGAAGGGGTCGGTCACGGCCTATGAATACCTCGACGGAAGAGAGGATTTCACGGAAGCCTATCAGATCAATTTACAGGAGTTTATGGACCGGTTCGACATCTACCATGAGACCGCAAACGGCAGCATTGTGGTGAACGATGCCGATATTCCTTCCCGCGAAGTGCAGGGGTATTTCCTGAAAGTGCTCTATTATGTAGACACCCCCACCTCCGCTTTCCGTGTAACGCCGCTCGCCATTTGTCCGGTACTTCACCGTATGGACACCCCCGATGCTGTCACCACCCGCTACCCCCTCTTCTGGATACCCTACAGTACACTTGAACCCTATACCCGTCGCATGCCTGTGATGGCATCGTCTCTCAACAACAGCATGCTCGGCACGATCGACGATTTCTTCCGTCAACGGAGATATGAAGGTGATATCTACAAGGCAGGGAATCCGCGCAACCTCTCCATCTCACAGTACACCTCCACGCCCGAAGAGATGAAGGCCGAGCAGAAGCGTATAGAAAACGAACTGGCCGACTTTGAAAGAAACCTTGACAAAGGAGAATCAAGAACAATCAATCCACGCCTTGAAACAAAACTTCGCTCAGGAAGCCGGTCTCCCAAAAGAGCCCCGAATGTACAGGGGGTCACACAAACCATGCGCGACCGGCGATACTAAATAAATACATGAGAACCTGTTTTTTATAAAATTTAACGTCTTTCCATCTTCACGATGCCTGGGCGGCTTCGGTCGTCCCCCCGCACATTTTATCTGTTGGGACTTTCCCACTTTTTTGTATCGGTACAAACAATATTCACGATTTGGTTTCCTATCTGTATTCGGAAATCACCTTCCTCCAAAAGCCATTTCCCATCATAGCCTACAAAAGCCAGATCGGAACCTTTCACTTTGAGCGTCACGGTTTTCGTTTCGCCGGGATTCAATGCGATCTTTTCGAAAGCACGGAGACGACGGATATCGGGAGTAAGAGAAGCTACCAAGTCACTGCTGAACAGCAAAACACTCTCTTTGCCAGCACGCTCTCCGGTATTCTTTACATCAACCGTGAAGGTAAGTGCATCATCGGACACAAACTCAGATTTATCCACTTTGAGGTTGCTGTATTCGAACGTGGTATAACTTAATCCATAGCCAAAGGCCCATTGTACCGACACCTGTGCATCGTAATTGTAAGCACCTTCCATCTGCTTGTCGGTGTGTTCGCTTGGCTTGTGATCATACGTAACAAGGGAGTTGATCTCTTTGGGATAAGTAAAAGGTAGCTTTCCACTGAAATTCACGTCACCTGCAATAAGATTTGCTAACGCATCGCCTCCATAGTTGCCCGGGAGCATGACATGGACGACTGCTTTCGAAAGCGGTTCAATATCGGCTATCAGGCGGGGACGTCCTTCATTCAGTACCAGTATGATGGGTTTACCGGTACGGGCAAGCGCTTTCACCAGGTCAGACTGATTTTGAGAAAGAGTGAGATTTGTCAGGTTCCCCGGCGTTTCACAATAGGAGTTCTCTCCAATGCACACTATGATATAATCAACATCTGCTGCTGCAGCTACAGCCTTCTCTATCTCGGGTGTGTTTTCTTCGTGCCACTGACCGCCCTGTTTGTATGTAATGCCTGGTTCATACCTGACATTCTCTGCACCAAACTTATGGGTAAGCGATTCAAAGATGGTGTTGTAATCGACAGCCAATTCATCTGCTTTATCACCCTGCCAGGAATAAGACCAGCCACCGTTGAGTGTACGCATGGAATTGGCATTCGGACCTGCAAGCAGTATTTTTTTTCCTTTTTCAAGGGGCAGGATGTGATCAGAATTTTTCAGCAATACCAGTGACTCCTCTGCTGCAGCAAGAGCCACGGCAGCATGTTCTTCACTTCCAAACAGGGGGAAATCCTTCAAATCGTAATAAGGCTTTTCAAACAGGTTGAGACGGAACTTCATACGCAACACGCGGCGAACAGCATCATCAATGCGACTCATTGGCACTTCACCCTCCTCCACCAACTCTTTCAAAAGGGTACAGAAGTTCAAATCGTAAGGATCCATCGACATATCAATTCCAGCATTGATAGCCAGCCTAATAGCCTCTTTCTTGTTCCGGGCGACACGATCGCGTGCATATAAGTTATTGATATCTGCCCAGTCAGTCACAATTAATCCGTCCCAGTTGAGATCTTCTTTCAGCCATTCGGTCAGGAGTTCATAATTGGCGTGGAAAGGGAGTCCGTTATTGATACCTGAATTCACCATGATAGAAAGTGCTCCTGCATTTACCATTTCAAGGAAAGGTGCAAAATGCTTCTCACGCATATCCTGCGTCGAGATGGACGAAGGAGTGCGGTCCTTGCCAGAAACAGGTACGCCATAACCCATGTAGTGTTTCATACAGGCAGCAATGCTCTTCTTCCCGATTTGGTTGGGATTGTCTCCTTGAAAGCCAAGAACCGACTCACGCCCCATCTCAGCGTTCAAATAGCCGTCTTCTCCATAACTCTCCCACATACGGGACCAGCGTGGGTCACGCCCCAGGTCGGTTACCGGGGCATAGGTCCAAGGGATGCTCCCCGCTTTTGTCTCATAAGCAGAAATACGTGCACCCTCACGAGTCAGCGTACGGTTAAAAGCAGCAGCCATATTGATACTTTGTGGGAAGAAAGTTCCTCCAAGCGTATAAGTGGTTCCGTGAATCTGGTCCACACCGTACGCGCAAGGGATACCTATCGCCTCCATCGATTTCTCCTGAATCTGTTGGATGATTTCTTGCCACTTTTTGGGAGTTTGCGCCACACCGCCTGGGACATTCAGGATGGAACCCACCTTATATTTCCCGATTATGGTTTCAAGCATCTCTTCATCAATCAGAAATTCTTTGGCACTTTCAATACCCATAATGCGCTGATAAAGTGTCATCATCACCTCCTGCGAAGGCATCTCATTTCCCAAAGTAAACTCCTTCTCCAGTTGATAATCCCGAACTATCTTTTTCAGGTCGGCAACCGTCATAGTCTGCGGGTTGAGTCCGGCGAACGGATTGGTGCGCTTTTGCAACAAGTCGATGGATAGTTCGGTCATCTGCCCCACCTTCTCCTCGAGTGTCATCTTTAGCAGCAACGCTTCAATCTTCCGTTCCATTTGCTCATCCTTAGGTATGGCAGGGGCAATGATTGACTGAGATGATACGGACAACGCGATACCGAACATGGCCAAAGATATGATCAGTTTCTTATTCATTGTTTTATTATTCTTTTCTGTGAACAACAACCCACACTGACAGATGGCAGGCTATTGTATGATAAACTCTACTTATTTACTATGTAACACAGTAAGTGGCTCTCGTAGTTTTAGGATGTCGTTCGTCTTCACGGAAGAAGCGGCAACTTCTGCATCCAATGATGCTCTGATATTGCAGGAAGATGCACCCATCAAAAATTGATAGATTCCGGCATCAACCACCCATGAAGATGAAGATTCATCATAATAGGCCAGATCGGCAGCCTTTACTTCCATCGCAATGGTTTCCTTTTCACCGGGATTCAATTCTTTGGTTTTAGCAAAAGCTTTCAATTCTTTTTTCGGCTTATCCACCTTTTCACTTTCGGGAGCTGCAACATAAAGCTGTACAACTTCCTTACCGGCAGCTTCTCCACTATTTTTGACATCTACTCTGACTATATATGCCCCATTTTCTTCTTCTATCTTTGGATTACCATAGTCAAATGTGGTATAGGATAGGCCGTAACCGAAAGGATAAGAAACCTGTTCCCCGAAGCTGTCGAAATAACGGTAGCCCACGAAAATATCCTCTCCGTAATTGGTATAATCTACATTCTTCACCTCATTTTTCTTCTCTCCCTTGTTTGCCAAGTCGATGTTAGTTTTCAGATCGATGGGGAAGTTGGCAGATGATGCTACATCCTCAAGTTTCACAGGGAAGGTCATCGGAAGTTTACCCGACGGAGAAGCTTTGCCACTCAACACATCGGCCACGCTGTTTCCACCTTCCAGCCCTGCCTGCCAGGCGCAGAGGATCGCATCGGGTATGTTTTTCCAGGAGGCCGTTTCTACAACACCGCCAATATTCAACACCACTACCACAGGTTTTCCAGCAGCATGGAATGCTTTGGTTACCTCTTGCAGCATCTGTAGTTCCTCTTTGCTCAAGCCGAAATCACTGGCTGCACGATCGACAAACTCCCCGGACATCCGTCCCAATGTAACCAATGCCACATCGGTAGCTGCTACCTGTTTTTGAATTTGTCCAGGAGTCAGCGCCATCTCCACCGGACGGGGAGTGGGCATAAAACGGGAAAACTGATTTGCAGGATCCGGTGCGTTTCGTTTATTCTCTGCCTCATTGTATTGCTCATATGCATGCTTCAATGATTCATCCACATGATAACCGGCATTCTTCAAACCTTCTGATAAGGATACGGTATAGGCTCGGTTTACATTGCCCGAACCGGTGCCACCTGCTACGAAGTCGTAAGAAGTACAGCCAAAGAGTGACACATTTTTGATATCTGTTGACAAAGGAAGAACGGAGTCCTCATTTTTCAACAACACCATACCTTCTGTAGCCGACTGGCGTGTAACAGCGGCATGTGCCTTCAGATCAGGCTTATTGGAGTAACGATATCCTTTGAATTTAGGCGTTTGCAATATCATTTCAAGAATACGTTTCACATTCCGGTCGAGTATTGCTTCTTCCAATCTATTCTCTTTCACTGCATTTACAATCTCTTCGTACTGCTGATCGGTACCGGGTTGCAACATATCGTTGCCGGCTATCATCTGTGCTACGGCATCTTTACCTGCGAACCAATCGGTCATCACGATTCCCTTGAATCCCCATTCGTCACGTAAAAGTGTCGTTTGCAATTCCACACTCTCGGAAGTGTAGATGCCATTCAAACAATTGTAAGAAGACATCACCGTCCAGGGTTCCGATTCTTTCACCGTGATTTCGAAACCTTTCAGATATATCTCCCGCAAAGCACGTGGAGAAACACGGGCATCGTTGGCCATGCGGTTAGTCTCCTGATTATTTACCGCAAAATGTTTGATAGAGGTTCCCACTCCATTGCTTTGCACACCACGCACGTAAGCAGCAGCAATTTTCCCGGAAACCACCGGGTCTTCGGAGTAATACTCGAAATTGCGCCCACAGAGTGGATTGCGATGAATATTTAATGCGGGAGCAAGTAATATATCTGCGCCATATTCCAAAACTTCATTTCCAATGGCTTTACCTACCTCCTCAACCAAATCCTGATTCCAGGTAGAGGCCAGCAATGTTCCAATCGGAAAGTGGGTACAGTAGTAGGTGGCAGAATCGCCCTCCCGCGTGGCGTTGATTCTCAATCCGGCAGGCCCATCGGCCAAAACAACAGCTGGGATGCCAAGGCGTTTGATGGGGTAAGTTGTGCCGGCGGCACCCGGCACAAAACTACCTGTTTCACCAATCACTGCGCTTTCACCTGTAAACCCGGCCATTCCGGTACCAACTACCAGATGTGCTTTCTCTTCCAGGGTCATGGCTGCAATTACATCGTCAATAAAGGATTTACCCAGTTGCGGTAATTTTGATCCACAAGCAACCAACATGGTAAGAACAAGCGTCATTAAAAATATTTTTTTCTTCATTTCAATATGGACTGATCCTGTATTTTGAATGCCGGTTACTTGAATAACATGGGAGCGAATTCAGTAAGATAAATGCGCCAATTTCTCCAGATATGCCCCCCATCGCTTTCTCTGTAAGTATAATCAAAGCTTATTTCATCCATCTTCTTCATGCTGTCCAGAACACCCTGATACAGGAAATCTGTATTTCCGCAGGCAATCCAGTAAAGTGTAAAACCATTTTTTTGCTGAACCTGCAGTTTTTTCACAAACTCTGCCGCATATTTTGCACTTTCTTCGTTATTACGTGCCATCATCGTGGCAATGGGAGGTGCTGAAAACACGCCGATGTAATTGAAGGTATTTGCATATTGAGCCGATATAGCAGAAGAATGCATTCCCCCCATTGATAAACCTGCAATAGCACGGTTCGCTTTGTTTTTCTTCACCCGGTAGTTGGTTTCAACGAAGTTGATGATATCGCCAAAACTATCCTCCATACTGGCAACCGCTTCACGCTGGCCTCCACCCATTGCAGGTTTGTATTCTCGGGCAGACTCACCCGGGGCAGCAGCATTCTGGGTATGTCCGTTTGGCATCACAACAATCATTGGCTTGGCTTTACCTTGTGCAATCAGGTTGTCCATAATCTGAGCTGTCCGTCCCAAAGCGATCCATGCTTCTTCGTCGCCTCCAGAGCCATGAAGCAGATAAAACACCGGATAAGTCTGTTTGCTGTTTTCGTAACCGGGAGGGGTGTAAATGGTGATGCGGCGCTGCTCTTTTAATGTAGGGCTGTCATACCATCTGCGTGCAACTGTGCCGTGGGGCACATCTTTTACCTTGTATAAATCTCCGCGATCACCGGAAATAATAAATACATTCGTTACGGATGCCACATCGCGAATCATGGCCACGTTAGCCGGATCGTTCATTTGCAGGCCGTCAACTATAAAGGTATAACTGTAAAGTTCAGAAGCCAATGGTTCGGGAGTTGTGTATTCCCACACCCCTTTTTCGCCCTCTTTTAATTCAACTCTTCCCGGCATATCAAACTTACCAAACTGGGTCTCTATTTTTTGCGGTGCCAGGAAATCACCCGTAACTTCTACTTTCACCGCTTTGGGTGCTCTCAAACGGAAAGTTACGGTGTTATCCTCGTGAATTTCCGGTGAAACAATCGTTTCATCACCCCAAAGTGCCTGTTGTGCGAATAGTATTGTACACATCAACAGTGCCATTCCTAAAATTGTAATACGTTTCATGTTTTTTTATTTATGTTGGTTTTGTAAAGTTCAAGATTTATTTGCCGAAAGAACGAGAGATAAAAAGGAGACTTATATAGAGGGCTGAATGCCAATATTCCCAGGTGTGACCACCATCTCGAACACGAAACTGGCAAGGAATTTGTGCTTTACGCATGGCTTGCGTGAACTCTATATTCCGGTCTAACAGAAAATCATCGTCGCCGCAATCTACAAACCATTGTATGTTGCGCAATTGTTCCTTAGTTCTTTCATCCGCCTCTTCTACTAATTTCACACAGCTGTTCTCCATGACCGATTTTGTCAGGATGCCCATCTTGTCATCGGGATTCTGTGATGGGGCAGCACCTTCCCCGGGAATGCTCATCAGTGCACTCATGGCATAAACAGCGCAATACATATCGGGATGGCGCTGTGCGTAGTTTGTTGCTCCTCCTCCACCCATTGAAAGACCAGCGATAGCACGGTGCTTTTTGTCTCCTATAACCCTGTATTTTTTTTCGACGTAAGGTAAAAACTCCTTGTAAAAGAAATCCTCATAGGCCCATCCCGGCATGTTGAAGTAGCCGTTCCAGTCACCGGCATATACATTTCCACCGGCATTGGGTGTAACGATGATCATTTCGCTCACTTCGCCCGAAGCAACCAGCTGATCCATTACATCTTTCAAATGTCCCCGCATGGTCCATCCCTGATTGGTATCCATCATACCATGTAACAGATAAAGGACAGGATATTTTTTCTCCTTATATACTTCATAGCTCTGTGGCAGGAAGATGTTATAAGCACGGCCTGCTTTCAGTATTTCACTATGGATGCTGTCGGTCACGATCTTGCTCTGGGGCCCCGGGCCGAATTGTGCCGAAACCCCTATGCTGATGAATAATGCCAGCAACAATACAATGTTCTTTTTCATTCAATTATTTTTTTATTATGATTTTCTTCAATTAATTGCCTGTAACTAATCAACTCTATCCCTCTCTCTTTAATAAGTGTTTGTATTTTTAGATTGGTGAAAAGATCAAGTACATCCTGGCGATCTACCGAAACATTCTCATATCCCTTATGGAAAATTCCTTCCATTTCATCGCCACCCATTGCCGGATGTTCAACGAAAAGATAAGTTTTTCCTCTTTCCAGTTTGTCGAGTGCGTCGATGAATTTGGCTTCACGTTCACCGGGTTTTAATCCCAAAGGCATAGGAAATCTATCTATTTGTAACTCCTGCATGGTTTTGCTTTGTCCATCGGCAAAGAGTAGACCATACTCGCCTGAGATACGTTCGGCGGAAGCAGTTATCTCAGGGCTCACGATTCCCCACCGCATGTGTCCGCTTATATGATCGATGCGCGGCATAAGTTTAAGGGCGAGTTCAATTTGTGCACGAAACTCAGTCTCGAACTCCGCCAGGCTTATTTCATCTTTCCGTTCTATCATGCTTTCGCCCGGATAATTGGGATTGGGAAAAGCGGATAGTAAGAAGTAGCCATTTTCATCCGTCAACGTGGGGCATTTCGTCAAAGGCCGCCATTTCATGTTTTCCCATTCGCTCGTGAAGGCCACGTGCAAACCCACGTTCAGCTTGGGATATTTTTTTAGCATCTTAACAGCCTCGGGTAACCATGGAGTAACCACCATCAATTCCACGGAAGTGGTGATTCCATCGGTATAGCTTTTTATAACACCCACATTCGAGGCATGCGACATGCCAATGTCATCGGCTCGTACGATAAGCCGTTGAGCCGCAACATTCATGTATGATATACCAATGAGAAAGGATAAAATCAGTTTCTTTCTATTCTTCATATTCTTGTTAATTGATATTTTCAGAGTCGAACACGATCATGGCTTGTCCATTGACGGCTATCATCGGTTTTTCACAGGCGATATCTATTCCCATGTTGGGGTAATCTTTCGCTCCCGCAGTATCCCCTTCGCTTAGTCTCTTCGCCAGTTTCTTCATATCAATAATATAGTTTATCTCGAGCGGGCGTTTCAAGTAGGGATAATGTCCCACATAGAGTTTGGTAATGTTTTGTTCTTTCATTAGCTTTTCCATTCGCACGCAGGAAGCAAAATATTCAGTCATCGCCACATGAGGTTTCAACTGCAACCAAACCTGTCCCGAGCCAAAAGCGTCTCCTGTAAAAGCTGCTTGAATGGAACGATCCACAAATATTACGGAACCGGGCGTATGTCCGGGCATCAGATATACTTCAATCTGCCTTCCACCCAAGTCGAACACATCACCTTCTCGCATCCATTTATAATCTCCATCAAATGGGATATTGACGGGAACCACACTATCGGCCGGATGCATGTATACTTCGTCGAAGTAGTGTATATTACCCGCATGATCTCTGTGATTATGCGTAATAACTACGGTTAGTGGCTTCTGAGTGATTTTCCGCACCACCTGATCCAAATGTTCGCATTTAGTTCCAGTGTCGATCAACATGGCACGATCATCTCCCTCTATAATATACATGGTGGTCATGTCAGTTGTTTCAATGACCCATAGACGCTCATTCAATCGGGTGACGGACAAGTCCGCATTTTTAAAGACTTCCTGTGCAGAGAGAAACAGAAAAGAAAATGCGTAAAGAAAAGTTAGCACTATTTTTAGCATATCTTTTTAATTTTTGATCCACCAATTATTTCCTTTTTACCAACCTTCATTTTGTACCATATTGGGATTCAATCGCATTTCCGTTGCCGGTATTGGGAGCAGGTAATGTTTTGGCTTGAATCCGTAACGAGCAGGATCCGTGTTATACTGCACATATTCAACGACCACATTATCCGGTTCGCCCTGCGATCTTGCCTTATTAATCAGTAATGGAGTTTTCGAACCTTGATTCTTCATCAATAAATCAGCATCACCCCAACGTATAATATCCTGATAACGTGTATACTCACTACACAGTTCGAGCCGCTTTTCAAGCTTGATGGCATCCAAGGTTGCTACTTTAAATGGGAGCTTTGCCCGTGTTCTAACCTCATTCAGACAAGCATTGGCTTCGGACTGGTTTCCTGCCATCAGATTGGCTTCAGCAGCCAGCAGCAAAACCTCCGCATATCGCATCCATCGAAAGTTATTGTATGAACACCAGAAAGTGAGGGGCGCCTCAGCAGAAGAGAAGCGTCGCTTCCACAAAAAAATTCCTTCATTGATAATGCTCTTACCTTTCTGCAATTTTACCCCTAACTCGTTCATTTGTTCATATGTTTTCATCGTATGATTGAGTCTATATCCATCCACACCTTCTTCTGCCACGAATGCATCATACAAACTTTTTTGAGGAACCATAAATCCCCAGCCAGTATCTTTATAATTATAAAATGCCGCTGATGTTGGTTCCAAATTATCCATACGCCAGTGATTCATGACTTCGAAGAAACCAAACTCATCCCAGGGGTTACTCATATCGAGTATACGATTACTCTCCAGCATGCTTTCAGGGTTTCCTTCAGCCATATATGTAAGGACATTCTGATAATCACCCTCATACAGTTCATATTTGCCACTGCTGCGTACTTCGTTCAGTACTTTGGCTGCTTCTGCATATTTCTCCTGCCATAAATACGCTTTACCCAACATGGTTTGAGCCACTTGTTTCGTGACGCGCCAAGTTGTGTTGTCATCAGCGTTCTCCTTCTCTTCTAAATAACCTGAATTAATCGCCTCTGTCAAGTCCTGTTCCACCAATGTCCAAAGTGCTCCTTTAGATGACTTAGGCATTTGATATTCATTGGGTGTAAGTTCATGGTCTACCAGCGGCACCTCACCCCACATAGAAATAAGATCAAAATAGGAAAATGCGCGAAAAAATTTTGCCTCGGCAATGGCCCTCTTTTGAATATCTGATTCGGGGTCTATGTGACCCAGAATAACGTTGGCTTTATAAATTAAATTGTAGTAACTCTCCCATACGCCCCGGATGAAACTCTGATCTGAACCAAAGGAGAATTCATTGCATCCCTCTAGTTCGGCATTGTCGTTACGTCCGCCGCCGCCAGCCCATACATCGTCAGACAATGCATTCTTAAGCATTGTATAATTGTAATAGGTGCCTTTCAGCTGAATATATAATGCATTAGAAGCCGATTCGGCATGCTCGTCGGTCTGGTAATAGAAAGAGTAATCCAGTACACCTTTCTGTGGGATATCGAGTTTATTCTCACAAGAAGTTATACCCAATGCAAGAAATGCACCTATGATGAATGATAAATATTTATTTTTCATGACGTTTACTTATTTATGGAATTAAAGAATCAAAATGTTACAGTCAAGCCTAAAACCATTTTCTTTGAATTGGGATAACTCCCCTTATCCACTCCCAAAGCGTTACCTACACCTGTAACTTCAGGGTCAAAACCGGGATAGCTGGTGAAGGTGAAATAATCTTCCAGTGAACAATACAAACGGAGGTTCTCCACATATATTTTATTGAGAAAACTTTTTGGTAAAGAGTATCCCAATTGAATTTGCTTAATCTTGAAGAAAGAGCCATCAAACACGGAACCCGATGAAGTCATAAACTTGGTATAATCTGTGGCATAAGCCCTGGGGGTAGTCCCCTTGGTGTTGTTATTGGTCCAGCGGTTCTCTGTAAAATGAGTCAATTGGTTCAGATTATAATCCACCCGGTTGAGACCCATATAAATATCGTTGCCATGTGAACCTGTACCAAACAGAATGAAGTCGAAGTTCTTCCAGCCGGCGGTAAGCGTAATTCCATAGGTCAGGTCCGCAATCCCTTTTCCTATTTCTGTTTTATCATTATCCGTAATGGCATCATCACCATCCTGGTCTTCAAAGAGTGGTTCACCTGTTTGCTCGTCTACACCTAAATATTTGTAACCATAGAAATACCAGGCAGGCTTACCCACTTCAAAACGTGTGATGGCCCCATATGTCACCAAAGTTGCCCCATCTATCGCAGCCAAAGACTCATGTATATAAGTGACCTCATTCTTTAAGGTCGCAATATTACCCCGAATTCCATAGGAAAAATCACCTAAACGATCCTGCCATCCAATTTCCAACTCGAGCCCCTTGTTGGTAATATTCCCGGCATTTATTGGAGAGAAGGTATTACCAACAACTGTAGAAGCTTTAATACCGGTAACAATTAAGTCTTTTGTTTCTTTTTTGAAGTAATCCGCAGTGAAAGATAATCGGTTGTTTAAGAAACGGGCATCAATACCCAAATTGGTTTGTTCAGATGTTTCCCATTTCAACTGATCATTTCCTGTTGCAGATGGAGCGTAACCATTTATATAATAGAAATTGTTATTATCTCCCACAGCCAGATGACCGGTAGCACCAATTGAAACGTTCCAACGATAACCACCCAGGGAAGCGGTAGACCCATTTTGTCCCCAGCTGGCACGAAACTTCAAGTGCGACATCCAATCCCGGGTATTCTGCATGAATTCTTCCTGAGAAACAACCCATCCTAACGAAGCCGCAGGGAAGTACCCCCAACGTTTTTCCTTCGGTAAAACAGAAAGGTCTGCAGCATCGGCACGGAGTGACAGTTGTGCCAGATATTTGTTTTCATAATCATAGTTTAAACGACCAAAGTAAGCCAGTTTACGAGAATAGCTTTCTTCACCGCCGGAAATATCTTTTGCTGCATCTGAAGTAGCATAGGCAAAGTACCAAAAAAGTGGATCATCTTGCAGGAAACCGAGGTTTTGGTCGTCACCTCTTTTGTTGCCGCTCACACCAAAATTGCGACTCTCGCTATATGAAGTACCAAGCATGAGTGTTGTCTCATGATTACCGAATTTCCGGCTATAGTTCAGGAAGTTTTCCCATTGCCAGTAAGTGGGACTGTCGTCAGCCGCATTTACCTGGATATAATCCTGCTTCGCCGTACCATGATAATAGTAATCGTGACTTACACCATAAGAAGATGAAGAAGAGAGCCGATAGCCCAACCGGGAGGTGAAGGATAAAGAGTTGGCCGGCGTAAAGTTTAAATAGGTCGTGCCATTGATATTGAAACCCCTGTTTTTTGTAAATGCACGGTCCCTCATTGCCAATGGATTTATCGCTTCGGCATTGCCGGTGAATGCAGAAACCCCATAGAGATTACCTTCTCCGTCGCCCAGCATATTGGGATGCAGGGTATACAAATTCGACATATGTTGAGGCAGGTCATCTATCCGATACAACGGTTTGGTCAACGGATCGAGTTGAAGCACCGACAACAACAAACTGCCATACTCAGAGCCTTCAGCCACTGATTCCGTTTTATAGTGCTCAATCTGGTTGTTTGTTCCTACTTCAAGCCAGGGCTTGACTTTCAAACTGGCATTTACCATACCGGTCAACCGGTTATAGGTATCAGCTTTACCGATGACCATACCGTCGTTGTCAAGGGTAGACAAAGACAAATATAAAGCTCCATTATTATTCCCTCCCTCGAATGTGACATTGTGACGCACCATGACACTATTTTCAAACGCTACATCCGTCCAGTCCGTATCGGTTACACCATCCCAATACATATCGAAAGCACCTTCAGTAATCTTTCCTGCCTCAATAAAGTAATCCTTATATTGCTGAGCGTTCATAACCTCTGGTACTCTTCCCAGGCTTTGTGCGGTATGTTGAAAATTATAGGTAATCTTACCACTACCTTTACCTCTCTTGGTTGTGATGAGGATCACTCCGTTACCAGCAGCAGAACCGTAGATTGCAGCGGAAGCACCATCCTTTAATACTTCCATCGATTCAATATCGTTGGGATCAATGCCACCGATATCTTTGGCAATTCGTCCATCCACAACATATAAGGGATCACTGAAGCTATTGGAACTGATACCGCGTATACGGACAGAAGGGGAAGCGCCGGGTTTGGCAGATGCGCTGAGCACCTGTACTCCTGCAGTTTTTCCCTGGAGTGCTTGCTCGGGACGAGTGATGGTACGAGATTCCAAATCTTCGGCTTTCACAGAAGATACAGCACCTGTCAGAGAACTCTTCTTTTGCACACCATAACCAATCACAATAATTTCATCCAAAGCCTTCATATCTTCATCCATAGTAATATCAAGGGTAGCGCCCCTTACTACATGTTCTTGTGTGACATACCCTATATAGGAAAAGACTAAAGTGGCACCTTGCTTCACGAGCAATTGATAATTCCCATTTGCATCGGTAATCGATCCATTATTGGTACCCTTCTCCAATACACTTACACCAATCATTGGTTCATTCTGGTTGTCCACAACTGTGCCTCTCACTGGCATGGTAGCTTGTGCAATAATCATCGGTATAGACATTACCAAGTAAAGCACTGAGATAACCATTTTTTTTAATGTACTTTCTTTTTTCATTTTATTCAGTTTAGATAGTTAATTAGATAGTAAACTCTCGGCATCAGAATTATCTGTTCTGTATTTACACATCGCATCATGGTTTATGTACAGATGCAAAGCTATAGTCTTTATTACCGACTTACTTTCAGATGTGTTCAAATGATTTCCATGTTTGTAAAAAAACACTTTTATCTTTGTCCAATTGTTGTCAGATTTGTGTAAATTATATGTTTATTGTATATTATTAAGTTAACTGATACAGTATAGAGGTTTTTCCAGGTGAGACTTGATCTGATAATTATGTATTTTTGACTTATACTTCCATTGAATCATAAACTATAAGCCTTTAAAAAGTGTTATGAATAAAATAGTCCTTATCCTTCTTTTGGTCACACTGGCAGCCTGTGACGATGAAGAAAAATTTCAAAAAACCATAGAGATTGAAAGTCCGGTAATTGCCGGTGATATTTCAAACCAAAAAATTTCCGCTTTTGCGGAGGATGAATTTGGTCATATTTGGATCGGTACAAATAGAGGACTTAATAAGTATGACGGGAATGAATTCTATCAGTATTTCTGTACAGATGACTCACTCGATTTACCCGACAACAATGTATCAGATATATTGTGTGATTCAAAAAAACGTCTGTGGGTAGCCACAGTGAACGGGGTCAGCAGATATACCGAAAAAGATAATTTTAAACGCATTCCCATTCGCAACACCAATCAAAACGGCAATCAATTAATCGAAACACGGGATGGGAGAATACTCTTGAATTTCTATTACATGCTCGGTTTCTATAATCCCGAAACCGATAGTTTCGATGAATTCAAGCAGTTCGATGTTGCTCATATACCAATCGAGATTTTTGTTGATGCCAATGATGATTTATGGTCTGCAAACGGAAGGTTTATAAATAAGCACAACTCGTACACGCTCGAGTTAAAAGATTCCGTAGTAACAGATTTTAGCGTACAGAGCTCTTACCTTTGGGGAGATAACGAACTGTGGATAACAGGAAAAGGCAAAATTGCCATTTTTGATACCCGCACCAGCCGCTACATCAATATCCCTGAATGTATAATTGAACATGAGCTGTTCAACCAAAGTACTGTACAAAAGATCTATTCCATCGATGCCGACATCCTACTGTTTGCAACCGAGAATAATGGTCTCTTCATATATAATCGCGGTGAACAAACCATGTTTCACCAGGATGAAAGCGGATTTCCTTTTATGGGGACCAATAACAGAATAAGATGCATGTTTATTGATTCACAGCAGAATCTTTGGCTCGGGACCGAGGACCAAGGTTTTTTGACCTACTCCAGCTATAAAAACCGGTTTAATAATGACAATTTCCTGAGTGAATATTTTCGCAATAGACCCATCCTGACATTATCTGAGGACAATGAGCGCAACCTTTGGTTGCTCACATCAATGAATGAACTTTACATATATAACCTTGAATACAAAAGAATTGAACACTTAAATATTGCTACTTTATTGGATGAGGATATATTAAAAAATAACGATGGCAAGATAGAGATAAGCACGATGTTCATCGATAAAGAGGGGTATGCATGGGTCGGATCGTGGAAGAACAACAAGGTTTGGCGATGCAGATACGAGAACGGAAAACTCACGCTGCTATCTGCATATCATGTCAATATGCCAAGTGTATTTACGCAGGAGGACAATGGTACCATATGGATTAGCACTACATCAGAGTATGTCTATTCGTTACGTGAAGGGGATACCGCATTCGAGCCATTACAGGTGTTCCCTCCCTTCTTTAACTTCGTGTCTGGCTTTCAGGTTTTGCGGAGCGGTAAAATTATGGCTTCTCCTTTCTATCACAGACCAAAGATGATAGATCCAACCACGCGAAATGTTGAAGACATAATCTTTGACGAAGCTGAATGGAAATCCTGTATACCCCGTTCAGTTCTTATCACAAACGTGCTTTTAGAAGACAGCAGAGGAGAAGTATGGATCGGCACCAAAGCAAATGGGATATTGCATTACTTACCGGATAGTGGGCACATAGAGCCAATAGCAGGTGCTCCCTGTATGGACATTGTATCTATTGAAGAGGATTTGCACGGTAACTTTTGGGTAGGTACCGAGTATGGTTTGGGGCGTTATAACCGTGATACCGGTGATTTCACGAATTACTTTGCCTCATCGGGTATAGGCGGCAATCAGTTTATTGAAAGAGCCTCTTGTCTTTTATCAAATGGTACGCTTGTTTTTGGGGGTACACATGGTTTGACTTTTTTTGACCCGATGGGTGTACCTGAGAAGCGTACACTCCCCTTGTTGTTCGAGAACCTGAAGGTGCATAATATTTTGGTACGACCACAAGATCAGGGCGCTATCATCAGTAAACACCTTTCGCATAAACCTGACATACGCTTGCGCCATTTGCAGAATGGGTTTAGTATCTCATTTGCAGCATTGGATTATAGCGAATATGACAGAGTCAATTATCATTATAAGCTTGAAGGGTTTGACAATTATTGGGTCGATGCACATAACAACCGCGAAGCATATTACGCCAACCTGCCCGCAGGTAAATACAATTTCTCTGTTCGAATAACGGATAATGATCACAGCATTGTTGAGGCACAGGAATCAATTCGTGTAATTATTGAGTCTGCACCTTGGCTTACATGGTGGGCGAAATGTATCTATGTTGTGATCATAGGCGCAGTGGTTGTGCTGGTTTTAAAAGGATTATGGCGTTTGCGCAAAGAAAAAGAAATGACTTATCTGGCCGGAATCGAGAAAGAACATGAGCAACGAACGAACAAAATGAACATGCGTTTCTTTACGAATATTTCGCATGAATTTCGTACTCCGCTCACGATGATCGCAGGACCCATTTCTCAACTTTGTGAAAACGAAGCTATTCCCATGAAGGAGAAGGAATTACTGACAATTATAAAACGCAGTGTTTCACGCATGTTGCAATTAATTAATCAACTCATGGATTTCAACAAGCTGGAAAATGACACACTGAAACTGAGGGTAGAACAAAAGGACGTGACAAAGATACTCTTTAAGATAATGGAAGTTTTTCGTATCAATGCACAGAACAAAGGAGTAGAATTCCGGGTTAAAGGGTTGGAAGATCATTATGAAATGTGGATCGATGAGGACAAACTGGATAAGATTGTGGGAAATATACTCTCCAATGCTGTAAAATTTACTCCGGGAGGCGGTGCCATTGCCGTAGATTTTGATATCATAAGCCATCAAGAGGCAAACCGGCTTTTCAGTTTACAGTCGGATATCAGATTAACTCAATATATGAAGCTCACTATTATAGATAGTGGCAAAGGAATCCCTGAAGGAGAAGAAGAGAAAATATTCGAACGTTTTTATAAAATAGAGGATGACGATGACAACAATTATTATGGTACAGGTATTGGGTTGTATCATGCCCTCAGTTTAACCAAACTGCACCATGGATATCTCAAAGCAGAAAACAGGACAGAAAGTCAAGGTGCTATTGTTACTTTGTTACTTCCGGTTGACGAGGAGTATTACCCATCCAGCGAGCGTGCAAATAGGAAAATGGGCGAGACTGAAAACTACCTGCTGAAGCCTGATGATCTAATGACTTTAAGTAAAACAAACAAGCCACAGGCTCAAAAGACAATTGTGGTAGTTGAAGACGATTCGGAACTGGCTCATTACCTCATTACCATCCTTTCTCCTCTTTACAAAGTAAATTGTTTCTTTGATGCCATCAACGCATTGGAACATATGCTGGAGGAGGCTCCAGATTTGGTAATTTCTGATATTGTGATGCCCGTCAAAGATGGATACAGTTTGTGCCGGGATATTAAGAATAACCTGCAGCTCAGTCACATTCCCGTCATCCTGCTGACAGCAAAAACCACCTTGCAAGACAAGGTCAGAGGCTTGAATACAGGAGCTGATGCTTATATTACCAAACCTTTTGAACCGCCTTACCTTCTAGCTCTTGTAAAATCTCAACTTTCGAATCGTGAGAAAATACAATTGCTGCTTTCATCTACAACAAAAGCAGAAGAGATTGAGAAAGATATCCTTTCCCCTCATGACAACATCTTCATGACCGAACTATATAATCTGATGGAGTCTGAAATATCCAATTCGGAGCTTGACATTATACGTCTCACCGATATGATGAAGATTTCACGATCTAAATTCTATTATAAAGTGAAAGGCTTGACAGGTGAAACACCTGCTGTTTTCTTTAAAGCATATAAGTTGAATCGCGCTGCCGAATTAATAAAAGAGGGTAAGTATAATATATCAGAGGTTGCGGACTTGACTGGGTTCAACACGTTGTCGCATTTCTCATCCAGCTTTAAAAAACAATTTGGCGTATCGCCCAGTGAGTATAAATAAAAATCGCAATTATATGCCTCGAGCTTTTATTTATGGGAGATTCGAATCAGAAAGTCTTCCATTTATCAGTCATAATTTTTTTTCGCAGTACCGCATCAATTGAAAGCTTACCTGCACCATATATTATCAGGTATAACAGCAACATAGTCATCGCAAAGTCGGTCCTGGACTCGTGGGCCATTACCCAGAATCCATCATTCAAAAGTATGGGGATCTTGGTCGTCACGATTGCGGTCGCCATGATGATGAGCAATGGAATGGATGATAAGCGGGTTAGAAAGCCTAACAACAGCAGTATACCACATGTAATTTCGAAAGAGGCAACGAAATAGGCTAAAAAGTCAGCATTTTCGAAACCAATTTTTGTAAAACGTCCGACACCCACAAGGTCAGGGAAAAGAAATTTCTGTATACCTTCTGACAAAAAAACGTTTCCCACAATCAATCTGGGAATTAAGGGTTTATAATCATTGGATGAATTAATGATGTGCGAAAATAGTTTATCAATTGTTTTCATGTTACGTCATTTTTAAATTAAGCCCATACCCAAAGCCAGTGAAATAAAGATGAGTATGACAGCTATCAGGAGTTGGATGCTTCGCAGGGTTACTTTTTTCAGCACCCTTTTGCCCATATATGCCCCTGCAACCAGACAAGCAATCACAACGCCAGTGGCAATGTATACCTCTTTTGACAATCCACTTTTTATCAGGAATGCACTGCGTATGGCTCCCTGAATACCCGACAAACCACCAAAAAATCCGCTCAATATTCCACCCCACACTAATTTGTCTTTACCGAATTGAACTTTTTGGAATGAGGGCGAAACTTCAAGTATCGAAAACAGAATTAACAACAAGGCAATCATCAGTTTTTACTGGGGTGACCCCAACTGTTTTGTCGTTATTCCTGCCGACCAATGCAATTTTGAAAAGGTTATTGGTGAAATGTACCACGCCTGTGAGTGCAATGGCAACATCAATTGGAAAAAATTTACGCAAACGATCTCCAGTTCCCACCGTTATATGCCTCGAAGCCGTTGCTGATAAGGAATCGGACAGCCTGGGCGCTGCGGGCTCCGCTTTCGCAAACCACAATTACGGGCGAACTCCTCTGGAGGGTTTTAACCTTATTCGGAAGCGAGGAAAGTGGAATATGCACAGAGCCCTTCACATGCCCTGCATGAAACTCCTCCACCGTACGCACGTCCAAAAGTTGGGCGCCATTGTCAATCTTTTCTTTTAACTCCTTTTTATCTGTTAATTTGAACAGTTTACTTAAAAATCCCATATTCTATTGATTATATTCTCTGATATTTTACTGATTCTTCTATTTCCCCGACTTCATGGCTTTCACTTTGACCACGCCGGAGTCTGTTATAAAGTTGGCATAATCCCTGGTCTCCGTTCCATACAATGCAATTTTCCCATTCTTGTCGCTGGGAATGCCATAACCAAATGATGTCGTAAAATGATTTGCCCATGTGATTTTTTTGACGCAATATAAACACTCCAAAGTGTATAAAGGTTTATGACGCTTCCATTACATTACACAATGCTGAACCATGAAGCTGCGTAAATTGTTATCAAACTGATAAAAAAATCGCTTTATGAAACTGTGATTAAAATGAAAAATCAAGAGAGAATCTACAAATTATCATTTCCAGGGGTCTATCCTTATTACGTGGAGAAAGCAGAAAAGAAAGGCCGTAACAAGGAAGAAGTGGACGAAATCATCTGCTGGCTGACCGGTTACAGCAAAAAAGAGTTGGAAAATATACTGACCGGAGACATGAATTTTGAAACCTTTTTTACACAGGCACCCCAGATGAATCCCAATGCATCCAAAATTACCGGTGTGATCTGCGGCTATCGAGTGGAAGACATTGAGGACGATATTATACAAAAAGCACGTTATCTCGACAAGCTGATCGACGAATTGGCCAAGGGAAAGGCCATGGAGAAGATTTTAAGAAAATGATTCACTATTTCCCAAGATTTGAAAAATTTCCTGATCCAATCCTTTTTTGTGCTTGTGGATGATGTGAATCAGTTCTACCACCTCTTCTTCCAGAATACCGGCTTTATCAAGGTGCAGTTTCTGATCGTCATACCGGCTGTGATTGCCATACGCACGAATCAACTCCTCAATGTTATCGGGTATGAAAAAGGTTGATTTCTCAGGGATATACTTCTTAAATTCATTCAGGTAGATGTTGATACCAGCCAGGTCAAAATCGCCAAAATGAAGATAAGAATTGGGAATCATTTTTAACCACCGGATGATGTCGGCGTGTTGCCCTTGCGGGTAACGACTGATAAACAGGGGTTTTATATGCCGGAATAACTTTTTTTGTTTTTCTATATACCGGAAGTTTTCAGGATTCTCCACTCCCACGATGGTGTATTGACTATCAGGAACGAAATTTTCATAATCATAAATGAAATGAAACAAACCGGGCAGTGGCTGGAGTATTGTTTTGGAATGATTCAGCAAAACGTCCACAGGTTCATAGCAATTAACCAGAAAACCTTTGAAACTTCTGATACCCGATAATTTCGAATCGGTAGCGACCCTGACCAGATCGGAGCGTGAATAATTATCCTGCCTCAACAGGGCTACATATTCATTCAAATCCGTAATAGAATAGTGGTTCTGCAGGTAGAGATCAAATTGCTCGCCATTTACAAGCAGCAATCGGCCACGTGTCTTCCCAGTTTTATACAGGATATTTTCTGAAAGGAGCTCCTGAAAAATAGCTTGTCGCAGTTTACCTGCCTGCAACCTCTCGCCTTTCCGGAGTTGGAGCAATTTTTCTGCCGTCGTCAAGGTAAGCTTTTTCATCTCTACACGCGATTGTTGGTTACGATACGATGGATGACTGTGATCTCCTTGTCAAGCTGGGCATCTCTTTTTTTGCTTAGCTGGTAGGTGTACCGGTAAGCAAGCGCATCAAACGATTGCGGAGAGCCGTTCACGAGAAATATATTTCGGTCGTTGGCGAATTTCAGGATACCACGCACATTATTGGGGTGCAGTTTGCCTATCTCATCCATCATGCAGTGCAGGCGAAAATCCTTGAACTGGTTCCTCGTTGCCCCTTCCTTGAAGACATTGAGCAACATGATGTTGATCATCGCCTTGACCAGTACGTCCGTCCCATCGGATCCCACATTGGCCAGTTTATCCACCCAACCGGTATCATTGTCATTTTCTACTACCCTGAATTCCAGTTCAAATGAGTCAGTCAGTGTGATGGTACTGTTCCGGTACCCGGAAATGGATTTGTTTAAAGCGGACAGATACTGAACCGCTTTTCGGTTGTTCTCTTCTCTGCTCTGCTGCTCGGAGTTGAACAGATTTACTTCTCCGAAATTGTACAGATTGTCATCATTGAACTGCTTGATCTCTCCTAACAACTGCACAATCTTGTTGCTGCTTGGAACCACACGCAATTCAATGCTCTTGATGACACCAACAAAATTCTTTTGCCTGAAATCGGCATTAATTTCATTGACCACCTTCCGAATGGCAGACTCTTTCGAGAGTAACTGCTCCGTTTCGTTCCCCACCTGTTGAATAATCCGGGCAAACAGTTCGTTCACACGCTTCTCGTATTCACTGATTTTGTCTTCCTCGATAAACTCCTGCAACTCTTCGGCGAACTGCCGGTATTCTGATTCTTCCACCAACCTGGTTTTGAACTTGAAAATGTTCTGTTCGCTGAAATTACCGGTAAACATCTGTACATTTTCTCTCAATGTTTCCATGTGTTTAATCCGGGAATAATAGTTGTTTGTTAGCTCCCCGATAATAGTAACACCGTTTTTTCCGGCAGACAGGTTACCGGTCACGTACTCAAACAAGGCTATGTGGTCGGTGTACGCATCCGTTTGTTGAAATTCTGCAAATTGGTGAGCATCCTCTTCAATGGCTGCAATCTCATTATTCAGTTGATCGATGCGGGTACGAATCTGCTCCTGTTCGGCTTTCTGTTTTTGTTGTTGGTTTTCCTGTCTTGATTCTATCTCTTTCAATCTCCCGTCCAGTAAATCACGGTGTGTACTAAAATAATCAATTCTATCCAAAAGCTCTTTCTTGTCTTTCTTGTAATTGAAGACAAGCTCACTGTTCTCCTCAATATATTTCAATTCAGCTTCTATTACATTCAGTTTTCCCTGAAGCAGATTGATTTTACGGGTATCGGCTCCTTTGTTTTCCAGTTCTTTATCCTGATTAGCTTTTAATTCCTCCACTGCGATCGCCGTTTCCGATTCCTTGTTGGTGATAGCAAGTGCAATCTGATGCTGATCGGTATCAAGTTGCTTCTGGCGATCCTCAATTCTTGCTACTTTTTCCTTCTGTTTTGCCTTGATTTTATTTTCGGTCTGATGTTCTATGTTATCCATCTCTTTTCCGGCCTCCGTTTTAGCAACATTTGTTTTATCTATATGCTGAATAATTTCATCCAGATGATTTCTTTTATCTTCCTCTGCTTTTCGCTGCCAACCGTCGAGTTCAATATTCGCCTTATCCGATGCAATCTTATACTGCGAGAGATCGTACTTGCACTTTACAACTCGTTCTTTGTTTTCCTTTATACGAGGTAGATATTTCTTTTTCGATTTCTCCAATTGCTCAACCAACCGTTTATCTGTCTCATTGATTTTAATTCTTATTTTCTCACTTTCTGCTTTCAGAGCCTCTATCTCTGCTTCATAGTCCGAAACGGTCTTAATATTTTTTTCTATCTCATCGAGATTGATTTTGATACCGTAAAAACTATCCTGAGTGAAAGATACTTTCTCCGGTGAGAGTCCCGATGAAAACAACACCTGTTCTTCATCAATCACCTTTCCGATCGTCTTCTCCCAGCCGGGATACTCGTCGTTCAACCAACCATACAGTGAATCTTTGCTGTTCTCTATGCGGGTGCGGATCTCATCTATCCTCACGGACAGCTGATGCCTTACTTTCATGAACTCGCTTTTTTCGCTTTCGGCCACTTCTTTCAGCCGTTCCTCTTCCAGCTCCCACTGTCTTTTCAATGTGGCATTGTCGTTCTCGAGACGGTCAATTTCGAAGAGTGCCAGCTTGCTCTTCTCATTATCGGAATAAATCTGTTCTTTGTACTTGGTAATCTCTTCTTCGTAATAACGTCTGTGTTTGATTTCAAAGCGCTTGTTCTGAAGTCTCAGGAGCTCCTCTTTGATATCTTCTACCCGTTTCGATGCCTGCAAGCGCTGTTCTTTGAACTGTTCTTTTATATCAATGTCGACTTGCACATATTCTTCGGAAAGACTTTCCTTAAACCGGAAAAATTCATCTTTTAAGTGATACAGCTTTTCATGCTGACCGTTTCGAAAGGACTCAAACTGATTGTGCAGCTGTTCGATCTGTCTTTCGTATTTCTGCCTGATATCATTGAAATTGCTTTCGAGCAATATCTTCTGACTGGCGATATCTTTTTGCTCCGCCATCAGTTCACTCTTTTTGTCGATACGTGACAATATCTCATCTATATGCAGGAGTTGATACTCATCGCTTTTCTGCCTGGCTTCTCTTAACTTGTTGACAAAAACACCCTTCTCTTCCGATAGCTTTGCCTTACGTTCATCGTAGTACTTCAGCGATTTCATCTGCTGCTCAAGTGCAGACTTTTTCTTTTCTTCCTCTTTGGTAAGCATCGCTTCAAGTTTCGTAAGCTGTTGATCGTTATCATGCAGCCTGATCATAAGCTCTCCCGATAAACGACTGAAGTCCTGCTCTATGTAGCGAATATGTGAAAAAGTTTCAATTATTTTACCGGCCAGCTTCCGGATCCTGTTTTCTCCTCTCGCAGGCTTTTCGGTCCACAATCTGATATCGTTCAGCTGCGTTTCAAAATCTTTCAGGTGGAAAGTATAATTTGACAGGTCAATGGGTATCTCTTCGTCATCCAGCGATTTGATGATCGTATCCTTGATAAAATCACTTTCCACTTTATAATTCAGGAACACATGCTGAATTGCCCGTGGGATGTTCTGGTATTGCTTGCTCTCAAGCAAGGCATATTTTCGGAATTCACTCCCGAGTCCTTTGTTATTCCCGTAGATGATGTCACGATATGTTTCATATCGATCCAACAAACGGGTATATTTTATCCCATCGCGGCTCAGGTTATCGCGTACCACATCCCAAGAATCGGCCACCTGTCCATTGGTTTGGTCAATGAAGTGGGTTTTCTGGTATGCCGAATTCACAAAGCGAAAGACCACCCGTCCCCTCGATTTATAGGTTATCACAGAGAAAGGTCCGTTCTCGTGCATCACTTCGTACACGATAAATGAATTCTGATATTGAAAATAGAAGTCTATGAATCGCTTTTTCTCAATCGGGATGCCCAGCTTTTGCTGGTTCGCATTGTAGAAGAACAGCAAGGCCCGCAACAAGGTACTCTTCCCTACACCCTGTGTGCCAATCAGGTGCACGTTTCCATCAAGCTTGATCTCCGCATAACGTGTATTCGCGCTTTCAATAAATATGACTTTATTCAGGTATCTCATTGATTGCTTCATCCGTTATTTGTATTGATAACACCAGCTCTTCCAGGTATTTGAAAGAGGAAAGCACTTTAAATTGTTCCGAGATCTCATTCTCAAGTTCGATAAAACGGTCGTTCCGCATATCGTTGATGATTTTGGAAAGAATATCGGAATACTTGGTTTTCTCAGGCGCATATGTTTTAAGAGCATTCAATTTTGTTTTCAGCTCGGCGTTCATATTCAGTCGCACCAGTATTTCTGATGGAACAAATCGTGTCCCGGTACCAAAAGAGGAATCGTATGTTTTAAAAAAATCGATCAGGTCGATCCATTTAAAGGATTGCTTAATTTTGCGTTCCAGGTCAGCTCGGTTTTCCACTCTTGAAAAGTAAAAGAAGCCATCTCCTTTTTCAAGAGTAAAATTAATCTGCCGGAAATAATTGTATAACTTCTCGTAGTTCTCCTCCTCATCGAGTAGATCATAAAGCCTCTTTATTTCAACATCAGAGCTGTTGGAACAGATAAACTGTCCTTTGCTCAATATTTCAAATATTTGTGCGGTCTGTCTGGGAACATTCATAACAACTTATTTTGGATAAACGAGCGCGTACTCAACGTCGTTGAAAAAATTGAATTGGTCTGTAAACTGGAAATCGGCTTCATACAAAGAGATCATCTGACAGAAAATGGTCACTTGCTCATCGAACGACAGCTCTTTATCATATGGATAACCTGCGACAAAATTGAAGAGGTCTTTGCCTGAAGCGATAAAGCCATTTCTCACCTCTTCAAGATTAACCTGCACTTCGGTAAGAATCTCCTCGTTCAACAGTTTAAGCGGGAGTGCAGGAGCAAGGTGTGACTTTATTCCCACCTTCAATAGGCTGCTGCGGTACATTTTTCGTATGCTGTCGAGAGCTTCGTCACTACCCAGATAATCCAACGAAAGCTTGAGCGGATAAGTGGGTCTTGTCTCATACATGAGATGCCTGTCTGACGCGAGCAGCTGATCGATATTGGTGTCGTGGCGGATGGTAAACTGGTCTTTCAGATACTTCAGCTGTCGTACCTTCTCAACAACGCGGCTTTGATACAGGATCTGGTTGAGGTACTCGATGATCTGTTTTTGCGCAGCAATAATATTATGTCTGCACTCATTCAACTGCACCTTTAACAAATGGATAATTTGAATCAGGTCATCGTCCAGGGCGATTGTAAAGAAAGTTTTTTCTTCCTTGTCCAATAACTGTTCGATCCGCTGAATAAACGAAGAGATATCATCCCGTTTCTTGTCAAGTGACTCGAGTTTCGCCCGTTTTATTTTATAATTGGGTTCATTCTTGAATGTATTGTCTATATTTCTCTTTAAATCGACAATATTCCGTAAGGTAATGACTCCCATTTTCCTCAACGAACTTTTAATCGCCCGCAGGTAGTTATATTTTCTATGCTCGTTATTTTCTTTCAGGAAGTAGTTGATCTGATCTCTCAAATACTGGATATTGGCATCGATTAACGAGATGTTAATCTCTTCGTTCACCTCCAGTACCTGTTCAAAAAACTGTAAAAACTGATCATCCAACTCCAGCCAGTTACCATTTTCGCGTATTACACCATATTCAATCAGATGTTTGATCCTGTTATCATCACCCTCCACCATCTCCAGAGCATAGTCATATTTATAAGAGAATGTTTTTCGTTTCTCAAACATCTCTGTCAGCAATGCTTGTTCCCTCGACAAGGTTCTGAGCAATTCTTTTATGTTGGAAAATGTATTCATCTATACACGCTGTTCGCATATCTCGTAAAAGCTACCCATTTCAAAATTACACATTTATGTTTCAATAGCAAACTTAATGAAAAAATAGAAGATTCAGAAAAAAATAAAAAAATTCGGATTTTGAATTTTGCTGCAATGACTGTTAATTCAAAACGACACGCATCCTGTTTTTTTATCTATCTTTGTTGACCAATTCAAACATTCGCTCCCATGAAAAAAGTACGCATCATTCTTGTAGTCTTTATTTTGTTCATTCTTCTGGGAGGTTTTCTTTACCTGAACCCCCTGATGCCAATCATCACCGGCTATGCAGCCAAAAACATGTCATCAGCTCTGTTTGTGGCCAATCGCACACAGGAATCGATGGAGGCAACCGACCTGAATTTCTCCTTCATCCGATTCGTAAAGAACAGCGTCGACCCCAGGAGCAAAAGTGTGAGAAGCCGATTCCTCTGGCACACGTCGCGTACTACTTTCGTGAATGGCTATGGCAGCATCCTGGTGAACGACTATCCGGTGAGCGATATCCAGGCACGTCCCTATCCGGTTGTACCGGTTTTGCCGGAACAACCCGACACCATCGCCTGGCCTATGGGTAATTTGATTGCCGACAGCATCCCTTCGGGTATCAACATGCAGAAGCTCAACCTTGCAGTGGAACAAGCTTTTGCCGACACCATTCCCTACAAGGGTACATTTGCGGTGATGGTTGTCTATCAAGGACAGCCAGTTGCCGAAAAGTATGCTGAGGGATTTGGTCCAGAGAACCGTTTCCTGAGCTGGTCGATGGCCAAAAGTTTTACCAATGCCCTGACAGGTATTCTGGTGAAAGAGGGGAAACTGGATATACATTCACCTGCCGGCGTGGATGAGTGGCAGCGTGACGAAAGGAGCAGCATCTCCATCCACAATCTGATGCAGATGAACAGCGGTTTGAAATGGAACGAAGCGTATGGGAACAGTTCCGACGTGAACAACATGCTACACAAGGAAGGCGATATGGCCCGGTTTGCCATTTCAAAACCGCTGGAATATTCCCCTGGGTCGGTATTTGAGTATTCATCGGGATCCACCAACATTGTCTCTTACCTGCTGCGCAGGGCTCTTGGCAATGATGCGGAGTATTACACTTTCCCGCGTGAAAAGCTTTTCAACAAAATTGGGATGCGCAGCGCTATTTTTGAGATGGATGCATCGGGAACATTCGTGGGCTCCTCCTACCTTTATGCCTCCTTACGCGATTATGCTCGCTTCGGCTTGCTCTATCTGAACAACGGGAACTGGCTGGGCGAACAGATTCTGCCCGAAGACTGGGTGAAATACACCACCACCGCTGCAACCGGATCAGACGGTACATATGGTGCCTTTTTCTGGTTGAACAAATCCGGCACCGACTATCCCGACGTACCCCGCGACATGTATTGCTGCAGCGGCCACGACGGGCAGTTCATCTACATCATCCCATCGAAAGAACTGGTTATTGTCCGTACCGGTTTCTCAAAAAAAGGAGAGTTTGACCAAAATGGATTTGTTGCCGCCATAGTAGATGCGTTGCAATAAAAGGCTACAATTGAGTTCTAACACCCATATCACTATTCCCGGATATTCACAAACATATGGAGCGAAGATTTGTTATGCTATATCAAAACAGCAATATTGCACAACATCCATCAAGAATCCCAGTTTTGTCACATCGAGGCTTTGAAACCGGAATGGGAGGAGGATATCAGGCAGAAAGGATACACCATTTCCGTCTCTGCGGGTTTATCTTCCTTCGTCTGAGAAGGCGACTTGCAGCATGGTGATAGCCCTGCCGGGAGGTGGATACAGCCACCTGGCTCTGTTTCATGAAGGGTACGACTGGGCTCCTTTCCTTACAAAGATCAGTTTATGGAAGAATTGACAAAGTGGTTAAAAAATTTATAACCAGGAAATAAAATGTAATTTAAAAATTTATTGTTATTTTTGCCATATTTCTATTCAAACACACCCATCTTAGCAATGAAACATAAAACTTCGGTTCTAATTGTTAATTCTAAGGATAAGTCAGGTAAAGTCGTTCAGGTGCCGACCCGCCTTATTATGAACTGGCGTAAATATGCTGCCTTTTTCGCGTTGCTCATCATCGCTTTCTTTTTTGTGTCGGGCTTTCTGATCTATCAAAATACCAGTCGTTTTTATCAGGAAAGGCTGGATAGAGCAAACTACATCCGCAGCAGGATCGATCTCGATAAAGCACTCACTGCTTTTGCTTCCATCGACTCGGGCGTCTTTCGCATCAATGCACTCCTCTATCAGAAGGGATTTGAAAAAATAAAAATTGACAACATGGGGGGTGTGGGTACCAGTTTTGATATCACCCACATCAATGCATTTGCCGATTTTTATCAACAGCAGATATGGGATTTGGAAAACAAATTAAACTCGGCACCTCTTGGTTCACCTTCAGGAGGCGAAATAACCTCCACATTCGGGTATCGCCGCAATCCCTTCACAGGTGGAGGCACTGAATTTCATTCGGGCATCGATTACAGAGGGTGTGTGGGTGACAGCGTAAAGACCACCGGTAGCGGAATTGTCACCTTTGCAGGATTTAAGGCCGGATATGGAAGATGCATCATCATTGAACACAAAGATAACCTGCAGACCCTCTACGGACACCTCAGGCAAATAGATGTAGAAAAGGGGGAGCGGGTAAACAGCGGACAATTGATCGGACTGATGGGAAGTTCGGGAAGAAGCACAGGTCCGCATCTGCATTACGAAATCATTGAAAACGGGGAATATAATGACCCGGAAAAGTTTGTAAATACTGATGATGAAGAAGAGAATCATGGCTAAAGAAGAAAGAAGAAAAGAAAACGGAAAATCAAATCTTGATTCCCTACCCATCACTACAGTTGTGGGTAACGACATGGTTTTCAAGGGTGATATACTGGGAGAAGGTATTATCAGGATCGACGGCAAAGTAGAAGGAAACATATCGTCGAAACAGGGTATCATCCTGGGAGAGAAAGCTGCAGTAAACGGAACGCTGGAGAGCGATCAGATTATTATCTTCGGAAATATCACTGGAACAATCAGAAGTAAAGAGCTTATTTTAAAATCTACCGGATCAGTCAAGGGCGACATCCTGTCTGATTTTTTGCAAGTGGAAAAAGGAAGTAGATACAACGGAAACCTGAAAATCGGACAACAGGAAGAACAAAACATTGAACAAGCATCGGCACAAAAGGAGTGAACCGTACTGGATTCGAACCAGTGGCCTCTGCCCTGTCAAGGCAGCGCTCTAAACCAGCTGAGCTAACGATTCGGGGTTGCAAATTTACACATAAATCTGCAGTTTCCAACATTTCTTTCAATACATTATTTATATGACTATAAAAATAACCCCACGGATAGAAACTTACTTTTGCCCTATTCCCCTATATTCAAAACCATAAGAGGCGAGATCTTCTTTGTTGTAGATGTTGCGGCCATCGATAACCAGATGGCTGTTCATGATCTTGCGGAGAATCGACCAGTTGGGCAGGCGAAACTCCTTCCATTCGGTCGGAACAATCAACGCATCGGCTTCATTGGCTGCATCGTAAATATCGGTCGCATAGTAAATCTTATCGTCCAGATACTTGCGTGCCTCCTGCATGGCTGCCGGATCGTAGGCACGTACCGAAACGCCGGCTTCAAGGAGACTCTCTATCAGGGTGAGTGACGGCGCATCGCGCATATCGTCGGTCTCGGGTTTGAATGCCAGTCCCCATACCGCCACAGTCTTGCCTTTGATCTCGCCGTTATAAAAGCGACTGAACTTATGAAATAGGATAGTCTTCTGCCGGTTGTTGACCTCTTCCACTGCTTTGATTACACTCATCTCATAACCGGCATCCTCACCTACCTTCATGATGGCACGGATATCCTTGGGAAAGCAACTGCCTCCGTATCCGCAACCGGGATAAAGGAAACTCCTGCCGATGCGGGAATCGCTGCCCATACCACGGCGTACCATATTCACATCGGCCCCCACCAGCTCACAAAGATTGGCAATATCGTTCATAAAACTGATGCGTGTGGCCAGCATGGCATTGGAGGCATACTTGGTCATCTCCGACGACAAGATATCCATAAAGATAACCCGGAAGTTGCTCAGCAAGAACGGACGATATAACTTCGACATCAGTTCTTCCGCCTCCTTGCTCTCCACACCCACCACCACACGGTCGGGACTCATAAAGTCGTTGACGGCAGCACCTTCTTTCAAAAATTCAGGATTGGAGGCCACATCAAACACCAGCTCCTGAAGTCCACGCTCATCCAGCCGCTTGCGGATCACCTCCCTGATGCGGTAGGAGGTACCGACAGGAACCGTGCTCTTGGTCACAATCAACAGTGGTTTCTCCATGTGATCTGCAATGGTGTTTGCCACCGTCATTACGTAGGAAAGATCGGCATTCCCTTCTTCATCAGAGGGTGTCCCAACGGCAATAAAAATGATCTCCATATCATTCAGTACCGACTGCAAGCTGGTTGTGAAATGAAGCCTGTCAGCTTCATGATTTCGGATCACAATATTTTTCAGTCCCGGCTCGTAAATAGGAATAATCCCCTGCTTTAAACCTTCAATCTTATCGCTGTCGATATCCACGCAGGTTACATCGACACCCATTTCTGCAAAACATGCACCCGAAACCAAACCTACATAACCGGTCCCTACAATTGCAATTTTCATTATATATCTTTTTAAACTAAATCATTATCTATTACCGCTGCCCTGCAAATCTTCCACCTAAAAAGCTGATAGCTGATGGCTGATAGCTGATAGCTTTTTCTTCAAATTATTTACCGGATAAAGTACCGTCATCAGTCCGGTCACGCTCACCACAGCGAAAACGATAAGCAGGTCGCTGAATTCCACAATGACCGGATAGGCATCAATGATGTAGGCACCGGGCGTATCGCTTAATTTCAGGAGACCGAACTCCTGCTGCAACAGACACAATACCAGCCCCATAACTATTCCTGCGACAATTCCGATAAAGGTGATAAGCCATCCTTCGTACAGGAAGATGCGGGTGATGAGCCGCTGAGAGGCCCCCATGTTCTGCAGGCTCCTGATGTCCTCTTTTTTTTCCACGATGAGCATCGACAGGGAGCCAACGACATTAAAAACAGCTATCAGCAAAATGAATGCCAGAATCAAAAAGGTCACCCACTTCTCTATCTGCAGCATTCGAAACGACTCTTGCTGCTGTTCAAAACGGTCCTCCACCAGAAAATTGTCTCCCAGAATGCGTTCCATCTCCCGTTTGATCCTGGAGACAGAGGCGCCCGAAGCAAGTTTCACATCAAGGGAAGTTACCTCGGTCGTATAATTAAACAGCTCCCTCGCCAGTTCAATGGGAACAATGGCCATCTGATCGTCATATTCCGGCTGATTCAGGCCAAAAACTCCTCCTATCTGAACATATCCTGTGGTAAATGATACAGACGGATTGGCCAGGTTCACCCGCACGTCGCGTCGTGGAGTGTATATTTCTATGGCGTTGACAAAACCGGGGCGTGCATCCAGGGTAACAGCCAGTCCGGCACCCAGGGTAGCATAATCCACCACATCCTCGCGCAACCTGAAGGAGCCATCCATCATCAGCTTATCCATGTCGGTCATCAACTTGAAATCTTCCGACACGCCTTTCATGCGGACGGGTACCTGCTGTTCTTCGAACTTAAAGAGTGCATTCTCCTCGAGCGATTCGGAAATCAGCTGTACGTCCTGCAGTCGCAGCGCCTCATCAAATGCCGCTGTGTGATAATCGAACACCTTACCCTGCTTCACAGTTATTTTGAGATCGGGATCGATCGCACTGAACATATCTTTCACAATGCCACCAAAACCGTTGAAGACGGAGAGTACGCACACCATGGCCATGGTAGCGATGGCAATGCCGCACACCGAAATGGCAGAAATCACATTGATGGCATTGTGTGATTTCTTTGAAAAGAGATATCTCCGGGCGATGAAGAAGGATACGTTCATGATATCATGCGAAAGTCAACGGTTTTTTACTGGTCTTTCAACAACCTGTCGATGTTCTCAATGTAATCGAGTGAATCGTCCACATGAAACGAAAGTTCGGGTACAACACGCAACTGCTTGCCCACTCTTTTCCCAAGTTCATAGCGCACCGATTTCACGTTGCCGTTGATGTTTTCCACAAACTCCCGGGAATTGTCGGAAGGAAATATGCTCAGATAAACATGCGCCAGACCCAGATCGGGCGATACGCGCACGTTGGTGACCGACACAAAAACACCTTGCATCTTCTTTGTCTCGAGCAAAAAAATCTCGCTGAGTTCTTTCTGTATCAGCCGGTTTACTTTTAACTGTCTGTTTGAGTCCATATGTTATCTCTTTCTGATGAGCGTTAACCCGTCACGCACAGGCAATATCACTTTATCAATCCTTGTATCTTCCGCAAGCCGTTTGTTGAAATTCAGGATACCCAGGGTGGAATGATCATTGCTTTTTACTTTCTCTACAACCTTACCATACCAGAGCGTGTTGTCCGCAAGGATGAAGCCTCCTCTTCTTAATTTAGGCAATATCGCCTCGAAATGATCCCAGTAAGACTCCTTGTCGCCATCCATAAAGACCAGATCGAAACTCTCCTCGCCAAACAGGGGAAGGATATCCATGACATCGCCGATATGAAGGATGATCTTATGCCCATGTTCCGATTTGGCAAAGTTCGCACGGGCAATATCTTCTATCTCGTCATCGATGTCAATGGTATGAAGCTCTCCTCCCTCCTCAAGTCCCTCGGCGAAGCAGAGGGCTGAATAACCGACAAATGTGCCGATTTCCAAGATCCGTTTAGGGCGGATCATCTGGGTGATCATCTTCAAAAGCCGACCCTGAAGATGGCCTGCATTCATGTTTGTCTGCAACATCTTCACATGCGTGTCGCGTTCCATCTTCTTCAGAAGTTCGGGTTCATCATCGCTGTGGGACAGAATATAATTCTCCAGCTTGCTGTCTGTTTGCATTATACCGTATAATCGGGCAGGTTGTATTTTTCTTTCGCTTCCAGTATCCGCCACACTTCGGAAATTTCCAGATAGGTGGTGCCGCCCACTTCTCCAAAGCTGCCGCCCAGATAGGCTACCCGGTCTTTGGGTGCGATCACTTTCTTTTCAATCAGCCTCTTAATGGCTTCGGTGAAATAGGCCCTCCGGCTCTCTTTGGTGTTACCGTCGCCTTTTCCCTGCTGATGCTCAGCCATGATACCATAGGAGAGCGCCAGTTCCCGTGCAAGACGTTCCGTGGTTGTAATGGCATATACCGGGCTTTTACCGCGGAATGCAGCCAACACTCGGGCAGTCTTCCCGGTGTGACTGTCGGTCACGATGGCTTTCACATTCAGCCGCACGGACGATTTTACAGCCTGCTTGGCCAGGAACTCTGTGACACTGCGGTCGTCATCAGGATTGTAGGGTACACGGATATCGTTCTCGGTAAGCTTGGTCAGTTCTGCTTCGTAGGCCGTTTTGGCCATTGTTTTCACTGCCTCCACAGGGTATTTGCCGTAAGCAGTCTCCCCGCTGAGCATTACCGCATCGGTACGGTAGTAGATGGCGTTGGCGATATCGGTAATTTCCGCCCGCGTGGGTCGCGGGTTCTGGATCATGGAGTGCAACATTTGTGTGGCTACGATCACCGGCTTTTTGTGATGAATGGCCTTTTTAATGAGTACACGCTGTATGCCGGGAATCTTTTCCTGGGCTACTTCTATGCCCAGATCACCCCGTGCAACCATGATGCCATATGCAGCTTCCAGAATTTCATCGGCATTGTCTACACCTTCCTGGTTTTCGATCTTGGCGACGATCTTGATGGTACTTTTCAACTCATCGAGGATCTCCTGCACCGCAATCACATCTTCCTTGTTGCGCACAAAGGAATGAGCGATGAAATCCACCTCATGCTTTACCGATAGGACAATGAAATCTCTGTCGCGGGATGTGATGGCCGGCAGGTTGATCCGCACACCGGGTATGTTCACGCTCTTGCGGCTTCCCACCACGCCATCGTTCATGACGCCACAGAGCAGATAATCTTTGTTTACTTCAATTACTTTCAGATCGATCTCACCGTCATCAATCAGGATATCATCATCCACATGCATCTCTTCGGCAATGCCCGGGTAAGAAATATAAATGGTTTCCCTGGATGAGATGCCATGGGGGTCGCCTACGATCTTTATTTTGTCGCCTGTTTTCAGTTCAAGAGGGGTTTCGGTCACCGTGGTACGGATCTCGGGACCTTTGGTATCCACGAGAATGGCGATATGAGACGATACCTGACGCACATTGTTGATGATCTTTAAAAAGCCCGTTTCGTCGAGATGGGCTGAGTTGAGTCGTACCACGTTCATTCCGGCATCGAACAGTTCTTTCAAAAAGGGCACGTCGCACCGCTTGTCGGAAATGGTAGCAATGATTTTGGTTTGTTTAAACATATATATTTTTTGGATAATTGTGTACTTAAGCACGTTATAACTACCGAACTATAAACACTTTTCAGTGAGTTTTGTTTGTCGTTCTGATTGCTTCCACAGCCAGACGGTAAGAATCGAGGCCGAAGCCGGCTATAACACCCAGGCACACGGCCGTGAGCATGGAGTGATGGCGGAATTCCTCCCGTGCATGTACGTTGGAGATGTGCACTTCCACCACCGGTGCCGGGACTGCCTTAATGGCATCGCGGATCGCCACCGAGGTGTGGGTATAACCCCCGGCATTGAGGATGATCCCGTCACTGCCGAAACCGGATTCCTGTATTTTGTCGATGAGTTCTCCCTCGATGTTCGACTGGTAATATCCGATTTCAATATCGGGATAACCGGTGCGCAGACGGGTCAGAAAATCATTGAAGTTATCCTGCCCGTATACATTTGGCTCGCGCACGCCGAGCAGATTAAGATTGGGTCCGTTAATGATCTGAATCCTCATATCTTTACTCTTTNNGTCTTTTGTCTTTTGTCTTTTGTCTCGACTCATGAAAACGCAAAGATACGACAATATTTTGTAGTTTATATCTCTTGAAAACGCTGAGGGCATCACAATGTGTGACACCCTCAGCAATCAATAATGTATGTTTGTTACAGTTAGTCCTCTTCAACAGCTGCGACAGCAGCTGTTTCCGCGGCAGTACCGTCACCATAGCTTGCTTCGGCCATCCGCTGGTAGGAGCGGTAGCGCCACTGTGCATTCTCCCTGGCAGCATCGAAGAGTTCATCAGCCTGTTTCGGGAATGATTTGATCAGTTGCGTATAGCGTACTTCGCCTAGCAGGAAGTTCTTGAATTTACTCCAGTCCGGTTCTTTGCTATCGAGCTGNNAACGGATTTCTGCCTTCGGCTTCCAGACGGGGATCATAACGCCACAGGTGCCAGTAGCCGCATTCCACAGCCAGTTTCTGCTCTGCCTGCGCGGTCCCCATACCCCGCTTCAGTCCATGGCTGATACAGGGTGAGTAGGCAATGATGAGCGACGGGCCGTGATACGATTCTGCTTCTTTCAATGCTTTGAGGTAGTGTCCCTGGTTGGCGCCCATGGCTACCTGTGCCACATAGACATATCCATAAGTAGCAGCAATCATACCCAGATCTTTCTTGCGGATCCGTTTTCCCGCAGCGGCAAATTTGGCCACTGCAGCGGTGGGTGTTGATTTGGACGACTGTCCTCCCGTATTGGAGTACACCTCGGTGTCGAGCA
>DFYK01000096.1 GCA_002383605.1 Proteiniphilum sp. UBA4084 | reverse complement strand
GTGTCACGGTGCGTGAGAACAGTCGTAACGCCCATATTGCGTTGTCGCTCAACAACAAGGAGGATGCCACCCTGGGTAATGAAGGCTACAAGCTGGATGTCACATCCCAAAAGATTACCATCCGGGCCAATAAGCCGGCGGGACTCCTGTATGGCGTACAGACCTTGTTTCAGCTTCTGCCGCCACAGATTGAGAGTGATCGCAGAGAGCTGAATGTTTCGTGGCAGATACCCCAGGTGGAAATCACCGATTACCCGAGAGTGGGATGGCGGGGACTGATGCTCGATGTGGCCCGTCATTTCTTCACTGTGGATGAAGTAAAGCAGTACATCGACAACATGGCGAAATACAAGTACAACCTGTTTCACTGGCACCTGACCGATGATGAGGGGTGGCGCATAGAAATAAAAAGTTTACCCAGACTCACGGAAGTAGGCGCCTGGCGTACCGAGCAGGTTGGCTGGTTTGGCAGTCTCTCCGATCCCGATCCCGAAGCACCGAAAAACTACGGTGGCTTTTACACGCAGGAGGAGATCAGGGAGGTGATTGCCTACGCCGCACAACGCAATATCCAGGTGATGCCCGAGATTGATGTGCCGGGACATAGCTCGGCCGTGCTGGCTGCCTATCCCGAGCTCTCCTGCTTCCCCGGAAGCGATGATCATTTCGTGCGTACCGGCGCTCCGTTTCTCGACTGGAATACCGGGGACCGCCCTGCCGCCATCTACGAGAATACACTCAATCCGGCCAATGAGAAGGTGTATGCGTTTATGGACAAAGTAATCGCCGAGGTGGCTGAACTATTTTCTTTTGCCTATATCCATACCGGCGGTGATGAGGCGCCCTACACCTTCTGGGAGAAGAGCGACGACGTGAGGCAACTGATGAAGCGTGAGGGATTGAAAGATATGGCTGCCGTACAGTCTTATTTCGGAAAGAGGGTGGAGAAGATCATTCTGGATAAAGGCAAAAAGATGATGGGATGGGATGAAATTCTGGAAGGAGGCATCACACCCACCACCGGGTTGATGAGCTGGCGCGGCGTGCAGCATGGGATTGAAGCGTCCAAATCGGGACATTATGTGGTGATGAGCCCCACCAATTATGTCTATATCGACTACATGCAGGGCGATATTTCCACCGAGCCGCGCGTGTACAGCAGCCTGAGACTGAGCCAGACCTACCGGTTTGATCCGGTACCCGAAGGTGCCAATGCCGAATACATCCTGGGCGGTCAGGCCAACCTGTGGACCGAGCAGGTTTACAACATGCGCCAGGCAGAATACATGACCTGGCCGCGGGGCTTCGCTGTGGCCGAATCGCTTTGGTCGCCCGCAAAAAAGAAGGATTGGGATGGGTTTGTCTCCAGGACAGAAGATCATTTCGTGCGGTTCAACTATGCCCGCACCAAATATTCACCCGCCCTGTACGACCCGGCGGTGTCTGTAAAAAAAGTGGGAGAAGATTACTATGTAACCCTTACCCCGGAAATAAAAGGGCTGGATATCTATACCAGCTTCGATGCCTCCACGCCCGACAATTTCTATCCGAAATATGCTGAACCGCAACGGATACCCAAAGATGCCTATGTTATGCGGATCATCACTTATCGTGGTGAAAAGCCCATCGGGCGGCTGATGAGCATACCGGTGGAAGATCTGAAAAAAAGAGTGAGGTGAAAAAGTGAAATGAATGATTGTGCAATAAAAAGAAAATCACTATCTTTGCGCCGCTTTTTTGAGAGCTCCCGTGTGATGGGAAATAAAGAAAGCACTTTATTTTGAGTAACACAAACAACAATTAAAAATGAAGACATTTGCATTAAAAGGCGAAGTCAGAGATGATTTCGGGAAGAAAGCAGCAAGGGCCTATCGTAGCGAAAGCCTGATCCCTTGCGTAGTTTACGGTGGTCACAACGAAGAAAACCTGAATTTTGTGGTAAAAAACGGCGATGTACGCAATCTGATTTATACGCCTGAAGTATTTCTGGTAGATCTCGATCTCGGAAAAAAGAAACTGCAGGCAGTTGTAAAAGAGGTACAGTTTCACCCGGTAAAAGACACCATTTTACATATCGACTTTCTGCATGTATTTGAAAAAGTACCTGTGGTTATCGAGATCCCCGTGCGTCTGGAAGGACTTGCTGCCGGTGTGAGAGCCGGTGGTAAGCTGTCGCTCGACATCCGCAAGCTGAAGGTAAAAGCATTGCCCGCTAAATTACCCGAAGAGCTGGTGGTAAACGTGGAAAATCTGGAGTTGGGCAAGTCGATACAGGTTGGTCAGTTGAGTTTCGAAGGCCTGGAGATATTGAATGCCAAGAATGCCGTGATCTGCCGCGTTCAGCTGACACGTGCTGCCAGGGGTGCTGCTGCCAAAGCAGAATAATAAATGAGTTAGTTGATGAAATATTTGATTGCGGGATTGGGAAATATCGGGCCCGATTACGAACGAACCCGCCACAATATAGGCTTTATGGTGTTGGACGCTTTTGCAAAAGCGTCCAATGCTGTTTTTGAGGACAAACGGTACGGATTCGTAGCGGAAATGCGGCTCCGGAACAAATCGCTGATTCTGCTGAAACCTTCCACCTTCATGAATCTGAGCGGCAACGCCATCCGTTACTGGCTGCAGAAGGAGAAGATTGAGACGGAAAACCTGCTGGTGGTGGTCGATGACCTGGCGTTGCCCTTCGGCACGCTGCGGCTGAAATCGAAAGGGAGCGACGCCGGGCACAATGGTCTGAAGCATATCCAGGAGCTGATCGGGCAGAATTATCCCCGGCTCAGGTTCGGTATCGGTAATGATTTTCCGCGGGGAGCACAGGTCAATTATGTGCTGGAAGAATTCTCTCCTGAGGAGAAACTCCATCTGCCGGAACGTATTGAAACAGCGGTTGATATCATCCGCAGTTTTTGTCTGGCAGGTGTGCAAACAACGATGAATCAGTATAATAACAAATAAGAAAAAGAGACAGTCGCCATTCGGGCAGGTCAGTCAGTCCTATCTATAAAGATCAGGTTTTTTGTATGATGGAAGAAGTACGCATCGATAAGTGGTTGTGGGCAGTACGCATTTTCAAAACACGCACCATTGCGGCGGAAGCATGCAAAAAGGGGCGTGTGATGATCGACGATGTAGTGGTGAAGCCCTCCCGGAATGTCCGTACCGGCGATGTCATCCAGGTACGTAAGCCGCCGGTCACCTATTCGTTTAAGGTGCTTGCCCCGGCCGATAAGCGCATGGGCGCCAAGATGGTACCGCAATTTATGGAAAATGTAACGCCACCCGATCAGTATGAGCTGCTGGAGCTGAATAAGATAAGCGGTTTTGTAGACCGGCAACGGGGAACGGGGCGTCCCACCAAGAAGGAGCGGCGTGACCTGGATCAGTTTGCCGGTTCCATCGATCTGGATGAATTTGACTGGGATGAGTGATGGCTTATAGGGGGGGGCCGGTAGTGTGCTCCGTTATTGTGCCCTGAGTTTTTTCTCTTCCTTGTGGTAGCAGGGTACCACCGACACCGTGTTCTCCTGCAGGCAGTAAGCTGCATCGCCTGTCGCACTGTTGTCGATGAGTCGTTGGTAATGGTCGCTCTGCCGCAGATATCCCAAAGGATCACTTTTTGCCTGATGCCACAGGGTGAGGGCTATCCTCACTGCGTCGGAACCGGGCGTCATATCCGCTTTTTTCGATAACCGCTCTGCAAAAGCACCCCCAAAGAGGGTGTCCTCCACATTTACCCGGTTATTCCAACCCGCACAGATGACCACAATCCGTCCCGGTGACTCCATACACTTGTCGGCCAGCGCGTCGATATTGGAGAAGGTGCCGATAAACAACCGCCTGCTCTCCTTTCCCATCTCGATGGCCATGGTGCCGTTGGTGGTGGTAAAGACCACCTCTTTTCCATCTACGATTTCACGGGTATAGTCGAATGGCGAGTTGCCAAAGTCGGCAAAATCGCATTTGCGGGTTTTCCGTTCCGCACCCACCAGGAAACCTGCCGATTTATATTGTCTGGCTGTCTCAATATCGGCCACCGGAATCACTGCTGCCGCACCATTGTGAAGCATGGCACATATGGTGGCAGAGGCCCTGAAGACATCGACCACGACCACTGTGTCGTTTTCTTTCTGGTAATAGGGATAGAGGGCGGGGGAGAGACAGAGATCGAGTATCATCTTTTTTTTGCAAAGATAGCCTCTTTTTTTGTATCTTTCGGCCCAATTAAAATCGCAAGAATGGATCTTTCCTATTTACAATCAGATAACTTTTTTTTGCTTGCCGGACCCTGTGTTATTGAATCGGAGGAGATGGCGCTGGCCATTGCGGAGAAGATAAAAACAATGACCGACAAATTGGGTATCCCTTATGTCTTTAAAGGGTCGTTCCGGAAAGCAAACCGCTCGCGGGTGGATTCCTTTACCGGTATCGGCGACGAGAAGGCGCTTCATATTCTTCGTAAAGTGGGGGATACCCATGGTATACCCACTGTGACCGATATTCATGAGAGTCATGAAGCTGCGATGGCTGCAGCGTATGTCGATATCTTACAGATTCCTGCTTTTCTATGTCGACAGACGGAGCTGCTGATCGCAGCGGCAGAAACCGGGAAGGTGGTGAACATTAAAAAGGGACAGTTCCTGTCGCCCGATGCCATGCGTTTTGCCGCACAGAAGGTGACCGACAGTGGGAACCCGAACGTGCTGCTGACAGAGCGGGGCACCACCTTTGGTTATGGTGACCTGGTTGTGGACTTTCGCGGTATTCCCCAGATGAAAACATTCGGTTTCCCTGTCGTGATGGATGTCACCCACAGCCTGCAACAACCCAACCAGTCGTCGGGCGTAACAGGCGGACAGCCGCAGCTCATTGAAACCATTGCGAAGGCAGCCATTGCAACCGGTGCCGACGGGATATTCATCGAAACACATCCCAATCCTGCCCAGGCCAGGTCTGACGGTGCCAACATGCTGCCGCTGGACATGCTGGAAGCATTGCTGACGAAATTAATACGGATACGTCGGGCTTTATGAAAGTGACCGACTGGCGGATTGTGCTTGCTTCCAACTCACCGCGAAGGAAAGAGCTGCTGGCAGGCATTGATGTGGCATACGAAGTACGCACGTTGCCCGATATAGATGAGTCGTATCCGGAATCGTTACCCCATGAGGAGGTGGCGGAATTTCTGGCCCGGAAAAAAGCAGATGCTTACCTGCATACGTTGAAAGCGGATGAACTGTTGATCACAGCCGATACGATCGTCCTGCTGGGCGGAACGATTCTCGGCAAACCGGCCGATAAGAATGAGGCCTTCCGGATGTTGCGTGTGCTGGCGGGAAAGCAGCATCGGGTTATCACCGGAGTTTGTCTGACCACGAACGTGAAGCAGCAAAGCTTCTCGGATACGGCAATGGTCACATTCGGCGCTTTGAGCGATGAAGAGATCAGCTATTATGTATCCCGCTACGACCCCCTGGATAAGGCGGGCGCCTATGGCGTACAGGAATGGATCGGTTATGTGGCGGTGGAAAAGATTGAGGGATCCTACTTTAACGTGATGGGACTGCCCATTCACAAAGTCTATCGGGCGCTGAAACAGTTTTGAGATCAGAATAAATCATTTATCTTTGCGTCCTGAGAAAATGACACGACTCATATTTAAAATTTGAACAATTAAAATCCCGTTTATCATATGCTTACAGTAGAAAAAATCGGTGGCACCTCGATGTCCCAGTTTCAGGAGGTCATGAATAATATCATCATCGGAGACCGAAAAGGGGACGAACTGTATAACCGCATCTTCGTGGTTTCGGCCTACAATAATGTGACCAACTGGCTTCTGGAGCATAAGAAGACGGGCGAACCGGGTATCTACAACAAATTTCTGAACGGGGAAGATTACAGCAGTGCGCTGGACTCTTTCTGCCAACGGCTGCTGCTGATCAACGATGGCTTTGCCGATTATGGTCTTGATCTGAAAGAGGCACGCGACTTTATCCGGTTCCGGATAGATCAGGCCAAGACGGTGCTTTACAGCCTTGGTAAGGTATTGGCATCGGGTTACGTGAACCGCACCGATATTCATCTTGCCGCACGCGAGATACTGGCTTCACTCGGCGAGGCACATTCGGGCTGGAACTCTGCCAATATTTTGAATAACAATGGTATAAATGCCCGATTTGTTGATCTCTGCGGTTTCAACGACAATGAGCCGCTCACCATTGACGAGCGGATCCACAAGGAGTTTGAGGGAATCGATTACAGCAAGGTGTTGTGTATTGCCACCGGTTACACCAAGGGTACCGAAGGAATCATGCGGGCCTTCGACCGGGGATATAGCGAGGTTACCTTCAGCAAGATTGCGGTGGAGGTAAAAGCTGCCGAGGCGGTCATTCACAAGGAATACCACCTGTCGAGTGCCGACCCGAAAATCGTGGGGGTTGAGAACAGCATCCCCGTGGGACATACCAATTACATCATTGCCGATCAGCTGGCCGATATCGGCATGGAGGCGATACATCCCAAGGCTGCCAAACCTTTGGAGCTGGCCGGCATCGACATTCGCATTAAAAATACATTTGAGCCGGCACATCCCGGTACCCTGATATCGCGTGATTATTTTTCACCCGAAGCACGCGTGGAGATTGTCTCCGGATCACGGAAGGTGATTGCCATTGAGGTGCATGACCCCATGATGGTGGGTGAGGTGGGTTTCGACGGACGCATCATGAACTACTTTGTGAAGTATGGTGTAAGTTACATCCTCAAATCAACCAATGCCAACTCCATTACCATGGTGGTCTGGGACAACGAAAAGAGCGCCGAACTGATCAGGGTGCTGAGCGAGGTGTTTTATCAGGTGACTGCCCTGCCCATGGCCATTGTCTGCGTCATGGGTACAAACATTGCGCTCCCGGGTTTCCTGTACAAGGCATCGCAGGCGCTCTATGAGAAGAATATCAACATTGCGAGCTTTGCCCAGTCGCTGATGCAGGTGAACATGCAGTTTGTCATTCAACGCGAAAGCTACGAAGATGCGGTGATTGCGCTGAATGAAAAACTTTGCCGCTTGAACTGACGGTACCGTCTCAATCCTCCACTTCGTCGTACTCCTGATAGAGAAAGTCGTTGTAGGGAAAACGGGTGATGTGAATCTCTTTTACCTTGTCATAAAGCAGCTGTTTCAGGTCTTCGATGTTTTCTTTCTCCCTGGCTGAAATGAAAATGGTTTCCTTGTTGTTCATTTTGCTTAACCAGGTCTGTTTGAGCTCCTCCAGCGTGTAATTTTCCCGCTTCCTGGGGGTGAGGTCATCCTCATCCTTCACCACATGCGTGAAAGCGTCTATTTTATTGAAGACGAGGATGACCGGCTTCTCGGTATTGTCGATCTCATAAAGGGTTTTTTCCACCACTTCTATCTGTTCCCTGAATGCGGGATGGGAGATGTCTACCACATGCAGGAGGATGTCAGCTTCGCGCACCTCATCGAGGGTCGATTTGAAAGATTCAATCAGGTGTGTGGGCAGCTTTCTGATGAATCCCACGGTGTCGGTCAGCAGGAACGGGAGGTTCTGGATGGTCATCTTGCGCACTGTGGTGTCGAGGGTGGCAAAGAGTTTATTTTCCGCAAAGACGTCGCTTTTGCTGAGGAGGGTCATCAGGGTGGACTTGCCCACGTTGGTGTATCCTACCAGGGCCACGCGCACCAGCTTCCCCCGGTTTTTGCGTTGGACGGTCTTCTGCTTGTCGATATCTTTTAACTCTTGCTTCAGCCGGGATATCTTGTCGAGGATAATGCGCCGGTCGGTCTCCAGCTGTGTCTCCCCCGGTCCGCGCATGATGGTTCCGCCGCCCCCGCGTTGCCGCTCAAGGTGGGTCCACATTCGTGTGAGCCTGGGAAGCAGGTACTGGTACTGCGCCAGCTCAACCTGTGCCTTGGCGTGAGCCGTTTGGGCACGCATGGCGAAAATATCGAGAATCAGGCTGGTACGGTCCATAATCCTGATTTTAAGTTCCTTTTCAATGTTGCGCAGCTGTTTTGCCGACAGCTCATCATCGAAGATGACCACGCCGATTTCGTTTTCCTCTTCTTTTACATACGCTTCAATCTCTTCCAGTTTGCCCTTACCCACAAAGGTGACCGGATTGGGCATATCAAGTCGCTGTACGAAACGTTTTCCGGGTACAAGCCCCGCAGTCTCGGCCAGGAATGCCAGTTCGTCGAGGTACTCGTTTACCTTTTCCTCGTTCTGGTCTGGGGTGATCAAACCGACCAGAACGGCGGTTTCATTTTTTATTTCGTTGGTAATAAAGTCTTTCATTTTCTATAATTTAGACACAAGACGCAAGACGCAAGACGCAAGATACATGGAACTCAGAGCCAAAATCCGAATCCGGCCATAAAAATGACTTGGGAATAATCTTTGATAAACTGGTATTTCAGCTCGAAGTTGGCGCGTACCCGGTAGCTGATGTCGTGTTGAAAGCCGAGACCCAGATTAACACCAGGACGGTGTTTTCTCCACTCCGTTGCGACCGTCTCACCAGTTCCGGCGGTGCGATACTTCCAGTTGGAATAATGAATTCCTGCTATGGGGTAGAGCGAGGCCGTCAGTGATAACGGAAGAATATAATGTGCATCGGCTTCGGCCATCCACATGCTGATACCTTTTCGTTCCAGGAAGTATGTGAAAGAGGGCGCAAGCCGCAGGTTGTTCGTACGGTAATAATGCAAATGAAATCCCGCACCCGGACTGTTAATTTCTGCTCCATAACCGGCATGAACGCCCATGCCGACAGTACCTTCAAACTGAGCAGACACTTTTAAAAGGGACAACAGCCCAAGAAAAACAGATATCAGGAAGGCTTTCTTCATAATGGTTTCATTTACTCGCAAAGATAATCAAATGCATCGGAAAATGGCAATAGCGGGTTGTGGTTTATCAGATGATCATGCCGCTGCCCAGGCAGAGCTGCCTATCCTCGTCGTATACCACGCCAAACTGGCCGGCAGCAATTCCCTGTATGGGCTCATGAGAATGTATGCGATACATATCCCCGATTCTGGAGATTTTCCCTCTGGTGAATTCGGGTGTATGCCGTATCTTAAAAGTGACCTCCTTTTCATTGTCGAATTCTCCCCAGGGATCCTTTGTGATAAAGTCGAATCCCTGCAGGTTGATGACCTCGCCATACTGATGTTTGGTATCGTATCCCCTGGAGACATAAACGATGTTGCGGTTCACATCCTTTTTGATTACGAACCAGGGGCCACCGCTCAGACCGAGCCCCTTGCGCTGCCCGATGGTGTGGAACCAGAATCCCTGATGTCTCCCCAGTATATTGCCTGTTTCCAGCTCCACAATCAGCCCCTCCTTCTTTCCCAGGTAGCGTTCAATAAAATCATTGTAATTTACCTTGCCCAGGAAGCAGATGCCCTGGCTGTCTTTGCGTTGTGCGGAGGGAAGCTTCTCCCTGGCGGCGATGGCGCGTACTTCCGATTTCAGCAGGTTGCCGATGGGGAACATCAGTTTGGAGACCTGCAGATAACTGATCTGTCCCAGAAAATAGGTCTGGTCCTTCACCTTGTCTTTCGCTGTGGAAAGCCATGTAAGGCCGTCCAGATCGGTGGTGGTGGCATAATGTCCCGTGGCAATCTTCTCGAACTGATGACCCCATTTCTGTTCAAAGACACCAAATTTTATCAGCTTGTTGCACATCATATCCGGGTTGGGTGTCAAGCCGCGTTTCACCGACTCGATGGTATATTTTACCACACTGTTCCAATACTCCTCGTGGAGGGAGACAATCTCGAAACGACAGCCGTACTTCTTGGCGATGTACGTCACGATCTCAATATCCTCCTCCGAAGGGCAATCGATGTAACCATCCTTGTCCTCCATACCTATTCTGATGTAGTAAATTACCGGATCGTAGCCCATCTCTTTTAGCTGGTGCACCACCACTGAGCTGTCTACTCCCCCGGAAACCAATGCTGCGATCTCCATTCTTCCGTTGATTTTAAGGTACAAAGGTACAAATAAGATTTGAAAATGACCGTGCCGGAACAGGGACGTCCAAAATTGATTATTTATGGATGAAATTCCGGGAATCAAAAAAATAATGTTACCTTTACAACTTCGGAGTGGTGTGCAGATATGCCACGACCGTGATTCCGCACGCTATCCCTGCATCCTGGGGAACCGTTGCCCATCCCGAAGCTGATTCGGGCCCTGAGAGAGAAAAGAAAAAAACGATATAAATGACTTACAGATGGAATTATTCAACCCTATCAACCGACAAAGAAATTATCAAAGATGAATTAGCGAAAGAATTAAATTTACACCCTGTACTTGTTGAACTGCTTGTGAATAAGGGCATGGAGACAGCCAGTGAAGCGACACGGTTTCTCTATCCCCGACTCGAAGATCTGCATGACCCCTTTCTCTTACCCGATATGGATAAAGCCATCCGACGGATAGAGAAGGCTCTGGGCAACAAAGAGCGAATCCTTGTTTACGGGGATTACGATGTGGATGGTACGACAGCAGTAGCGTTGGTGTATAAGTTCTTTCGGGGGATTACCAATAATATTGATTATTATATTCCTGACCGGTACGATGAAGGGTATGGCATTTCGTTTCAGGGAATCGATTATGCCGTGAATACGGGCGTAAAGCTCATAGTCTCTCTCGATTGTGGCATTAAGGCGGTGACCAAAGTCGCCTATGCCAAAGAAAAGGGCATTGATTTCATCATTTGTGATCATCACATGCCCGATGATAAACTGCCGGATGCTGTGGCAGTTGTGGACGCAAAAAGATCCGACTCGATCTATCCTTACGATGAACTGTCGGGTTGTGGCGTTGGTTTCAAGCTGGTGCAGGCTTTTTCCCAGCGTAATGGTTATCCCTTTTCCGACATTGAACCCCTTCTCGATCTGGTGGCCGTGAGCATTGCCTCGGATATCGTCCCGCTCACGGGTGAAAACCGAATCATGACCTATTACGGGTTGAAGCAGCTCAATTCAAACCCGAGCTTCGGCTTGCGTGGAATCATTGAGATTTGCGGACTGCACAGGAAGCATATCACCGTCAACGACATTGTCTTTAAGATTGGTCCGCGCATCAACGCTTCGGGCAGGATGATGAACGGAAAGGAGGCCGTAGACCTGATGCTGGCAAATGACATGACCGCAGCACGGGAGAAAAGCAAGAACATCGACAAGTACAACGAGGACCGCCGTGAACTGGACAAAAGGATCACCGACGAGGCGCTCGATTACATCGATAACCACATCGACATAAAACATCAGAAAAGCATTGTGCTTTATGATGAAACATGGCACAAAGGGATTGTGGGAATCGTGGCTTCGCGCCTTACGGAGAAGTATTACCGTCCGGCAGTGGTACTCACCAAATCAAATAACATGATCTCGGGCTCGGCCCGATCGGTGCCCGGCTTCGATGTGTATAAAGCCATTGAGTCGTGCCGCGACATCCTGGAGAACTTTGGCGGACATACATATGCCGCCGGGTTAACATTGCGGGAAGAGCATCTCAACGAATTTATCAACCGGTTCAATACACTCTCATTCGATGGCATTGAGCCGGGAATGATGCTTCCGCAAATTACCGTTGATGCGGAAATCACCTTTTCGCAAATCACGCCTTCTTTCATCGATGGGCTTGCCCTGTTCAATCCCTTCGGTCCTGAGAACGAGAATCCCGTTTTTCTGACCAGGGATGTATTTGATGCTGAGGGCAGCAAGCTTGTGGGTAAAGGATTCCGGCACATCAAGCTGGAGGTGACAGACCGAACCACGGAGAGACCTATGCCGGGTATCGCCTTTAGTCAGCATGATTTCTTTCAGCGGATCAAGTCGGGTCAACCGGTGGACATCTGTTATACCATTGAGGAAAATACCCATGGCAGCAAGTCGTTCACCCAATTGATGGTTAAAGATATACGGGGATAATCAAACAGACGGTTGCCCATGCAAACGGAATTGTTTCATCAGATACTGCACGACTATTGGGGTTACTCCTCTTTCCGGCCACTGCAGGAGCAGATTATCCAATCGGTCTGGGAGGGGAGGGATACCCTGGGTCTGATGCCTACCGGCGGAGGTAAATCGCTTACTTTTCAGGTTCCGGTCATGGGCATGAAAGGAATCTGTCTGGTGGTGACGCCGCTCATCTCCCTGATGAAGGATCAGGTCGATAACCTGCGGGAGCGCGGGATCAAGGCAGCAGCAGTCTACTCCGGCATGTCCCGCGAAGAGATCATCACCACACTCGAGAACTGTATCTTCGGCGATTACAAGTTCCTGTATGTCTCCCCCGAACGTCTCTCCTCCGATATCTTTATCACCAAGCTGCAGGCAATGGATGTCTGCCTGCTGGTCGTGGATGAATCACACTGTATTTCTCAATGGGGTTATGATTTCCGCCCCTCTTACCTGAAGATTTCCGGTATCCGTCGCCTCCTGGAAGGTGTTCCCGTGCTTGCACTCACCGCCACCGCCACGAAAGAGGTTGTGGATGACATCCAGGAGAAGCTGCTGTTTAAAGAGAAGAACCTTTTTCAAAAAAGCTTTGTCAGGGAGAATCTTTCCTACGTGGTACGGAATGCCGATAACAAGCTGGCGGAGTTGATCCATATTCTCCAAACCGTGCCGGGAGCCTCCATCGTCTACGTGCGCAGCAGGAAGCAGACCAAAGAAATTGCACTCTCCCTCAAAAAAGCAGGTATCATGGCCGACTTTTTTCACGCGGGACTCTCCCACGAGGAGAAGATCTATAAACAGAATGCCTGGAAGTTCAACGAATGTCGGGTTATTGTGGCAACCAACGCTTTTGGGATGGGTATCGATAAACCCGATGTGCGGACAGTTATTCACATGGACTTGCCCAATTCGCCGGAGGAATATTTCCAGGAAGCGGGACGTGCCGGACGCGACGAAGAACGTTCCTACGCAATCATTCTATACACTGCAGCCGACAGTATCAAGCTGAAAAAGCGGATTACCGACGCTTTTCCGGAGCGTGACTTTATACAAAGGGTATATGAGGCACTGGGAAATTATTACCAGGTGGCAGTAGGAGCAGGATACAATGATGTGTATGATTTCAGTCTGCACGAGTTTTGTGTGCCTTTCAAGCTTCCTTTTCTGCAGACGCACCATGCGTTGAAGATACTGGAACTCGCCGGTTATATTGAATATACAGAGGAGATTGACCTGCGTTCCCGGATACAGTTTCTGATTTATCGCGACGAAATGTATTCGCTGCGTCTCGATAAGGATACCGATGAGTTGCTGCATGCCATTTTACGGAACTATACCGGTGTTTTTTCGGATGATGTATATATCGATGAGTCGATGCTCGCCGTGAGGACCGGCAAAAGCAGGGAGGAGGTCGCCGAGAAGCTGGTCTCCCTTTCCCGCCTGCGCTATATTCGTTATATTCCGCAGAAGAAAACGCCTTTTATCGTGTTTACCACGTCGCGGGAGGAAACGCAGTTTGTCTCCATCTCCCGTGCAGTATATGAGGAACGAAAAAAACGCTTTGAGAAACGGATCCATTCCATGATCGGTTATGTGGAGGAGGAGGCTGTATGCCGTAGCAGGATGTTGCTGATCTATTTCGATGAGAAAAATCCGCGGGACTGCGGCTGCTGTGACGTCTGTCTGAAAAAGAATGAAACAGGCTTGTCGAATTATGAATTCCGCAGAATCAAAGAGCAGGTCGAAATGTTGTTGGATAGCGTGCAGCCGCGCAGGATAAACGACCTGGTAGATTCCGTCGCGGATGAAAATGCAGAAAAAGTGATCCGTGTCATCCGTTTTCTGGTTGATATGGGAGAGTTGACTCTTGAGGATGACCGGGTGTCGGCTGGAAAGAATAATTCATGATATCAGAAATCAAGTAGCCGTTTTAGCTGTTCAGTGTATAAATCAATTCGACGCATTTCGCTTGGAATATCAATAGATTGAGGACAAAGCGGGTTGCAGGTTTCGCAACCAATACAATGGCTCGATTGTCTTAGTTTTGGAACTTTGCGGTCGTATCCTACCAAATATGCACGTCTTGCTTTACGATAATTTTCGTCATTGGAGCTTTGCAGACGTTTGCCTGCACTGATTATTCGGTTATAGTGTCCGAAAACATTCGGAATATCTACTCCATAAGGACAAGGCATGCAATATTGACATTCATTACACTGAATATAATCGGCATTAAGCATAATTTCAGTAACCTTTTCAAGTGCTGCATATTCTTCACTTTCTATCGGGTTAAGCGGTGAAAAAGTCCGTATGTTTTCCTGCAGATGTTCCATGTAAACCATGCCACTTAGAACTGTAATAACACTTTCAGGAGTCCCCGCATATCTAAAAGCCCATGATGCAGCACTATCTTCCGGATGTATTGCGGTTAGTATGTTCAATGCCTCTATACCTAATCGGGAAAGACGACCACCAAGCAAAGGCTCCATTATTATTGCAGGAATATCTCGTTTTTCAAGTTCACCCAGCAAATATTCAGCATTGACATTTCTGCCGGAAGCGTGCTGCCAGTCGATATAATTCATCTGTATCTGAACAAAATCCCATTTGACATCAGAATTTAGGGCATAGTCAAAAACTTTCACATCTCCATGGAAAGAAAAACCAAGATTATGTATCCTACCGGCTTCACGTTCTTTCAGGAGATAATCCAGTAGTCCATTACTAATAAAACGTTCTTCATAAAAAGGAATGCCTGTTTCACCTCCTATTGAATGAAGTAAATAATAATCTAAATAATCAGTTTGTAAATTTTTAAGTGAATTATGATACATTTCGACAGAGGCATTAAAAAGCTCTCTTTGCGACAATCCTTTACCAGCAAAACGCTGATTTGACATTTTGGTTGCAATAAAATATTTATCTCTTGGATGTCTACTTAATGCAATACCTGTTGCCGCCTCTGACCATCCTCTCACATAAGGAGGTGCTGTGTCGAAATAGTTCACGCCATGTGTTATGGCATAATCAACAAGCTCATTTACTGTATCCTGGTCAACTTCTTCACCGTTGCCATCAGCTCTCTGACGCAGCGGCCAACGCATACATCCGTATCCCAAAAGTGAAACTGTATCACCTGTAGAGGGTACTATCCGATATGTCATTTTATCAGTAGGCACTTCTACAATTGTGTTGCCTGTAGTAGATTTTTTTTTCTCTGATTTGCAACCGGATAATGATGTTGCAGTTGCAACAGACGCTGCTCCGATTGTTTTCAGAAAATGGCGGCGTTGTATATTGTTCTTATTGTTCATATTTGTTACTTAGTGATTTCAGATGATTTTCTCAGATAACATGATGTCTAACATTACCTTCTACGTAAATAGCACTATATGGACGTGACGGGCACAAATTCTCACATGCACCACATCCTATACACAACTCTTTATCTACAAACGGTATTTTCAGAGAATCTTTTTTATCGGGGTCCCTACTAATTAGTGTAATGGCGCCTGTCGGACAATGACGTTGGCAATTATCACATTTAATTTCATCTTTATTGACTAAGCACAGGTCTTTTAGCCAAAATGCAATTCCAACTGAGATAGATGATTTATCGGCAACCGTCATAGGTTGTATTGCTCCGGTAGGACATACTTTAGAACACTCAACACACTCCGGCCTGCAATAACCTCGCTCGAAATACATTTCGGGCTGCATCAGTGCAACTATTTTGTTAGAAGGACGTAGCACATTATTTGGACAAGATGATACGCAAAGCTGACATGCTGTGCATTTGTCATTCATATGTTGTGCACTTAATGCTCCTGGTGGAACGATTGGCGTTTTGCGGTCCGGTACTTTCTTATCGATAATTTCCGCCAAACCCCCATCGCCTCTATCTACTATCTGTTGCGCTTTGAGTACAGTTCCTGCAGCTAAAAATGATAGTGAAGAAAGCGCTTTGCGACGAGTCATCATCCTGTTTTTCGATTTTGAAGATCTGTCGATAGTTTTTTTATGAAATTTAATTGGAGAATAACTCATAGAATCAAATTTACATTTTTCGATGCAATTGAAGCAATTAACGCACCTGCTATAATCAATACTCATAGATTTCACATCAATACACGAAGATTTACAACTACGTTCGCAAATATTGCATTGTGTGCATTTTTCTTTATTAAATGTAATTCTGAAAAGCGAAAATTTTGAGAGTAAACCTAAAAAGGATCCTACAGGACAAACAGTGTTACAGAATGTACGTCCATTACGCCAGGCGAGATAACTTACTATACCCAGTGTAAGAAGTGTTGTTCCAAAAATTATCCAACCTTTAAACCAAATTTCGGTAGAATAGAAAATATAGCTGTTTACGCGTTCAGCAAAAAACGAAAGAATATTATTCCCGAAATAATATAGAGGGGCTAAAAAATTGCTTACGATACGCCCGTAAGCAGCATAAGGGTCGAGTAAAGATACAATAACACTAATACCTGCAACTATTGCCACAATAAATAGTGTAAGGAAGCCGTATCTTAACCATGATTTTGCCCGAGAGTAGCGAAAACGGTACTTCTTTCCTTTTCTAAGTGAGGAGAGATGTGAAACGCCATCTTGAAATACACCTAACGGACAAATTGTTGAACAATAAACCCTCCCGAAAAGTAAAGTAAGCAATAAAACGATAACTATTGCAAAAATATTTACCCCTAATAATGCAGGTACAAGCTGAACTTTAGCTACCCAACCTAATACTTTATTAAAAATACCCGTAAAATCAAGGAACAACATCGTAATGCTAACAAGAAATATGACGGCAATAATTCGTCTGATTTTTTTCAACATGGTTCTTTTATTTTGTTACTCTGAGATCTTGAAGACATACAGCATCGACCGTAAACTCGCTTCAATTCCAAATCTGAAGCGGTGATAGGAGCTCTTAAAGAAAGGCTGGTTCGAGTTTCGCCGTTTGTTTCAACGCTGGATACCTCCAACAACGGGTGAATTTATCCTTGGCGTTTTTCTGGAAACTTTTTTCCTAATATTCTGTAATTTACCTTCGATGCGATATTTTTGTAACAGATCAATATTCTCAATCACGTTCTGCGGCGATTTGCAAGAATGGCACTCGTCCACAAGATATTCATATCCTAAATCATTATTTTTATAAAAATAGGATACTTTCTCAAAGGGATGCGTACCGTTTTTGGAAGGGTTCATAAATATACCCGGAGAATTTGAAGTAACGGTTGATGTCCATGCTTCGCTTTGTGCGATGGCTGCACCTTGCTGACCGGTAATCGGTGTCAAAGGAAGGACTTTATTTATAAAGACAACTGCATTGCTAGCTTCTGGAAATTCGTTTATGGGTTGAGTATTGCTAATTGAGCCATGTGGCATATCTACTCCCTGCAAGATATGTATTTCACCGGTTGGCATAACTTCGGAGCGGATTGCCGAAACAAGAACAAAACTGTTTTTTGCAGATATCTTCAAACTATTTAAATTGCTTGCATATTGCAGTCCGTCCGTTATAATTTCAGAAACAAGAAGACCATCGGTTTGCACCCAATCAGATTCAATCGTGAAACCCTCTATTTCAATTACTGCTTTAACTCTCTTATTCGGGGCGAATTCCAAGTTCTTGATTTCGAACAGGCCTAACGGACTGTTGTTGACATATCCTTTATTTTCACGTTGCTTTCCGGTTGATTGAGATATCTGCCTTGTGTTTTTAGTCCCGGCAGCGGCAAGCATCGTTTCCGGCATATCTTGAGTAAGAAACTTTATCTCACCCTCATAAGTCAATGTGTTGTTTTTTAAGTTGTTTATTCGTTGCAGTATTTCACTTCTTTGCATATTCACAACATTTGCTCTGCCTGATTTTTTGATAATAGATGTGATGGATGAGTTTAAATTTTGTGAATTTCCCGATTGCGATGCCAACTTATACCAATCGCTTTTAAAAGCCGATACATTGCCATAGGCTGTCCCTGTGTAATAATCCACTGCCGTCAGTTTTATTTCTTTAAAAGGAATGGTCGCATTCACAAAGGAACTCCAATTCTCGAGATTCTTAACTCTGACTGCTATTTTATCACCTTTGCTTAGTGGAACATTTTTAAACAGAAATACTCCATTGGCGTCAGATTGCCCCGAAAATTCGTTTTGTGTTCCGTTGGGATGTTTTACCAACACTTGTATGTCTCCTTGGTAAGGATTTGTTTCACCAAGGTTGGCTTTTTCCCGAATTTCGCCTGCCACATAATCGCCAAAGGCACACGCTTCGTGAATGACCATATCGTATCCTTCATAATCGGGTGTTTGATATTTCCATAGAGAAAAATATTTATCTATGAATGTCTTTTTTTTGCTAACCACTTCTCCTGCAGCCTTGATACGGAAACCAATATCAGCCGACAGAGCAGGAGTGCCGTTTTCAAGAGTGGCTTCCACACTGCCTTCCATACCTCCGTTTGCATAAATATCCAAAACTGTATACGATTTAAACTTTAGTTTTGCTGTACACTGGATTCCGGCAAACGCTTTTATTTTGGATTTTGCCACATAGTCCACATCGCAGAAAGAGTTAATCTCAGAAGCATTTTTTATGCTTGTAGGGACATACCAATATGTTCCGCCCCTTACTCCAAGAGCCAAGTCCACGCCTTGATTCACTTCCACCACCAATGATATTTCCCCGTCAACATTTATCAGTAAAAAAACGCCCAAATCGCATTTACCTATATCTTTTATGGGGATTTCCGCCCCCCACAAAGGTTTTTTATACTCTTTGGCAAATTTTACATTGGCTTCGGTTTTCAGGTTAACACGTTCTTCTGTTTTAAATATAACTTTGTAACCATCATTTTTAGAGTATCTTACTTCCGCACGAGGTTGGGTAAGCGTAATCATTCCGTCAAGTTTGACAGTAATTTTGGTTTGTTTGGTGCTGTCAATGGTGAGGTCGAGGTTATCAAACTTTAAGTTTATGGCATAATTTTGCCCTGTTCCGACAGACGAAGCAATTATATCTTCTGCCAATTCAACTGTATTTGCTAAAGTTAGAGGGGTTTCCTGATCGGGGATATCTATATTTTCGAAAACCTCGTGCATCTTCGGACGAAATAAGATCATCTCATCTTCGTTTACTTTTGAAGATTGGAACACCAAATCACTCTGATCATCCAAATAAATAAAATCAGGAGAAGGAATAAATGTTCCATTCGATTTATTTACATTCAGAATGCCGTCTCGATGGATGTCTAACTGTTGTTTTTCTACAAGTGTCAACCGTTTTACATTGGGAGCAAGCGTATAACTTACGTTTTGAAACTCACCTTTTTTTTCTCCTTTCTGAATGGCTTTTGCTGCTATGGGATGCACAGCAAGTTTATTGAACGTTTTAGCTTGTTGCACCTCATTTACGGTAATTATGCCGTCAGACTGCATGATAGGTGATGCCACCTGACCGTTAGCGGAAAAGGAAACGCAGCATAAGCTTACAAGTAGCGTTAGAAGTTTTGCGATTGTCTTCATTTTTCCCTTTTTTTAAATTATGAATATAAAGTTTTCCTTTTATAGTTTACCACTGCAAGTTTAGTTAATTTGAATTAGGTTAGATTTAATCTGACAGTTAAGGGCAAAAGTTTAAATTTGTAATTACATAAATAAATGTTTATTTCACCCCAAAAGTATACCATTTTAATTTAATCTCCAAGTTCGTTTCCCTGTTGGGGGCGGTACCGCCCCCAACAGGGAAACGGGCGTTCTTATTCTGACTGTCATTTTCATTTTTCATTCATCATTTTTTCAGTTTCTTTCAACCGGTATGAATCTCCGGACTTATGGAAAGCTTTCCATAAAAATGGACACTCACATCGACAAATTCTTCCACTAGGTGGTCAGGAACCGAGTAACGGTTGGTACGGTAACTGATAGTGGCATATTTGTCCACCCGTAATTGTACCTGTTCACTGCAGACCAGCTCCATGGCCGGATGCTTACCCGGGAGGTTCTTCTCCTGTAGGAACAGCTCGTCGGCGCTTTTGCCGGTTCCCTGCTGCTTTCCCGCATTGAGCCTTCCCAGCGTCTCGTCAAGCCACTGTTGCGCCTCATGGGTGTCCCTGAAGGCATCCCTGGGGGCGAAGGCTTTACGGCGGACATACTCCACGCTCCGTTCCACGTGACCTTTTTCGTTTCCACGGTATATGTTGCAAAAGCGATGTCCGAACTGATAGTGTCCCCGAAGCTGAAGCAGTGCCCCGGTGGGCTCCTTTTCATGCGGTCCGACAAATCTGGCCACCGCTACCCGCATGTTATCGTAAACCATCTCCCGGTAAACGCCGCCAATCTTTTTAAAAAAGCGCACGTGGGATTCCATGAAAGCCAGTGTATCCTGCCGTTCGTAAATAAAGGCGTGGCGGTAATTGCTGAATGCGGAGGTAAAAACGGCAAGGTGCAATGACCTGACTCTCCCCGCAATGTGGAGCTTGATCTCACCCCAGTCAAACTCGCAGGTTTCTCCTGGCTGATAAACCTGGCGTATAAATGCTTCCCTGGTTACTACCCGATTCTCCTTGCGGGCGATATGAGTACAGACCGTGGTGTAGCCAATGTCGAACCCTCGCCGGTGAAGTTCCTCGAGAATGTCCTTTTTCTTCAGCATCTGCTTGAGCATACCTTGCCGTCTCTTACGTTCATTATCTTCAAGTAATTCATCGATGACTGCTTCCACCTCGCGGGTTAATCTGAGTTTCTGGCGAGGGGTTGCCATTTTGTAGACCGGTTTACTGGATAAATTACCCGATTGGGCTGTTTCTACACAGATACCCGATTGCGGCGCCTCTTCGTGTTCCCTGAGGTACTTGCTGATTGTCTTGCGACTGATTTGCAAATCACGCGCTATCTGACGCTGGCTCTTACCATCGCGGAAGCTGCCGATTATGATTTCCTGTTTTGTATACATACTTATCATCTGTTATGAACGGATTTGATCCGTTCAGGTTAATAAGTGGTATACTTTTCGATTGAAATGTGGGGTACTTCCTAATTAATATATACACCTGTTTCCTTTCGATGTCACACCCCGCATGGGGTGCGTGGATTGAAACATCGCATCGAATCAAGTGTTGCATAGTAAACACCATCTTGTCACACCGGGCAGGATAAACGACCTGTTAGATGCGGTCACGAATGAAAAGACTTTTATCGGGATTACGGAAACTTTATATATGTGAGTTTGTTGATAGGATAAACAACATCAAGTAAAACATAACAATGAAAAAAATATTTATTCTATCTATACTTTTCCTTCCTTTTGTGCTGACAGGTCAGGAAAGGCCTGTGCTCGATATCATGTTGACGAACTACCAGTATCCGTTTGAAGTTGACTTCTTTCACTTCAGAAATCAGCACCAGGAGTTGAAAATGGCATATATGGATATACAACCGGACAAGGGTAACGGAAAAACAGTGCTGCTACTTCATGGGAAAAATTTCAATGGAGCATATTGGAAAACCACAGTGGACGCTCTCACGGGAGATGGGTATAGAGTGATCGTACCCGATCAGATCGGGTTTGGCAAATCATCAAAACCGATGGGTTACCATTTCTCATTCCAGCAATTGGCAAAGAATACCAAAGAGCTGCTCGACCACTTGTCTGTTGATAAGACGAGTGTACTGGGGCATTCAATGGGTGGCATGCTGGCAACCCGTTTTACACTCATGTACCCCGAGATGGTGGATAAAATGGTGCTGGAGAATCCCATCGGTTTGGAGGACTGGAAAGTGGTTGCTCCATACACCACTGTGGATCAGCATTATGTAAATGAGCTTCGGGCTACATACGAAACTACCAGAGAATATCAATTGGTGTCTTATTACGACAACAATTGGAAACCGGAATATGATGAATGGGTTTACCTGCTCACAGGTTGGGTAGAGCACCCCGAATATCCCATTGTGGCAATGAACAATGCACTGACAGCCGATATGATTTTCACCCAGCCGGTAATGTACGAGTTTCAGTACATTCAGGTGCCCACCTTACTGATTATCGGCACCAGAGACCGCACCGCCATCGGGAGGAATCATGTCAGGAATAAGTCGGTTCGTGATAAAATGGGACTTTACCAATTCTTAGGCAAGGAGACGCAAAGGAAAATTCCAAATTCCAGATTGGTAGAGCTGGATAATATCGGCCACTTGCCGCACATAGAGTCTTTTGAACTATTTATTGCGCCACTGAAGAATTTTCTGAAAGATTAATATCCAAGATTTGATTTTTTATTTCTCCCTATTCTTTCCCCTTCCCCCAAATCCCCAGGAAACCATGATGCTATGGGTAAATCCGTCCATGGGTTGAGTCAAGCCATTCAATGTCTCCAAACTTCTGTCATAGTTGGGCATTCTGTATGTATATCTCACACTTATCCTGCTGGAGCTATCACCCATACCATAATCATAATGCTCAACAATTTTAAATTTGTAATCAAAACCAATGCCTGCCTGGGAAAACCATGAGTTGAGTTTAAGCTTTTTGAGCTCGGGAACATCCTTTGTCGTTTCCTCGGATGCGGAAAAACCACTATATCCTACTCCCATAAATGGATATATGCTAAACTTTTTTGTGTCGAGCAACAGATAACCGGCATTCAGATACCCCATACCAAGCGTTGATGTCGATTCTTTTGGCCATACTACATTATTTATATAAATATCTTTTTTCAGGGAATGACCCGAAAACCCGAAACCAAAAATGCTTACCAACTTTTTATATCGTAAATCAAATGCCATTTCCATGCTCGCACCGGCATTAAAGTATTCTCCTAGGTTTCCGTTTGGAATAACTGCGCCAAATCCCACAACATCCCAATAAAAAGCCCATGGTGAGAGTTCAAATTGAAATCTGATGGTTTCACGGATGATGGTATCGTAAGGACTATTGGGGTACTCTTCCAGAAAACGATCGGAAAGTTCATTTATGTGTCTGGTCTGCTCTGATTCGAAATCCATCTCGCCACTACTTTGCCCTGCTCTTAAAATATCTTCCAGCTGCAGAACAAGAAATTCCTTATCCATATCAGAAACATGGCTGTTCTCTATAAATACAAGCAGTATGTCTTTATTCGCGAGTGTTTGTTGCAACAGTGTTGAAAACATATTGTCAGTCTGTGCAAGAATTCTGACAGAATTGGAAACAGGCAAAGTGTAATCAACCTGCTTGATGAAATCGGTCAACTCTTGATACTCTTCCGTCCAATAAAGCAGGTAAATATATTCAATGGGATAGAACGTGTTGTAAATATTTCCTCCATTCTCTTTAAGCAGCAGGTCCTTAATCTCTTTTGCCTTCAGCATGTCGCTTTTAATAAAATTTTCCAGAAGCAAACGCCGGCCTTTATCCAAAAAATCATGATTTGATTGTTCATAATTCATGATCTGGTTGCGTAAAGAATCATTTTGTGAAAATGATTTCATGGAAAAAAGTGCCACAAAGGCAGTGATAAGGAATAACTTCGATTTCATTGATTAATAATGTATTATTCAGAAGAAAAACGCAATAAAAAAGAAAAAGCCATTAAGCTGAAACTTCGCTTAATAGCTGAAAATGATACCAACTTCATGGTGACCCCGACAGGATTCAAACCTGTAACCTTCTGATCCGTAGTCAGATGCTCTATTCAGTTAAGCTACGGGGCCTCTTTTTACGGGTGCAAAGATACGATAATTTTGTAAATTCACAATAATCTTCCCAAGATTTTCTATCAAATAAGGCATGAAAATTTTCATTTTCCCCAAAAGAAAATCACTTTAAATTCTTTGTTAATAAACTGAATTATTGTAACTTTGCAGTCCGATTATTAGTTTTTATCAATTAAAAGTTTGATTTATAGCTTTTTATTTGCCTTTATGTCCCTTAGCAAGACAAAAAAGAGGAAGCTGGGTAAGTCTGCTTTACAATTATTTACTAATTAAAAAACAACACAAGTGGATACACTAAGTTATAAAACCATTTCTGTCAATAAAGAAACGGCTAAAAAAGAATGGGTTGAAATTGATGCCACGGGCCAGCCCCTGGGACGTCTCTGTTCAAAAGTAGCCAAGCTGCTGAGGGGAAAATACAAAGCAAGCTTTACCCCGCACGTGGATTGCGGCGACAATGTGATCATCCTGAATGCCGACAAGGTGAAACTTTCGGGCAACAAGTGGACCGACCGCATCTATTATCGTTATTCGGGTTATCCCGGAGGTCAGCGTGAGTTTACACCCGCCGAGCTGATGCGCAAAGGGCCGGACAGGCTTTTCAGAAAGGTTGTGAAGGGTATGTTGCCCAAAAACAAACTGGGAGATGCCATCCTGACCAACATGTTTGTCTATGCCGGAACAGAACATCCGCATCAGGCACAGAAACCCAGAAAACTTGATATTAATACGCTAAAATAATAAAGATGGAAGCAGTAAATGCAATAGGAAGACGCAAAGCAGCTGTAGCCCGTGTATTCGTGACAGAAGGGACAGGTAAGATCGTCATCAACAAACGCGAACTGGAAAACTATTTCCCTTCTTCTATCCTTCAGTTCATTGTAAAACAACCGTTGAACAAACTCAATGTGTCGGATAAATATGATATCCGCATCAACCTCGACGGTGGTGGTTACAAGGGACAATCGGAGGCAGCCCGATTGGGCATCGCACGCGCTTTGGTGAAGATCAATCCCGAAGATAAACCGGCACTCAGAGCAGAAGGCTTCATGACCCGTGACCCGCGCGTGGTAGAACGCAAGAAACCGGGACAGCCCAAAGCGAGAAAGAGATTCCAGTTCTCTAAACGTTAATATATTGGATCAGGCATCCGGCATACTCGCGGCATTTGTTGCTGCAGTGGCCGGATAAACAGATAAAGCGGCCTGCAGGCCGCTCCGTTTAGTATCTAAATCGTAAGGACATTATTGGATGATCGGTGAACCGGCAATTGCATAATTTACCTTACGGTTCGGCTTAGAAAAAGAAAGTAAACGAATTAATCAACAAACAAAACATGGCAAAATTAGAATTTGACCAACTTCTTGAAACCGGAGCTCACTTCGGACACTTAAAAAGAAAATGGAATCCCGCGATGGCTCCCTATATTTTCATGGAGCGCAACGGCATTCACATCATCGATCTTTATAAAACCATTGCCAAGACCGAGGAGGCTGCAACAGCACTGAAGCAAATTGCCAAAGCAGGAAAGAAAATCCTTTTCGTGGCTACCAAGAAACAGGCTAAGCCTGTGATCGAAGAAAAAGCACAGAGTATCAACATGCCCTATGTGATTGAACGTTGGCCGGGCGGTATGCTCACCAACTTCCCCACCATCCGCAAGGCGGTGAAGAAGATGAGCAACATCGACAAGATGATCAAAGACGGAACGTTCGACACCTTGTCGAAGCGTGAAAAACTGCAGGTTACCCGTCAGCGTGCAAAACTTGAGAAAACATTGGGTTCTATACAGGACCTTACCCGTCTTCCTTCGGCGATCTTTGTGGTGGACGTGATGAAAGAGCAGATTGCTGTGAAAGAAGCAGAAAAACTGGGTATCCCCGTCTTTGGCATTGTAGACACCAACTCTGATCCTTCAAACATCGACTTCGTGATTCCTGCAAACGATGATGCATCAAAAGCCGTGGATATGATCCTCGGATATATTTGCGAATCGATCAAAGAGGGTCTCGATGAAAGAAAAGTAGAGAAAGCTGATGCCGCTGCTGCAGAAGAGCAAGATGAAGATGCACCACAGCGCAGAGAACGCAAATCGAAATCGGCCAGAAAAGAACGTGTAAAGAAGGAAGATACGGAAGCAATGAAAGCAGCCGTAGTGAGCAAATACACGAAGGGTGAAGAGGTTGACGAATAAGTAAATATAAACAGAGAAAAATTATAATATGGCAGTTACAATGGCAGAAATCCAGCATTTGCGCAAAATGACCGGCGCGGGAATGATGGATTGCAAAAATGCACTCAACGAAGCAAACGGAGACTTCGACAAAGCAATGGAGATCATCCGTAAAAAAGGACAGGCAGTAGCCGCTAAAAGGGAAGACCGTGAAGCGTCGGAGGGTTGTGTGCTGGCTACAACAGAAGGTAATTTCGCAGCGGTGGTGGCACTGCAGTGCGAAACCGACTTCGTGGCAAAGAACGAAGAGTTTATCGCGCTCACCCAGCAGATTCTCGATGCTGCTATCGCCCACAAACCTGAAACACTCGAGCAGTTGCTTGCAGTGGAATTGCCCAACGGTAGCGTATCGCAGTTGATCACCGATAAGATAGGTGCCACGGGCGAAAAAATGCAACTGGGCTTTTACGAACACATCACGGCTCCTTATGTTACATCATATATTCACATGGGAAATAAGTTGGCAACCATTGTCGGTTTCAACCAATCCGACGTGGATGAGCACGTGGCAAAAGATGTGGCTATGCAGGTGGCAGCAATGAATCCCATTGCCGTTACTGCCGATAGTATTCCCGCCGATGTGAAGGATAAAGAGCTGGAGATCGCCCGCGAAAAAGCGCGTGAAGCCGGTAAGCCTGAAAACCTGCTCGACAGGATCGCTGAAGGTGCCCTGCAAAAGTTTTACAAGGAATCTACACTGCTTCAACAGGAGTATGTGAAGGATTCGAAAAAGACAATTGAACAGTTTTTGAAAGAAAGCAACAAGGAACTTACGGTTACTTCCTTTAAGCGGGTATCACTCAACGTGTGACGAATCCGTTTTATCCATATAAGAACGCTCCCGGTGATAGACCGAGGAGCGTTTTTTATTTCAAAGCAGGTGAGATAACCCAGGTGAGCACATAATCGGTATGGACTTCATATTGTAAACAGAACGACTGTGCCTGTTCGGTTTTGGTTTCAGTGGCCGCGATCATTCCCTTGTTGCCTGGAATAAAAGGATGTATATGAAGATGCTGTTTGAAATCGATCCCCTGTTCATTCATCAGCTTGAACAGGCTTTCTTTCGCAGACCAGTGAAGTAGCTGGTGTACAATTTTTTGTGCCGGATCAATATATTCCTGATCAGAAATGAATTTACCGGCAATCTTAATGACCCGTTCTGATCGGGTCTCAATGTCTACACCCACAGCAGCGCTCTCATGCAGAAGGATGGCTGCATAGTTTTTGGTATGGGAGATGCTGATGTTGTTCTTTCCATCGTCCAGGTAGGGGCTTCCATCTTTCCGGTTCAGGATGATCTGTTCCTTTCCCAGAAGATCCAGCAACATCAGCCGGGTAGAAAGCCATTCTATCGAACGCCTTTCAGAACGAATATCCCTGAGGTAGGTGTCGGCTTCGGAGCGTAGATGCCCGGGAAAAAGCTGTAGCAACTCTTCCCTTGTCTCTTCTATCTTCCAGATACCCAGAAGGCCTCCATCCTTGGTGTGTTCTTTTCTGATAAGCATGGGTGGATTATTTTTTAGGAGGGATATACCGTACTTTGGTAATCCTTTTTTTGCTCATCTCTTCTGCCTGAAAAGTATGTTTGTTGTATGTGAAACTCTCTTTCCGTTTTGGGAAGTCGCCTTTCAGCTCCAGTAGTAGGCCCGCGAGGGTGTCAATCTCCTCCTGCATCTGCTCGAAATCCTTTTCGGGAAGACCGGTGATTTTGATAAATTCCTCCAGCGGCGTTTTCCCTTCAAAGATATAGGAACCATCGGCAGCCATGGTAAAAAATGGGAGTTCTTCATCATACTCATCGCTGATGTCCCCCACAATTTCTTCGAGAATATCTTCCATTGTTACCAGACCTGATGTACCTCCATATTCATCTACTACGATGGCCATATGGTTTTTGTCGGTCCGGAATTCCTCCAGCAGATCATCGATTCGTTTTGTGCCGGGAACAAAATAGGCAGGACGTATCAGGGTCTGCCATTTAAAACTGCTTGTTTTACCCAGATGCGGCAGCAAATCTTTTACATACAATATTCCTTTGATGTTATCGGGGTTCCCTTCATAGACCGGTATGCGTGAAAAACCGGCATCTACGATAAAATCAATTACCTCGGCAAACGGTGTCTGTGAATCAATGGCAACCATATCGCTTCGCGACACGAAGATGTCGTCAACAGTCTTGTCTTTAAAGCGAATGATCCCTTCCAGCATCTCCTTCTCCTGGCCGTGTGTAATCTCATTCGAAGTGATTTCAAGTGCCTTGGAGAGGTCGTCAACTGATATTTCATGTTTGTGTTGGGTGACAGAGTGGTTGAAAATGGTCGTACCACGAAGGAACAGCGATGAAAACGGACTCAGCATGCCGTGAATAACCGTGATCAGCGGTGCATTGCGGATGGCCGACCGAAGAGGATCATAGGAGGCATAACGTTTGGGGAGAAAGTCCACAAACAGCAGGATAATTGTGATGGGGATGATGATCTCAAGCAGCAATGTATCCACCGGGCTCCCGGCAAACCAGGGGAATCTGTCCAACAAGTAAAGAATCAGCACGGCGATGGTCACGTTCAGGGTGTGGTAGGCAATAATGAGCGAAGCCGAAAGCTTTTCCGATTTATTGAGTAATCGGGAAACGCGGATCATGGCCGGTTTCTCCGAAGTATGCACCTCCTCGGCAAAGTTCTTATCAACGGCAAAGAAAGCAATTTCAGAGCCAGAGATAACAGCATTGAGAAAGATGAGCAAAAGGGCGAGTGCGGTTAAAAGATAATCGGATACTGCCGGTGCAATATCCGGCAGGATAACAGCCAAATGCGATAAAGGGTCAGGATCCAAGTGACAACTTTTTAATGAAACAAAGAGAATGTTTTACCGCTTCGGTTATACGGAAAGGTAAAACATTCTCTCGCAAAAATACGATGTTTTATTTAAAATGGCAAATCATCTACTTCTGAAATTTCATTCGGCTCACCCGGTATTTCAGCTGCATTTGAATAATCATGTTTTCCTCCGCCATTTTCAACTTCCACGCCTCCAGCTTTACGGCTCAGCAATTCGATGTTGTCCGCAACCACTTCCGTGACGTATCGCTTTACACCGTTCTGATCATCATAAGAACGAGAACGGATTTTTCCTTCCACGTAAAGCATTGTCCCTTTCTTCACAAATTTCTCAGCAATCTGTGCCAATCCCCTCCAACAAACAATGTTGTGCCATTCAGTCCTTTCAGGCACCTGTGTGCCGCCCGAGGTGGTATAACCTCTTTCACTGGTTGCAAGCGAAAAGTTCGCCTTTGCAACATCATTGTCGAAATACTTCATCTCAGGGTCTTTCCCTACGTTTCCGACCAGAATAACTTTGTTCACCGACATAACTTAAAAGTTTTTTTGGGTTAAGAATAGTTTTACGCTATCAAAGCAAAATTAGGCATAATTTTAATATTTACAAACTTAATGGATTAAATAATTTCTATATACCTGTCGGTCAGTCTGGAAACAGGATAAGCAGTAAGATCTTTTTCTTCGATGCGAATGAAGTCCGGTGGCGGATTAAAGGGGATTTCAGCCGAAATCTCCAACCGATAAAATTGTGTATGGATAGCCTGATGTGTGAGCTGATGTTTTATCGTGAGGCGATGATCCACGGAGAGGTTTATATTTTCCGGAAAAAGATGCTGAAAATCATCAGTCTGGGAAAGCATGAGAAAATTAACTGCTTTGGACGTCTCAATCAGTGGAAACTCGTACAGATTCTTCCAGATATCAGCACCATTGCGTTTTTGTATAAAAGTTTTGCTCCCATGAATGATGTGAAGATAGTTGAAATAACGCTTTCTGACGGCTGGCTTGCGGCCAGTGACCGGAAAGAATGATACTTTCTTCCTTTCATATGCCCTGCAATATACCTGCAATGGGCAGTCGTCGCATTTTGGCTGTACCGGTGTGCAGACGAGGGAACCAAAATCCATAATCGCCTGATTGTAAGTTCCCGGCTGGTCGGTATGGAGCAGCGATTGTGCAACATCAGATATGTTTTTTTTCCCTTCTGCCGTATCTATGGGGGCTTCCACTGCGAATAGTCGGGCGATGACCCTGAACACGTTTCCGTCAACTACAGCGTACGGTGCATGAAAGGCGATGGATGAAATGGCTGCTGCCGTATATTTGCCGATCCCTTTCAATGAGAGGATTTCGGAATAGTTGGAAGGAAACCTGCCGTTGAATCGGGTCATGATTTGTTTGGCTGCGGCGTGCAGGTTGCGTGCACGTGTATAATAACCCAGTCCCTGCCATAGCTTGAGAACCTCTTCCTCTTCGGCAGCCGCCAGCGATTGCACATCGGGAAAACGATCTACAAATCGCAGATAATAATCCTTTCCCTGGGCGATGCGGGTTTGCTGCAAAATAACTTCCGAGAGCCAGACGGGGTAGGGATCGGTGGTTTCACGCCAGGGTAAATCGCGTTTATTTTCACTATACCAATTCAGCAACCGCATGGTGATGCCGGATGGGTCTTTGGTTGTTTCCATTCAATATTGGTTTTGCTTAGCAGTACAAAACTAATTCAAAAAAAGCATTTTCGCAGAAAATAATGGAAAAACAGAAAATTTACCTGCAATTATTTTTCGGGTTGAAAAAAAAGCTATATATTTGCAATCCAAAATTTTACTAATTAACACCGCGATTATTATTAATATTTAAAAGTATAAGTAAAATGACTAAAGCAGACATTGTAAATGAGATTGCAAAGAACACTGGTGTGGATAAAGCGTCAGTATTGGCAACGGTAGAATCTTTTATGGATGTGGTGAAGGATTCCCTGGCAAACAACGAAAACGTCTATTTAAGAGGTTTTGGCAGTTTCATCGTGAAAAAAAGAGCGCAGAAAACTGCACGGAACATTTCTAAAAACACCACCATCATTATTCCCGAACACAATATTCCTGCTTTTAAGCCGGCCAAAACTTTTGTGGCTCAGGTAAAAGAATCAAAATAATTTAATTGATAAGGAGAAATAAAGATGCCAAGCGGAAAAAAAAGAAAAAGGCATAAAATGTCTGTACACAAGCGTAAAAAGAGACTGAGGAAAAACAGGCACAAGAAGAAGAAATAAGCCCGTAACGCTTTTTTTACAACCATATACAGGGACAAACTTAAAAAGAACCTTTCGGGAATTAAGTTTGTTCTTTGTGTATAAAAACAGGAATGGTTCAGGCGTGAACATCCTTTCTGTTGGGAGACAGAAGTCCGGATTTTTTATGTAAATAATCAAAAAAACGAACAATTGTGACAAGCGAACTTGTGGTAGATGTTCAATCCAAAGAGATAACCATTGCGGTTCTTGAAGACAAGAAACTGGTAGAACTGCAACAGGAGAGCCAGGATGGCTCCTTTGCGGTTGGCAACATCTACATGGGCAAAGTTAAAAAACTGATGCCTGCCCTCAACGCTGCATTTGTGAACGTGGGCCACAAAAAGGACGCTTTTCTTCACTATTTGGATTTAGGGGTTGAATTCAACACGATTCTGCAATTTCAGAAGCTTGTTGAAGACAAGAAAAAAATTCCGCAGCTCCAGAAGATGAAGCTGCAACCCGATATCGACAAAGACGGTTCCATCTCGGACATTCTAAAGGTCGGCCAGGAGATTTTGGTGCAAATAGCCAAAGAACCTATATCGACCAAAGGACCGAGACTGACCGCCGAAATTTCTTTCGCCGGACGGTTTATGGTGTTGATTCCATTCATCGACCGGGTGTCGGTATCGCAAAAAATCAAATCGCGCGAGGAGCGCGCCCGGCTCAGGCAACTTATCCAAAGTATTAAACCCAGGAATTTTGGCGTTATCATACGTACAAATGCTGAGGGGAAAAGGGTTGCCGACCTCGATGCCGAATTAAAGGTACTGGTCAAGAGATGGGAAGACAATATCGGCAAGATACAGAAAGCAAAAGCCCCCACACTCATTTTCGAGGAAACGGGACGCACAGTGGCTCTGTTACGCGATATTTTTAATCCTTCTTTCGAACAGATACACGTCAATGATAAAGACGTGTCGAAGCAGATTGCCGAATATGTGAGCATCATTGCACCGGATAGAAAAAATATTGTCAAAGAATATGCCGGTGCATTGCCCATCTTAGATAATTACGGCATAACAAAACAGATAAAATCGCTCTTTGGAAAAACTGTTACCTTCAAAAATGGTGCTTATCTGATCATAGAACATACCGAGGCGTTGCATGTGATTGACGTGAATAGCGGAAACCGAAACAAATCGAAACTGGGTCAGGAAGAGAGTGCCTATGAAGTAAATGTGGCCGCCGCCGAAGAAATTGCCCGTCAGCTACGGTTGCGGGATATGGGCGGGATCATTGTCATCGACTTCATCGATATGAGCAAAGCAGAGCATCGAAACAAGCTCTTCTCTAAGATGCAGGAACTGATGGCACATGACAGAGCCAAACATAACATTTTGCCATTGAGTAAGTTCGGGATCATGCAAATTACACGTCAGCGTGTACGTCCCGAAATGGAAGTTACCACAAGCGAAGTTTGCCCCACTTGCTTTGGTAAAGGAAAGATTAAATCATCGATACTTTTCACCGATACCCTGGAGAGAAAGGTCGATTATTTAGCAAACAGCCTCAAAGTGAAGAAATTCAGTCTGCACATACACCCTTATGTTGCAGCGTACGTTCAGAAAGGTTGGTTTTCGTTGAACTATAAGTGGAAAAAGAAATACAATGTGGGAATGCAAATTATCCCCGATCAGAAACTCGGGTTTCTGCAGTATAATTTTTATGACCGCGAAGGAAACGAAATAGACCTGAAAGAAGAAATTGAAATGAAATAGATCCCGCCATATGTGGGATATAAACAGAAAAGAGCCGATGATCCGCAAGGGTTATCGGTTTTTTTATGATAGTGGATCCACGTCATAATAGAGCACTACCTGTTTTAAATCGGATTCATCGCGCAATCTTGCTTCCGCTTTATTCAATATGTCGCGTATCTGATGGGAAGAGAGTCCATACTCCAGTTTCAACAGGATTTCACGAATGTAGTAGAGTTGTACGCGTTCCACAACCGGTTTGTTGGGACCCAGAACACGTTCGTGCAGCGATTTTCTCAACAGTTTGGCAAGAAGGAAAGCAACATTCCCGGCTTTCTCCGCATCCTTGTGTTTACAGATAATGCGGATTAACCTGTAAAATGGCGGATAATGAAACAATTTTCGTTCGGCAAGCTGAGTCTGAAAAAAAGCTGCATAATTGTTTCCGGTGACGAAGGAGTAAATTGGATTTCCCGGATCAGTGCTCTGAATGATCACCGTACCCGGAGTCTGTTTTCTTCCTGCTCTTCCCGCTGCCTGCGTCATCAGTTGAAAGCCCCGTTCGTGAGCGCGGAAATCGGGATGATTGAGCAATGAGTCTGCTGAGATGATGCCCACCACCTTTACATGGTCAAAATCGAGTCCTTTCGAAAGCATCTGTGTTCCCACCAGTATCTGAATCTTTTGTTGCTGAAAATCATGAATGATCTGCTCGGAACGATCTTTCCCGCGGGTGGAATCCTGGTCCATCCTGGCCACAACAGTATCCGGAAAAAGCCGGGAAACTTCCTCTTCCAGCTGTTCTGTTCCCTGTCCTATTGTCTCCAGGCTCTCCTGATGGCACGAAGGGCATATTTTCGGCACAGAATATATGCTGTTGCAATAGTGACAAATCAGCCTGTTTGTTTTTTTATGATAAGTGAGTGTCACATCGCAGCGGGTGCATTTGGGTGTCCATTCACACTGTTTACAGACAATCAGGGGTGCATATCCTCGCCGGTTCCGGAAGAGAATGGCCTGTTTGTTTTCCTTCAAAGATTGGTCTATTAGTTCTATAAGCAAGGGAGAAAGCAAAGATTTCATTTTTTTTCTGCGGCGCAGCTCCCGTGTGTTTTCAATTCGTATCTCCGGCATCATTGAACCGTTAAATCGCTCCGTCAGCGTAACCAGTCCATACTTACCCGTCTGCGCATTGTAATAGGATTCTATGGAGGGAGTGGCGGATCCCAGTAATGTTTTTGCTTCAAAAAAATGAGCCAGCATCACCGCTGTATCCCGCGCATGATAGCGGGGTGCGGGATCTTGTTGTTTGTAACTGCTTTCGTGTTCCTCATCCACGATCACCAGTCCGAGTTGATGAAATGGAAGAAACAGGGATGAACGCACGCCGATAATGATGTCATAGGGATGTGGCGACAACATCTTCTGCCATATTTCAGCCCGCTCCTGATCATTGATGCGGGAGTGATAGATGCCCAAACGGCTGCCGAACACAGCCTGCAATCGCTCCGTAAGTTGACCCGTGAGCGCGATTTCAGGCAATAGATACAGCGTTTGTTTCCCCTCGGCCAGAAATTGGGTGATGAGATGGATATAAATCTCTGTTTTTCCGCTTGAGGTGACACCATGCAGCAGACAGGTCTGTTTGTGGCGAAAGCAATCGTTGATGTCCAGAAATGCTGTATTTTGATGCTCATTCAGCGTATAAGGGGCACGGATTGGCGCTATGTCACTTTCAAGACGGCTTGTTTCTATGCGAACGTCGATCAGCATCTTTTTTTGCAGCAACCCCTTCAATGCTGAAGCAGAATATGTGCTGAAGCCGGAAAGTTCTTTTTTACCGATTCGATCAGCGTTTTTTGTGGTAAGGTAATCTCTTATTTCCGCTAAAAGGGCCTGTTGTTTTTTTGCCCTGCCCAATTGACGATCGGCATACGCTGTCTCCATTTCCGGATCTATCTGTATGTAGTTTTCGGTTTTGGGAGTATATGTTTGCTGCAGATCACGCGGTTTCATCGAAGGAGGCAGTGCTGCTTTGTAAACATCCCCCAGGGGAGATAAATAATAAAAAGAAATCCACTCCCACAGTCTCAGTTGCTGATCGTTTACTACAGCATGCGAATCTATGAGGGAGTGGATCTCCTTTATTTTTATATTCTCCGGTCTCTCCCGGTGAATACGCGTAACAATGGCTGTGTAATGCTTTCGGCTCCCGAAAGGGACAGTCACCCTGTACCCAACCCCGATACTTGGCTGCATCTCTGTTGGAACAGCGTAGGTGAACAAACCGGGTAGTGGGAGTGGAAGTATTACATCAGCATACATGCATTAAAAATAAATTGACCCTGTTAGACTCCAGTAATCTGATTTACCGTTGAGGGGGGCACTCCAGTTCGGTTCATCAATGGAGTAATTGTCGGTGAGCTGGACGCGGTAGTTCACACCCAACTGTATCATGCTAAATACTTCAAAGCCGATACCCAGATTCACGCCTGCCTGAAACTCCTTGGCATTTATGTCATTCAGGGTCTCACTCAAATTCAACTTATCTCCTTCAATAAGGTATCCAGCGTAGGGTCCTGCTGCAGCATACAACCTCAAGGGAAGCATGCCTCCTCCGAATTTAAATTTTGCATTTACGGGAAGCAACAGATAGCGGTTAGAGACGTCCTTCTCTCCCCCTTCACCCGAAAGTCGTGCCACCGTCATCCTGTTGTCGTTGTACAGTAGCGATGCTTCAATGCCAAGGGTACCGACTCCCAGTGGAAGTAGTGGGGCCTCGATGGAAGGTCCGATTGCGTAGGTTGTCATATTTTCCACCGAAAGTGTGCTACTGCTGAATTCGGGATTATTCAATCCAACACTTGCTTTTATACCAAACCTAATCTGTGAAAAAGCCGGTATACTGAGCATGGACAACAATAGAATGACCATGCCGGTCTTGCACATTGTTTTTGTTTTCATTTTTCTTTTTGCTGATTGTTGTTAATCATCACAAAACTCTATCTGTGATACCAGATAAACAAACATGATACCAGATAAACAAACAAGCGTGTGGATAGGTTGTTAAATTAATCTTAAAATCCATAAAAGAAAAGCGTCCCGACTCTTTGCAAGAGAGGTAACGCTTTCTTAATATCTGTTTTGGTTATCTCAGTCCTTGAACTTTGCTTTCAGGAATTCCCTGTTCAACCTGGCAATATTGGTGATGGAGATATTTTTCGGACATTCCACTTCACAGGCTCCGGTGTTGGTGCAGTTGCCGAAGCCCAGCTCATCCATTTTGGCGACCATCGATTTGGCACGGCGGGTAGCTTCCACCCGTCCCTGTGGTAAGAGGGCGAACTGACTCACCTTGGCCGACACGAAAAGCATGGCCGACCCGTTTTTGCAGGCTGCCACACAGGCACCGCAACCAATACATGCCGCGGCATCCATTGCCATTTCGGCGTCGTCACGCGGGATGGCGATGGCGTTGGCGTCGGGTACGCCGCCCGTATTGACTGAGACATATCCGCCAGCCTGGATGATCTTGTCGAAAGCCGACCTGTCTACCATCAGGTCTTTGATGATGGGGAAACCGGCCGAACGCCACGGCTCCACGGTAATGGTGTCACCCTCATTGAAGCGGCGCATATGCAGCTGACAGGTGGTGATGCCGGTATCTGGACCATGCGGATGTCCGTTGATATACAAACTGCACATGCCACAAATGCCTTCGCGGCAGTCGTGATCGAATACCACGGGTTCCTTTTCTTCGTTGATGAGTTTCTCGTTGAGGATGTCAAGCATTTCCAGAAAAGAACTTCCCTGGGAAATATTTTCCAACGGGTAAGTTTCAAAATGCCCTTTATCTTTGGGTCCGTTCTGGCGCCATACTTTTACTTTTATGTTGATATCTTTATCCATGATTGGTTGTTTTTTTGAATCGTTTAAAAGCGCTTACGATTTATAGTTTCTCTGCTGGCGTACAATGAATTCGTAATCAAGTGGCTCTTTGTACATGACAGGAGCATTTTGCTCACCCTGATATTCCCAGCAGGAGACGTATGAGAACTGGTCGTCGTGCCGTAAGGCCTCCCCTTCGGGTGTCTGGTGTTCGAGACGGAAGTGGCCGCCGCAGGATTCTTCACGGTCGAGTGCATCGTGTGCCATCAACTCGCCTATCTCAATAAAGTCGGCCAATCGCAAAGCCTTTTCGAGTTCTACGTTGAGTGTCTCTTTGTCGCCGGGAATGCGGAGGTTAGTCCAGAAATCCTCTTTGACCTCTTTCAACTTCTCAATCGCCTTTTTCAATCCTTCCGCATCACGTCCCATACCAACGAAATCCCACATTACATGGCCCAGTTTCTTGTGGATATGATCTACCGAATGTTTTCCCTTGATGTTCATCAGTCGGTCGAGACGGTCGTTGATTTCTTTCTCTGCCTGATCAAATTCGGGTCTGTCGGTTTTGAAGCGGGGCACGTTGATCTGGTCGGCCAGGTAATTCTGTATGGTGTATGGTAATACGAAATATCCGTCGGCCAGTCCCTGCATGAGTGCCGATGCTCCCAGACGGTTTGCACCGTGGTCGGAGAAATTGGCTTCACCAATAGCGAAAAGGCCGGGGATGTTGGTCATCAGTTCATAGTCGACCCAGATGCCGCCCATGGTGTAGTGAATGGCGGGATAGATCATCATGGGGGTTTCGTATGGATTGTCATCCACAATCTTTTCATACATCTGGAACAGGTTTCCATAGCGGGCTTCTACCACATCCTTGCCCAAACGCTGGATGGCTTCGGCAAAGTCGAGGTATACCGCAAGTCCGGTTGTACCCACGCCATAACCGGCATCACATCGCTCTTTGGCGGCGCGAGATGCCACATCGCGGGGAACAAGATTCCCGAATGCCGGGTAACGACGTTCCAGGTAGTAATCGCGATCCTCCTCTTTCAGGTCGGTGGGTTTCAACTTACCTTCCCGGATGGCCTGTGCATCTTCCAGTTTTTTGGGTACCCAGATGCGTCCGTCGTTACGCAACGACTCCGACATGAGGGTTAACTTCGACTGAAACTCACCGTGCACCGGAATGCAGGTGGGGTGAATCTGAGCCATACAGGGGTTGGCAAAATAAGCTCCTTTCTTGTAGCACTGCCATGCTGCAGAACCATTGGAGGTCATGGCATTGGTCGACAGGAAGAAGGTGTTCCCATAGCCTCCCGTGCCAATCACCACGGCGTGTGCACTGAAACGTTCCAGCTTGCCGGTAACCAGGTTGCGGGCAATGATACCGCGGGCGCGTCCATCGATGATGACCAGATCCACCATCTCATAGCGGGTGTATAGTTTTACCTGTTTCTTGTTAATGGCACGGCTCAACGCGGAGTAGGCTCCGAGCAGCAGCTGTTGTCCGGTCTGTCCGCGGGCATAGAAGGTACGCGATACCTGAGCACCGCCAAAGGAGCGGTTGTCGAGCAATCCGCCATACTCGCGGGCAAAAGGAACTCCCTGTGCCACGCACTGGTCGATGATGCTGTTTGATACTTCTGCCAGGCGGTACACGTTGGCTTCACGGGCCCTGTAGTCACCCCCCTTGATGGTATCATAGAAAAGACGATATACGGAGTCGCCGTCGTTTGGATAATTTTTGGCTGCATTGATCCCCCCTTGTGCGGCGATGGAGTGTGCACGGCGCGGTGAGTCCTGAATGCAGAAGTTCAGCACGTTGAATCCCATCTCTCCCAGGGATGCGGCTGCCGATGCGCCAGCCAGTCCCGTGCCCACCACAATGATGTCGAGGCGCCTTTTATTGGCGGGATTAACCAGTTTCTGGTGATTCTTGTAGTTAGTCCATTTCTCTGCCAAAGGACCCTGTGGTATTTTTGAATTAATCTTGCTCATAATATTATAATTCTTGCGTTATCCTAATAAATTGGAAAATCCGAAATGCATGGCCAGCGCCACGATGATGAATCCCAGGGAGATGGCAGTAGAGATGACATTTCCCAACACTTTGAGACGTTTCATCCAGATCGTATTATTCCATCCTACCGTGTGGAGTGCACTCCAGAATCCGTGCGTCAAATGGAACCATAAGGCCACGAAAGCGGCAATGTACACGATCACAACCCAGGCCTGTGAAAATACTTCCTCAACCAGCATGGCACTATCGTGGCGGGCACCCTCTATCATGAAAAGTTCCTTAAATTGCATTTGGTACCAAAACTGATAGAAGTGCAATATCAGGAAAAGCAGGATAAAAAGTCCCAAAACAAACATGTTTTGTGATGACCAGGTTGTGGGTGTCTTGCTGGATGAAGCATACTTGTCTTTGCCGCGGGCTTTCCTGTTTTGCAAGGTCAGCACGATGGCATAGATGATATGAACAACGAATCCCAGTGCGATTACGCCGGTACCCACGATAGCCCACCAGTTAGCTCCCAGCACCTCATTGGCAAGGAAATCATAGGTGTCGTAACTGAATACAAGAACCAGGTTCATCGATACATGGAACAGCAAGAACAGAATCAGAAAGAGACCGGAAATACTTTGAACAAATTTCCGTCCGATAGATGATTTGATTAACCAACTCATAAAGTTCTTTTTTTAATTATTTTGAAGATTTAGTTTGATGATACGATTTTTAAGACAGCCCACCCGAATATTTTCGGGACTTTGCTTTCACACAACAAAAATAGTACTTTTCAGCATCATATAAAAGAACTATTTACGGAAAAATTTCTTTAATTGCCTTTTTTAGAATCAGTATCGATTCCAGACAGCTTAGCTCCCAAAAAGGGTTCTCTTTTTACTGATATTTTATTACCTTTGTGGGCTCAAATCATTTCAGCTAGAGATTATGGATATTGTTTTAAGTGGGATTCGATCAACCGGTAAGTTACATCTGGGGAATTATTATGGCGCATTGCGAAACTTCATACGGATGCAGGAAGAGAACAGATGTTATTTTTTTATTGCCGATATACATTCACTCACGACGCATCCCGACCCGAAGCATTTACATGAAAATGTGAAAAATGTGCTGGTGGATTATCTGGCCGCAGGCATCGACCCGGAGAAATCGGTAATCTACGTGCAAAGTGACCTGCACGAAACCGCGGAACTTTATCTCTATCTGAATATGCATGCTTACATGGGAGAGTTGGCAAAGACAACCTCATTCAAAGAGAAGGCACGCAAGCAACCCGAAAATGTAAATGCGGGCCTGTTGACTTACCCGAGTCTTATGGCGGCAGATATTCTTATCCACAATGCCGACAAGGTACCTGTAGGAAAGGACCAGGAGCAGCATCTGGAGATGACACGCAAGTTTGCGCGTCGCTTTAATAACTTCTACGGGGTGGAGTATTTCAAAGAACCGGTGGCTTACAACTTTGGTGAGGAGTTGGTAAAGATTCCCGGATTAGACGGTAGTGGAAAAATGGGTAAGTCGGAAGGGAACGCCATCTACCTGAACGACAGTCCGAAAGAAATTGAGAAAAAAGTAAAAAAAGCGCTGACCGACGCCGGACCATCTGCCCCCAATTCTCCCAAGCCTGATTATATTGAGAATCTCTTTACCATCCTGCGAACGGTCTCAACTCCCGATGTGGTGCGGCATTTCGAACATCAGTGGAACAGTTGTGAAATACGGTACGGCGACCTGAAAAAACAACTGGCGGAAGACATTATCCGGGTCACAACGCCGATTCGTGAACGGGTACTTGAAATTGAAAAAAATGAGACCTACTTGCGGAAGGTGACCTCGGAAGGAGTTGAGAAAGCGCGTGAGAGTGCTTCCAAAACCATCGCCGACGTGCGGGAGATAGTCGGATTCAAAAAATTTTAAATCACCTGTCCTAAACTTTTCCGACACAGAATTGTTCAGATATTCGCCTGCTATGGAAGCAGCTTTATTTGTTCGCTACCTCTAACTATTGAGAGAAAGTAAGTACCTGCATTATGTTTACATTTAAATCATTGGATCTCGAAGACCGGGATCTGATCAATTCTTATCTGCAAAAACAAAATTACAGAGCCTCAGATCTCTGTTTCACCAATTTGTTTTGCTGGGGAAAAAAATTTGACACACAATTCGCTGTGAATGATGAATGGCTGTTTATCCGTTTTAAAGACAACAACGGCCGGAATTCATATCTAAAACCTGTGGGTGCAGGTGACCTGAAAAAAGGGATCGCATTAATCATGGATGATCATGAACAGTTTGACTCTGTCTTTCAAATCAGGGGCCTTACGCAGGATATGATTGATGAGATTGAGGAGGCCATGCCCGGCATATTTGATTACAAGCTGAACAGGAGCGTGTCGGACTATATCTACACCACGGAGAAATTGATCCATCTAAAAGGGAAGAAGCTGCAAAGTAAACGAAATCATATTAATCGATTTAAAAGAGAAAACAACTGGAAATATAAAACTTTGACAGGTAACCCGGAACTGGTGAAAGAGTCCAAAATGATGCTCGACAAGTGGATGAAGATGAACATGGAGGAGAAAGATCCTTCTCTGGTTTATGATGATGATGCAACTACACTGATGCTGGATAATTTTGAATATCTGAACCTGAAGGGAGGGCTTCTTTGTGTGGACAATGAGATTGCGGCCTTTTCCATTGGCGAGCTTCTTACGGAAGATACGGTTGTGGTCCATGTTGAGAAAGCATTTACAACCATTCATGGTGCATACAATATGATCAACCAGCAATTTGTTGAAAATGAGGCAGCGGAGTTTATGTATGTGAACCGTGAAGAGGACATGGGCATTGATAACTTGCGCCAGGCAAAACTCTCTTATCAGCCCGACATCATCCTGGAGAAATACAACGCCCGACTGAAAAGCTGAAACTGTATTTGGCTCCGCCGTTATTTGTTCACTAAGTTCGCGTTATTTGGCTTCGCTGTGATTCGCTTCGCATTATTTGTCCGTTGCGCGCACGTTATTCGTGCTGCGCACGTAATTGAAGATAATATAAAATTGGAAACCGATGATTCAGTTTGCTGACGACAGAACAAAACAGCAGGTCTGGGACATGTGGAAAACCGTTTTCGGTGATCCCGATGACTATATGGAGATATACTTCCGGCACAAATACCGGAATGAACAGACTCTCCTGTATATGGAGGGCGATCAGGCGGTGGCATCGTTGCAGATGCTGCCTTACCGGTTCACTTTCTGTGATACCGAAATCCCGGTGATCTACCTTTCGGGTGTGGCTACATTACCGGAAGCCCGGAAGAGGGGCTATGCCGGACAGTTGGTGATTCGTAGCCTTGAAATTGCCCGTGAAAAGGGTGTACCGCTGATCCTGCTGGTGCCCCAGGAAGAAGGATTAGTGCAGTTTTATGATAAATTCGACTTTGCAAAAACATTTGATGCGGGTGCCGATGTGTTGCCCTCTTTGAAGGAGCTGACTGAACGGTATCCTGGCGACTTGCATGCAGCGTACCGGGCATTCGATGCCTGCTTTCGGCAGAAGGATATGACCCTGCAGAAAACATACGATGATTTTCAGGCCATCGTGGAGGAGGCGATGCTTTTTGATTTTCCGCATAAAAAAAAACTGCCCGGTATGGCCCGTGTAATCGATGCGGAGCAACTATGCAACATCTTTGCAGACCGTTACACGCATCAATCGTTCTCGTTTGTCGTGAAAGACGAACTACTTGAGGAAAACAATGGTGCCATTACCCTGTCTGATGGAAATGCCGACACAAACAGTTACTTCGTACAACCTGTTTTTCACGTCGACATCAAAGAACTGGCGCCTCTCTTACTGGGTTATCGCACATCGGAACTGGAGGAACCATTGCGCACCATCTTTCCGGAGAAACAACCCGGCATGCACTTTATGCTGGAATAACTATTGAACTATAGCCATTTTCTTTTCTTGAAATAGTAGAGTATGAAAAGTGAGGAAAGCACCATAAACAGGATGGCTGCCGGATAACCCCATTTTTTATCGAGCTCGGGCATGAAATCGAAGTTCATCCCGTAAATACTCGCGATGAGGGTGGGAGGCATGAAGATGACGGAAACAATGGTAAATATTTTGATGATCTTGTTCTGCTCGATATTGACATAACCCAGAAAAGTATCCTGCAAATAATCGAGTCGGTCGAAACTGAACTTGATGTGTTCCACCAGCGAATTGATGTCTTTGATGATGATGGAGAGCTTCGGCTGTAGTTCTGGAGAAATAAATTCACTGCGTAACATGCTTGATACGACACGCTGTTTGTCGATGATGTTTTCACGCAGCAGCATGGTTTTTTCCTGCAGGTTTTTGATCTCCGACAACAGTTCCTCATCGGCCTCCTGCAGCGTGAGTGAATTACTTAACTGGGTAATCTTCTGCGTCATGTTCTCAATCATGTCGGCATCGAATTCGACCCGTGTCTCCAGCAGTGCTACAAGTACATGTGCCCCCGTAGGATAGTTCTTGGGATTTGCCGATATTTTTTTTACCGTCTCATGAAACGAAATCAGCTCTTCACCCCGGACCGTGACAAGGATGTTGTTTTTCAGGATGAATGATACGGGATCGGTTTCGAAGTTCGATAACAGAAAGTTGGAATTGACCACCAGGGTGTCGTTTGTTTCGATATAGCGAGAAGACATCTCAATCTCGATCATTTCTTCTTCTTCCTGGATATAAATCTTCAGGAAGTCCTCCAGTTCGTTTTCTACCTCTTCGTCCACGTCGTTGAGGTCGATCCACAGAAAGTTCTGTATGGGGTTGGATTTCAGGAAATCGAGGCTGCGGCTTAATCTGACGATGCCGTCTTTGTGATAGAATAATTTTATTTCCGCCATGATCTCTCTTTTTATTGAATCGTGAATAATCAGTCATTTTTCTCTTCCGGGGGAGCCTGTCTGACCAATGGTTCCAGCAGATTTGTTAGCTGTACGAACTGCTCTATAGACAACTGCTCGGGTCTTTTGGTGAGCATGGGGTCGTCAGGCAGGGGGCTCTCGTCGGATAGCAGTGATTTGATGGAGTTACGCAGCATCTTTCGTCGCTGGTTGAAACTTGTCTTCACCACTGTTTTGAATAATTTTTCGTTGCAGTCGAGCCGCTTTCGCTTGTTTCGCGTAAGCCGTATGACTGCCGATTTGACCTTGGGCGGAGGGATAAACGCTTGTTCATTCACCGTGAACAGGTACTCTATATCGTACCATGCCTGCAACAATACGGTCAGGATACCATATGACTTGCTGCCGGGTGAGGCAACCATGCGTTCAGCGACCTCCTTTTGAATCATTCCCGAACAACAGGGAATCTGTTCCCTGTGATCAATCACTTTAAAGAAAATTTGTGAAGAGATATTATAGGGATAATTACCTATTACGCTGAATTCTCCGTCGTAGTATCGGGAAAGATCCATTCGAAGAAAATCTTGCTGAATGATTCTGTCCCGTAGTTCAGGGAAATTTATCTTCAGATAATCAATGGATTCCCTGTCTATTTCCACGACAGTGAGGTCCCTCTCTCTTTTCAGCAGGAACCGTGTGAGCATACCGGTGCCCGGCCCCACCTCCAGCACAGGAAGTGAGGGGAAATTGTCGAGGGTGGCCGCGATGCGGTCTGCTATTTCCTCATCTCTGAGAAAATGCTGCCCGAGATTTTTTTTTGCTCTTACCGGGATCATTGCAATATGGCGTTTATTCCTTATCTTTACGGCCACAAAGGTAACATTTTTATTGTATAAAATAATTCAAACATATTCTAAAAAACAAGTTCCCACTGTTGATTAATAAGTGTTTGAATACCTTTGAATAATAATTGGACTTAGGTTGTACAAGAAAATAAACAGCTGCGAAGTGAAAATAAATGCAGAATCCTTGAAGAGTGTGCTGAAGACAGTGCTTTCATTGCTGCTGGGATTGTTGATTATATGGGCAATGTATCGCAATACCGATTTGGGTGAGTTGTGGCAGATTGTACAGTCGGCCAACTTCGGTATCATTGCAGCATCCTTGATTTTCGGGCTTTTGGGAAATATGCTCAGGGGACTGAGATGGGAACTTTTTGTGAAGTCGCTCGGTTATCATCCTCCCCGGGCCAGCATCGTGTATGCCACATTGGGGAACTATGCCGTTAACTTTGTGCTTCCCCGTGCGGGGGATATCTGGCGCTGCGGCGTTGTCAGCAAATATGATAAAATTCCCTTCGGCAAGACACTCGAAACATTCCTGGTAGATAAGGTTGTTGATGTGATGGCGGGATTGCTGGTGGTTTTTGTCAGTGTGGTTCTTTATATCGACTTTTTCGTATCCTACTTTCACAATAACCCGCAGTTTGCTGAAAAGATGTCCGCCTTTTTTTCCTCCTGGTGGATCTATTTGATTTTGGCCATGTTGCTTTTGATGGTGGTGCTGATGCTGACTGTTTTCAGGGAGAAATCCTTCATGAAAAAGATAAAAAATCTTTTTCATACGGTAAGATATGACCTGAAACTAATCGGAAAGATGGAGGAGAAGTGGCGGATAATTATTTACACAATCCTGGTCTGGTCCTGTTTTTATTTGTATTTTTACATTTGCTTTTATGCATTCAGTT
>DFYK01000014.1 GCA_002383605.1 Proteiniphilum sp. UBA4084 | reverse complement strand
GCGCTCTAGCCAGATGAGCTAAACCCCCGCGATTTTCGTGGTGCAAAGATAGAGATTTTGTTTATATTTGCAATAAAAAACGGGAGAGAAAAACTTAAAATTAGCCTATATGATTGTTTTCAATACCACTTTTCACGTGGAAAAAGAAATACAGGAGGACTTCGTAGAGTACATGTTGCAGCATTACATTCCAATGTGCACAAGAAGCGGACTGCTCACGTCGCCGCGACTGGCACGTGTGTATGGAAAGGAGGAGGACGAAGGGCACTCCTATGCGATGGAGTTTACTGTAGCCGATATTGTGGCGCTGGAGCGCTGGAATGCCAATGAGAGCCAGGCTATACATGCACCGCTCCTGGAGAAGTTTAAGGAGAAGCTGATTGGTTTCTCCACCATCATGCAGACGGTTGAGTACTGATTTTAGCGGGAAGTCATTCATGCAGAAAGAGAGAATTATCCTGGGGATTGACCCGGGTACGCAGGTGATGGGCTACGGCATCCTCCGTGTACTGGATAACAAACCTTCGCTGATGGCGATGGGGGTGATGCAACTGGGAAAATATGGCGATCATTACCTGAAGCTGGCGAAGATATATGCACGGGTGATCGGCCTGATTGAGGAGTTCCTGCCGGATGAGCTGGCCATTGAGTCGCCTTTCTTTGGCAAGAACGTGCAGAGCATGCTCAAGCTGGGTCGTGCACAGGGGGTAGCCATGGCAGCAGCCATCTCGCGCGACATACCGATATTTGAATATGCACCGTTGAAAATAAAGATGGCCATCACAGGCAACGGCAGGGCGGCCAAGGAGCAGGTGGCATACATGCTGCAGAAGATCCTGCATATCCCCGACGAGAACATGCTGCCGCAACTGGATGCAACGGACGGACTTGCCGCAGCGTTGTGCCATTTTTATCAGTCGGGTATCACCGCCGGCGACAAGAAATACAGGGACTGGAAAGATTTTGCCAGCCACAATCAGGATAAAGTAAGGAAATAAAAAAAAATCACTTTTTCTTGCAATTAACTCCCAATCTTTTTTAACTTTGCCTCATGAATGAAATGATTTCGCACATAGAATTTCTGTTACATGAGCACAACTGCGTCATCATTCCCGGCTTTGGTGGCTTCGTGGTCAATACGATACCCTCCCGTAGGGATGGTATCGCCACGTTTAACGCGCCTGCATGCGAGCTGGTATTCAACCGTGACCTGACCCACAACGACGGTCTGCTGGCACAGTCTTACATGAAAAGCGGACAGCTGATGTTCGAAGCAGCCATGCTACGCATTGAAAAAGGGGTGGAGGAGCTGAAACATCAGTTGCAGGAAATGCAGCATGTGGATATGGGTAAGCTGGGTTCATTCACCAGGAACGAAGGGGAACGATTTACCTATACACCGGCCGATTTTGTGCGTCCGGCTTTATTCGGACTCACCAGGGCTTCACTCAGACCACTCGTGCAGATGCAGACAGCTACAACACCTGCAAAACAGACCCAACCGGGAAAGAGAACATACAGTCGTGGTATCAGCGTGGCTGCCGCTGCGGTCGTCCTGTTACTATTGATCCTGCTCCCGGTGAGCGACACCAACAACGGTCATCAGCTGGCCAAGATGATCGAAGAAACATCGCTGTTCGGAAACAAGCAGGCAGAGAAACAGATCCGGAAAAACGGTCTGCCGGATAACCAAACAACCGTTGAATCGAACGTTTTATCGGCACAACCGGCTACGGAAACTGTAACCGATGCTGCTTCTCAGGATGTATCACTGCAGGTGCCTGTCACCGGCCCCCGTTTTTACGTGGTGATGGGTGTTTACGAATTGCCTGAGGTGGCACAGAAAATGATTGAAACACTCGCAAAGGAGGGATTTACACAGACTGGTAGCCTGAAGCGCTCGGGACGTATTGATGTGTTTGCCGCATCTTTTACCGACGAGACAGAAGCTGCTGCCTTTCTAAGGGAAGTACACAAAAAATATCCATCGCATTCGGACGCATGGATTCTAAAAAGATAATAAATATGTCACTGAAATGTAATATTGTCACAGGATTTGTCCTCTATTGGACTTATGAATTGTACAGATACAGGAGGAGAGTGGTGCCACCGATGGATCGGTTCCGCTTCCCCGATTTTTAAGTAACCCTTTTTTAAGGATGAAGATATCCCCGGAATAACAAGTTCACGGGGATTTTTTTGTTTTGTCCTCAACCGGAACGACGTCTGCCGGAATCTCCATCGCCCCATTCTCTGTCTCTGTGCATATCACCCCGCGAAGCTCCTCCCTTGAATATGTTGAAACGATAGACAAAGTGTACGATGAAATAGCTTGTAAGCGTATTGGTTGTCGTATCACGAATAAAATTGGATGAAACATTCCTGCGAATATTGCTTCGTTGCTGCAGGATGTCGTATACCTTCACCCGGATAAGACCATTCTTTTGTTTCAATATCTGTTTTTCGAGTGAGGCATTCCAGAGGGTTTCGTTTTGTTTGAAGCCATCGGAATAACCTGAGTTGGTGGCGTAGCGGATGTCGCTCTGGAAGTTTAGATCGAACGGAAGGTAGATGGTGGTATAGGCTGAGCTCCCATAATTGAAATATTCCCTGTCCTGTTGCCCTTCCAGGCTGTTTTGTACTTTATTGTAGGAGATGTTGCCCCTGAGGGAGAACTGAAACTTTGCCGAGTTATAGTTAAAACTCATGTTTTCAGAAAGGTTTACTTGCCTGCTAATGTTTTCCTCATTGTTGGAAAAGCCATTATTNNTAGCTGGCATTGGAGGTGCTCGTAACCGTAAACTTTTTGCTGAAGAGCGGCTGCGACGTGGTAAAACGGAGATCTCCGTCCCAGTTGCCATTCACATTCCGGTAGGTGTTCTCCTTGCGTCCTGTCTCTGGATCGGTGAAACGGGAGGTGACAATCGCATTCAGGGTATAATTGAAACTGCCGGTGAGCATATGAAAACGGTTTTCCTGTGGCTTTGAGTTCTGATAGCGGACATTCATGCGGTGCATGAACGCGGGCTTGAGATCGGGATTCCCATAGGTGATGTTCAGCGGATTGCTCACGTCGATCACTGGCGATATCTGATTTACGGAAGGCTGATCGGTGTTCCCCGTGTAGGTGAAACGGAGGTTCTTCTGCCTCGACCAGAGGTAGTTGTACTGCGCATTGGGGGAATAGTTGGTCACGTTTTGTGTGATATTGCTGATGAGCGAATCGCCGATATAGGTTTTCCTCTTTGAGGAGGTGGGGTAGACGCTGAAGCCGACATTGTAATTCTGTTTTTCACTTCTCGACCGGAAGCTGATCCCGATATCCTGATTCACAGAACTGTTGTCGTTCAGCTTGCTGTATTTGGTATCGAAGACGGTGTAATTACCCTCTTCATCGCGGGTGCGGGTGTCTTTATCCGATTGGGACGATCCCTGACGGTAGTTATAGGAAAGCTGAAGAAATTTTTGTTTGCCCAGTGGCTCCACATATGAGACCGAACCGCTCCAGTTCCCGCTGCTGTTGCTGTTGGTGATGCGCTGGTCGAGCAGATCGTCGGCCCGGTTTCCGGTATAGTAGGTATTGGAAATGTTCATCGCCTTATTCTCCGAGTCATTGGAGCGAACATTGAGCCCCACGCTGATGCTTCGGCCCGGTTTCCCGAGACGACGGTTGAAGTTGAGATTGCCGCCGATATTATTCCCGTTGCCGCGTGAATTGTAGTCGGCATTCCCGTAATTGACGGTATCGCCCGCAACACGCGTTGTGGAAAACAGATCGGTCTCCATGCTTTCACTGTTGTTAAAGCTGAGGGTAGGGCGGAATATGAGCGTGGTCATGGAGTCGGGCTTCCACTCAAGGCGTACATCCATATTCAGATTTTCATCGCGACTGTGAGAGCGGTTATGCTGATCCTCATAGGTGTCGCCCTGGCTCAACAGGTTCTGGGTGTATACTTTCGACAGTGATTCCGACCGGTTATTGCCGTAACGGATGTTGCCACCCACCTCCAGCTTTTCCGATACCTTCTTGCTGAAGTTGAAACCGCTGTTGGCTGCCGTGTTGATGCCATTTCCGCCACCACCTCTTGTTCTTCCACCGCCACCGCCTCCCATGGTTGCTCCCAGGTCGGAGGCCCCGGCGTTGTTGGTGTTGTTGATGCCACCCATAAAGGTCATCTGGTCGCTGTTGCGCATGTGATTGACCAGTGCATTCACTTCAAAACGCTCCTGGCTGCCATATCCGGCAAAGGCATTGCCGAAGCTTCCCTGCTTCATGTTGGGACGGACGGTGAGGTTGATGATCATCTCTTCTTCTCCGTCGTCGAAGCCGGTCATCTTCTCCATCTCCGACTTGTTATCCAGCACCTGCAGCTTCTCGACCATCCTGGCAGGGAGGTTTTTGGAGGCGATCTTTGGATCATCGCTAAAGAACTCTTTGCCATCGACAAATATCTTCTTGATTTCCTTCCCCTGTACTTTGATGACGCCATTCTGATCGATCTCCACACCGGTCATCTGCTTCAGCAGATCTTCCACTACGGCCATGCCGGTCACCTTGTAGGCGGACGCATTGTATTCCAGCGTGTCTCCCTTCACAAGGATCTCGGTAGCAGCAGCTGTGACCACCGCTTCATCGAGCAAGATGGATTGTTCCTGCAGGGCAATGGTGTCGAGCCGTACGGTCGGCTGTGTGGGGGAGAGGGTGAACTCCTGAAAGTAGGGAGTGTAACCCACAAAGGAGATGTTGGCAATGTAATTGCCATGTTTTACCGGGATAAGAAAAGTTCCTTCGCCAGTGGAGGAAGCACCGGTGACCAGCGTGCTATCCTCCGGTGTGAGTATGCGGATGGTGGCCGCAGGAACTGATTCTCCTGTGTCCTTGTCGATGATCTTTCCCGAGAGCGTTCCCATGGCGGTTTGTGCCTGAACGGATGTCATCAGGGCCGATAGCAGCAAAAGGAATATTGTCTTTCTCATCAGTTTATTGAAAAGGGTTGAAAACGAATTACGCACCGTTGCCACAAAGATAGAAATAATGTCGGCGGGCTTCAAGCGGAATAGATGAATGGCAATTTTTCATCGATGAACGGGATGAATAAATCGGGAAACTGTGTACATTTGCAAATGAAAAGATTGTCGGAAATGAAAGAAACAAAATACGAAACAAAGCTGCTGGGGCTTCCCTATCCGAAAAACGATGCATATGGTGCTCTCTCGATGCCGGTCTATCACGCGCTGGCTTATGAATTTGAGACGGCAGAAGAGATGGCAGCCGCCTTCTGCGGTCGTACAAATGAACATACTTACTCAAGAGTGACAAACCCAACGGTGCAGTACTTTGAAGAACGGGTGAAAGTGGCGACCGGTGCTCATGGGGTGACTGCCCTCAACTCGGGCATGGCAGCCATCAGCAACACATTTTTTACCCTCGCATGGAGTGGCTGCAACCTGGTTACATCGCGCCACCTCTTTGGAAATACATACTCCTTCTTCGTAAATACGCTGGGCGCCTTTGGCGTGGAAATACGTTTCTGCGACCTGACAAACGCAGAGGAAGTAGCAGCCAGCATCGACGGAAATACATGCAGCGTCTTTGCGGAGGTGATCACCAACCCGCAAATGGAAGTGGTGGACCTGTTGGCATTGGCTGCTGTCGCGCACGAAAGAAACGTTCCGCTCATCGCCGATACCACACTCATTCCTTTCAGCACCTTTCGTGCATCTTACTTCGGCATCGACATCGATGTGATATCGAGCACCAAGTATATCTCGGGCGGAGGAACCAGTCTGGGGGGACTGATCATCGATTACGGGAAGTTCGACTGGTCGCACTCTCCCAAGCTGAAGCCTTTTGCCGACGCCGAAGCGTCGGCCTTCCACTTTAAACTGCGCAAGGAGATACACCGCAACCTGGGTGCCTACATGACACCGGAGGTGGCTTATATGCAGTCGCTGGGACTGGAAACATTGCAGATTCGCTACGAACGGCAAGCAGCCGGATGCCAGGAGATTGCCGGAAGGTTGCAGTCGATGCCGGGTGTGGTGTCGGTCAATTATCCGGGACTGCCGGACAATCCTTATTATGAAGTGAGCAAAAGACAGTTTGGAGTATGTCCGGGAGCGATGCTGACGTTCGACCTGGATTCAAAAGAACGATGTTATGCCTTCATGAACCGGCTCAGGCTGATTCGCCGTGCCACAAATCTCTTCGACAACCGTACACTCATCATTCACCCTGCAAGCACCATCTATGGCACCTTCACTCCCGAACAACGTGCCGCCATGGACATAAAAGAAACCACACTCCGCATGTCGATAGGACTGGAGAGTGTGGATGATTTGATGGAGGATATGTTTTAGGGTTAAGCTGTCAGCTGTCAGCTGTCAGGTGTCAGCGATCAGCTTGGGTAGTGGGGTTGGTGTTAGAGTGAGCGATTTGAGAATTTGGCGGGCAGCGGTCAGCGGATTCTATCGATTCTGTATGGTTGCGAATCTGTAGATGATGCCGATATCCGTAAAGATGGGCTTAAAATTGCCTTTCACACCCACCATCTGTCCAGCGCCGATAGAAAATCCCCAGTTTTGATTGATCTGATGAGCCAATCCGGCGCTATACTGAAAAACCAATCCATTGCCTGTATCAATGCCTCCACCTCCGGCTGCACCTCCCAGTACCTGCGCGCGGAATTTCCAGGAAGGCGTCCATCCATACCGATATCCTACACCCAAAAGGCCTTCGGCATAAGCTCCATAAGATCCCTGGTATGCCCAATAGGTTGCTCCCAGAATATCAAAATGATGATTTAATTTTTTTGACACGACCAACCCCATCAGGTTGAAAGCCCGGTCATAAGGACTTCCATTTTTGTCTATTGATTTGGTGGAAGGGTAATAGGTCCGGTTCAGCAATTCAAAACCAAACTCATGGAGCCGATCCGTGTCCTTCAGACGATAGGCGGTTTTCTGACGGTCACTCCCCGTTGAAGCAAACTGGAAGTTTTTGGATAAACCCAATTCCAATAGTGTGCCATTAAACTCCCCTCCGGGAGTGATTGTCTGACCAATTGCGGCTTTGATTCCATACGCATTTCCCAACAGGGCTCTTAAACCGACCGACCCCTGGATGATTCCTCCTCCGCCACTTGCTATACCTCCTCCGCCACTGGGACCTGCCAGCAGCTGGGTGTCAAGGGTCAATCGATCGGTCCCTAGCGCCTGTTCAAATCCCAGGCCGACTAAATAACTCATATAGCCATCGATACCGCCTGCTACCGCACCATGTAATTTCAGTGCCGCATACCATTTGTTATGAAAAAAATGATCCAACTCGATGCCAACCAAAGAAATCTCACCTTCTTTGGGCGCTGGTATATTACTGGGAAAGGTAGGGCGACCAGCAAATTTTATATAATTCTGTCCGGTAATCTGCACCCTGAATTTTGATTCTTTATCGAGCGTATCCTCAAAATCTGCTGCCATGGATGCGGTACCTGACCTTCTTGCCGTGCTGAATTGTGTAGACAAGGTGAGGCCAACATTGAAATTGTTTCCTCCGATGTCTCCGTTTGGAAAATCCAACCGGGAGTAGCCTCCGAACAACGAAACTTGTTTTATGCTGTAAGAGAGGTTGAGGTGCAGACGCGTGATTAACCCTCCGCCATCGGGAGCACCTCCGCCTCCGCCTCCACCTACAAAGATTCCCGCATCCAACGATAAGGGGGATCGAAACAGGGGTTGAACATATCCTGCTCCCGTACCGAAGGTGATCAATCCCGGCCTCGTTCCAATGATGGCCGAATAGGTATTGATTGTAAAATAGAGATTGGGAAGCTTATCCACAATAAAAAAGTCAGCTCCCATCCCCAACATGCCCAGATCAGGTTCCCTTGACATTTTCAACAGTTCATAACTTGATCTGAAACGAAGGGGTTGCTTTATCAGGTTGACCTCCATCCCATCACTTTCTTGCCCAGTCACATGCAGGGTGACTGAAAACAGGAAAAAGAGAAGGAGAATAAAACGAAATGAAAACTTTTGCATGATGTTTAAGCGGTCAGGAGTCAGGAATCAGCGGTCAGCTATCAGCTATCAGCTTTCAGGATTCAGCGGTCAGGATTCAGGATTCAGGATTCAGCTGTCAGCTTTGGAAGTGGAAGCGTGTACCTGGGCAGCGGTTTGGGGTTTAGCGGTCAGGATTCAGGATTCAGCTTTATTCCTCCAATAGGGAATCAACCAAAGCGTTGAACTCTTTGATGAATTCTTCATAAAAGAGGCCGGTAGCCGGTCCGTTGAAGCCGGTATGAATGGTGCGTACCTTGCCCTGCTTATCGATAAAAATGGTGGTGGGATAACTGGAGAAGTTGTCCAGCTCGGGCAACGCACCGGCCACATTTTCCTTGCCGACCGCTCCGCCAAAGAGGATGGGGTAGCCGGTATGATAGCGTTCTTTAAGCTGGTCAATGGCTTTCTTTGCATAGGCTTCGTCGTCTTTCCGTTCAAAGGCGATACCGAGGATCTCCACGCCCCGCCCTTTGTTCTCTTCATACCAGGGCGCCAGAAACGCCATCTCATCGAGGCAGTTGGGGCACCAGCTCCCGAGAATCGACACAATCACCACTTTGCCTTTATACCGTTCGTCACTGAGTGAAACGGTATTTCCTTCCAGATCGGGCAGTGAGAAGCTCAGTGTTTCGTAACCCGGCTTGAGGCCGGCCAGCGAGTAGGCATCGGCCAGCGCTGCCGCGTCGTTCTTCGTGCCCTGAAGTTGTGTGGTGCCGCGAGTCGTGTAAAAAGTACCCTCGAAAAGGGTATCTGCTGTGAAGGTGAGTTCGATGTAATAGGGACTCAGTCCGCCAAAGGCGGAGAGCTGCACACCCTCACCGGTATAGGCGCCTTCCAGAAAGCGGAGGTCGCCGGTGTTGGTCAGTATGGAACCGGTGACAATGGCTCCGTCGGTTTTGAAGATGCCCACGTTGTGGGCGGAATCTCCGGATTCGCCCACGAAGAGCACATCCCACTTGCCATCGATCTTCCTTGTGGTGGGTTGTGTGGCGGGCGCAAAACGTTCTGTCACGCCATAGACAGCGGTAAAAGGTACGCCGGGATCGTCTTCGATGTAATTCTTGATAAACTTTCCCTCAATGTGGTCGCCCGTGACAAATCCTTTGAGCACGGCATCATAGGCCACGATGGGGACGATGAGCGTGTCGCCGTGAAATGCGGCGCCGGGCAGCTCTACCCGTTCCTCTCCGTTGATCAGGGTGAAGGTGGCAGAGTCGGTGCCCTGCTTCTTCACCTCAAACAGGAAAGGCGCCCTGCGGTCGCCCGCCAGCGCGAGCTCGCCTCTCCATGTGCCTTCCTGCAACCCTCCTTTTTTTACACAGGAGCCAAGGCCTGTCATCAGAATAGCAAGAAATAAAAATTGAAAATTCTTCATATTGATGTTATTTTGTCTGTTTTAATAATTTGTGAATCCTTTATTTTAGCAACCAACTGTTGATTTTTTACAGGTATCTCATCTATTTTTTGCAACCAAGACATTGACTGTCAATGTTTTGTGACCCATTATCGCTCGCATGAGCTAAAAGAGGAGAACTCGTTTCGCTCAGACAACTCCTCTTTTTACGCTCAATTTGAGCGATGGGTCCCCACAAAACATTTAAAGGTCTCTGTCTTGGTTGCAAAAAAACAGTCAGTATGGATTGCATCCAATAACACTGCAAATATAATCTACTTTTTTATTTGAACACCCACAGTTAGGTTTCAATCACATCATTCCCCTGGGCAGCGACGGCGACAGCACATGGACATTGTCATCCGAATAGCCGTCGACATCTTCATCAGGTTCTGTATATTATTAAAAACGGGGTTCATCGCATTGAATTTATTTGTAACCAATCTTCGTAATTTAAATTTTCTTAGAGGGGATATTCGTCAAAGGCATATAATACCGTGGAGAAATAACGCTCTCCGGTGTCGGGAAGGATTGCCACGATGGTTTTGCCGGCATTCTCAGGTTCCTTTGCGAGTTGCAGGGCAGCATATGCGGCGGCACCCGACGAGATACCCACCAGGAGGCCCTCCACCTTGGCGAGCTTTCTGCTCGTACGGATGGCATCGTCGTTGCTCACAGTGACTACACGATCTATCACAGAAGCATCGTAGGTTCCGGGTATAAAACCGGCGCCAATGCCCTGGATCTTGTGTGGACCTGGATTTCCGCCGGAGAGCACCGGTGAGTCGGTGGGTTCCACGGCTACCACCTGTATGGCGGGGTTCAGCTCCTTCAGTCTCTTTCCGGCGCCGCTCACGGTACCTCCTGTGCCCACTCCACTGACAAAAATGTCTACTTTACCGTCGGTGTCTTTCCATACTTCTTCACCCGTGGTGGCATAGTGTATCTGTGGGTTGGCCTGATTTTCGAACTGCTGCAGAATCACCGCATTGGGTATTTCGGACTGCAGTTCTTTGGCTTTGGCAATGGCTCCCTTCATGCCCTCGCTGCCGGGTGTGAGTACCAACTCGGCACCCAGTGCTTTCAGCAGGTTTCTCCTTTCAATACTCATGGTCTCGGGCATCGTAAGAATAAGCCTGTATTTTTTAATGGCGGAGACAAAGGCAAGGCCGATGCCTGTATTGCCGCTGGTGGGTTCAATGAGTACCGAGCCTTCCCTGAGCAGGCCTTTTTGCTCGGCATCCTCCACCATGGCCAGTGCAATACGGTCTTTTACACTTCCGAGAGGGTTGTAGCTCTCCAGTTTCACGACGAGGTGGGCCGCAGCTCCCTCGGCCTTTTCAAAATTACTGAGTTTCAGTAACGGTGTATTGCCGACCAATTGGGTCAGATTTTCTGCAATTTTTGCCATATTCTTCTGTTTTTATAATTTTGGTACAAAGATAGGGGTAGTTTTCGGGGTCTGAAATAGCACAATTGTGTTATTTTTGTAGCCAGTAAAGAAACTCAGGGTGGAAAATTTCTATATTTTAGCAGATAACCAGGATGTCACACGTGAGGGACTTCGTTCGTTCCTGAAAGTGGCCGATCCGCACGGTCAGGTGATGGAGGTAGCTAATTATAGGAAACTGCTTGAAGAACTGCGGAATCATCCCCGGGCGGTTGTGGTGATCGATTATTCCCTGTTCGATTTTTCTTCAGTCAACCACCTGCTTAACATCAAAAGCGGTGCCAGACTATCGACCTGGCTACTCTTTTCCGATGAGCCCGGTGAGCATTTTCTGCGGCAGCTGCTGATGGCCGATTCCACCATCAGCGTGGCACTGAAGAACAACACCCGGTCGCAGCTGACGGAGGCTCTGCGAAGTGTGGTCAGAGGAAATGTCTACTGGTGCGACTATGCCGAATCTGTGATGGGGGCGGGTTTACCACCTGCGAAAATAACGGATACCCTGACGGCCTCCGAAAAGAGGATTCTTCATGAAATTGCATTGGGCAAGACAACAAAAGAGATTGCCACAGAGAAAAATCTTAGTTTTCACACGGTGAATGCACACCGGCGGAATATATACCGCAAGCTGCAGGTAAACAGCGTGAATGAGGCCACACGCTACGCGCTGCAGGCAGGGTTGATTGATCTGATGGAATATTATATATAACGATATTCCTGCTCTCAGAGCCGTTCAATGATCTTCCAGATGGCTTCCATCCAGGCTTCACTGTGGTTCAGTGAAGGTATAAAGACAAATTTTTCACCACCTGCCTCCATGAAAAATCTTCTTGCTTCGATATCGATGTCGAACAACGTCTCCATGTTGTCTACCGGAAAGCCCGGCGCCATCACTGCTACCTTCTTCCAACCCAGTCCGGGCAGGTCGGCAATATCTTTATTCAGAAATGGTTTCAGCCACTTGTTTCCTCTCTGCGACGCGTAAAAGAGCAGGGTGTGATGGGGATCGAAACCTGTCTTTTCACAGATGAGCCGGTTGGTCTCCTTCACCTGATAGACATAGTCATACTCTTTCCCTCTTTTCCAGGCTTCCTCTACCTGTGAGACGGGCAGACTGTGATAGCTGAATACCAGTCGGTCCACATCCTCCAGGTAGGGTTTTGCCAGTGCTGCCAGCGCATTGATGAAGGCGGGATGGTTATAATAGGGCTCTACAAACTTTAACCGGAAAGAGTGGGGATGACGGTAAAATATGCGACCAATGGCATCCTTGGCGGTCTGGGTGGTGGACTGGGCAAAATGGGGATAGAGGGGAAAGACGATCACCTCGTGCAGAAGCGGACATTTCTCTTCCAGCTTTTTGAAGGCTCCCATGATGTCGGGCTCCCCATAACGCATGGCTATTTCAACAGGAAGCCCCTTTCTGGATTCCAACTCACCTGAGAGCTGTTGCATATGATATAACAGGGGAGATATCTCAGGTTCCTCCCTGCGCCACACCTGTGCGTATTTTCCTGCTGAACCGGAGGCGGATAGGGGTGCGACGATCCGCGTAGCGAGAAATTTAGACTGCCACTCGGGCTTCCCTGTCACCAGAGGGTCCGAAAGCATGTCACCGATGAATTTCTTTACATCTGCCTTGTCCCTGCTCGCAGGCGTACCTGTGTTGATTAATAATATGCCTCTCATATTTTAGCTTTCAGCGGTCAGCGATCAGCTTTCAGCTCTTTCAGTGGGGAGCTTTTCGTGACAGCGGTTTTGTTTTTAGTTCTTAGCGGTCAGCTTTCAGCTTTCAGCTTTCAGCTCTTTCAGAGGAAGCTTGAAGCCGGCAGCGGTTTTGTTTTTAATTATCAACTTTGTGTGACGAAGGTTTCGAGCAATCTGGTCGATTCAGTCGGGATAAGGGTGACTGAGCCGGTATTGGCGGGGATGAGCATCGACTCTCCCTGACGGATAGTTTCCACGTTGCCCTTGTCATCTTCAACAGTGCACTCTCCGCCCATACAGATGTAAATCACGAACGAATCGAGATCGGCATAGGAGCGGGTCATGGACACAACCTGCTCCATTTCGAGCAGATTGGTTGTGAAGTAAGGACAGGATGCCAACTTCACTGGATGGTTTATATTTTTACTGTAATTCGTTTTGTATGAATCATATACATTATAGTCAATCGCGTCTTTTGCCAGTTCGGTATGGAGCTCGCGGCTGTTGCCTGCAGCATCTTTCCGGTTGTAGTCGTAGATGCGGTAGGTAATGTCGGAGGTCTGCTGGATCTCTGCGATAAAGCATCCCGCACCGATGGCGTGAACCCTTCCTGCCGGCAGGAAAAAAACATCACCTTCCTGCACTTCATATCTTTTTAATGTGTGGGTGAAGGTGTTGTTTTGCACCGTTTCCACATATTCCTCCGGGGTGATTTGTTTCTCAAAACCGGAATAGAGGAATGCGCCCGGAGCAGCTTTGATTACGTACCACATCTCCGTTTTTCCGAAAGAATGGTGTCTCTCTCCGGCCAGCTTGTCATCCGGGTGAACCTGAATGGAAAGGTCATCCCGCGCATCGATAAATTTAATGAGCAGCGGGAAGGTGTTTCCGAACTTGTGATACACTTCCTTGCCGACCAGGGTATCTTTGGCTTCTGAGATTAGCTCTTCGAGTGTGGTACCTGCAAGAGGGCCGCTGGCGACAACCGACAGATTGTTTTTTACACCCGATATTTCCCAGCTTTCGCCAATGCCTTCCTGCACCGGATCAATCCCTTTGAAATGGCTAATATCGGCTCCACCCCAGATAACCGGCTTGAGGATGGGTTGAAATTTAAACGGGTATAATGGATGGGTGACTTTTTGTTTGTTGTATGTCATATTGAAAAATAACGTTTTAATGGGGTTCTTTTATCTTCATGACAAAGGCGGTGCGTGCAGGCAGATAAAGCTTGAGCCAACCTTTGTTGTGGGGTGCATAAAGCGGGTCATACTGGGTGAAATGAGGGAGACTGTCGTCGTTCAGCCCGAAACCACCGTACTCCGGACTGTCGGTGTCGAGTACAATCTTATATTCACCCTGGGGTACCAGGATGCCGTAATCGGAGTAGGACTCCTGGGGGTGAAAATTGTAAACAAAGAGCAGATTATCCCGCATATAAGCGAGTATGCTGTCGTCGTCCTTATCCCATATCTTCACCAGTGGGGTAGCCTGAAAGGCGGGAACCGACCGGATAAGGGTGATCATGGCCTGGTCGAAATCGCCCAGATAGTGATATTTCAGATTGGAATCATCTGCCAGATGCCACTGTCGGCGTGCATATTTATAGGACCAGTTGTTCCCTTCACGGGGAAAATCGATCCATTCGGGATGACCGAACTCGTTACCCATGAAATTGAGATAGCCGCCATTGATGGTGGTGGCCGTTACCAGACGGATCATCTTATGCAGGGCGATACCGCGATCTACACGGAGAGAGCTGCTGGTCCACTTCGACATGTACCAGTACATATCGGCATCGATCAGCCGGAAGATGATGGTCTTGTCGCCCACCAGTGCCTGGTCGTGGCTCTCGGCATAGGAGATGGTCTTTTCATCGGCGCGCCGGTTGGTAACCTCCCACCAGATGGCACTCGGATGCCACTCCTCGTCTTTCTTCTCCTTGATGGTTTTGATCCAGAAGTCGGGAATGTTCATGGCCATCCGGTAGTCGAAACCATAGCCGCCGCCTTCCTGCTTCACGGCCAATCCGGGCATCCCGCTCACCTCCTCGGCAATGGTCAGTGCATGCGGGTTCACCTCATGAATGAGCTTGTTGGCGAGGGTGAGGTAACAGATGGCGTCGCCATCCTGTCCAGCGTTGTAGTAGTCGCTGTAGTTGCTGAACGACTCCTCCAGGCCATGGCTCAGGTAGATCATGGAGGTAACGCCATCGAACCGGAAGCCGTCGAATTTATATTCCTCCAGCCAGTATTTGCAGTTGGAAAGCAGGAAATGAAGCACTTCGTCCCTGCCATAGTCGAAACAGAGCGAATCCCACGCCTTGTGGTTCCTGCGCTCGGGATCACGATGGAAATAAAGATCATAGGAGCCGTCCATCCGTGCGATGCCTTCGGTTTCGTTCTTTACGGCATGTGAATGTACGATATCCATGATTACGGCAATGCCCATGTCGTGCGCCGTGTCGATCAGCGCCTTCAGTTCATCCGGCGTTCCACTCCTTGAGGAGGGGGCAAAGAAGCTGGATACATGATAGCCGAACGACCCATAATAGGGGTGTTCCTGGATGGCCATCACCTGTATGGCATTGTAACCGTTCTCCTTTACGCGGGGGAGTATGTTTTCGCGAAACTCGTTGTAGGTGCCCACTCTTTCTTCCTCGGTAGACATTCCCACGTGTGTTTCATAAATGAGGAGGGGAGCGGTATCGGGCCTGAAATGGGTATGCCTGAACTGATACTTGTTTTCGGGCTCCCACACCTGTGCAGAGAATATGTAGGTATTGTTGTCCTGAACCACACGCCTGCTCCAGGCCGGTATACGTTCACCGGAGCCGCCTTCCCAGCGCACATGCAGCTTGTAGAGGTCGCCGTGATGAATGCGCTCAAGGGGAATCCTGACCTCCCAGACACCGTTTTTTATCTTCTGCAGGCGGTACGACTCCAGATGTTGCCACTCGTTGAAAGTGCCTACCAGAAATATATCGGTGGCATGGGGAGCCCACTCGCGGAATATCCATCCTTCGGGTGTCTGGTGGAGGCCGAAGTAGAGGTAGCCGGTAGCAAAATCCGACAATGTAATGCTGCCACCCTGTGTGAGATGGGTCAACCTTTTCTCGTAATAGGCGTGACGCCCTTCAATTGCATTTGCATAGGGTTTGAGCCACGGATCATTTTTTAGGATGTCGAGCATGATGGATCGGCATGAATGGTTTACAACACCGCTACTTTGATGATGATCTTTTTCGTAAGCCCTTCTCCGATGAGGGGCGCATGGCCATCTTCGGGAGAGAAGATCACGAACTCACCCGGCTGAACAGTCACCATGGCCGAAGGTTTGTCGGCAAAGAATTCAATATCGTTGGCTTCATCATACCCTGCTTCGGAAGCGGCAAGTGTGGAGAGCGATTTCCAACCGAAGGTCTCTGCCTTGGCGATCGGTATCTGTATGTCGATAAACTTCTTGTGTGTCTCCAATCGTGCTGCATCGGCCGCTTTGAGTGCTGTTTCCACGATGGAGGCTCTGAGCTGCTTGCCTTCAATCTCAACCGATCCTGTGGAAACCGACTCCATGTCGAGCTGGCGGGTATATTCAAAAGCTTTTTCAAAAAGAGGATGCAGACTGAAATAATTGGCTGCATTCGCGAGGTTGTCTATAATCATAGTAATTTGCTTTGTTTAATCAAACAGGACAAATGTACGTGAAAATCGAAGTATTTCCAAGCGCATGAAATGAAAACATTTTTTACCGTTGAAAGATTACAAAAATAACGATTTCAGAAAAATAAATAACCCGCCCGACACAGATTCGTTTTGTGTTTTTTTCATTGTACGCTTTTTCCCTTTGATGTATGGTAAAACGATAAAGTACAAAAATAGAAAAAAAAATATATCTTTGTGGTCTTGAGTATAATTATAGAAACAACACAATGAAACGGGCATACTATATATTGTTGATGACGATTTTCCTTACCGGAAGTTTGGTGGCACAAAATGGGGAGACAACCTGTAGTCTGGGGTTTACTTTCGAAATAAGTGACAATAAGACATGGGGATACAAAGAACCGGTCGTCACCGCCATTACACCCGGGTCGCCCGCAGAAAGAGCCGGGTTGCAATTGAAGGATATCATCCTTTCTGTGAATCAAAAAGGCACTTACCTGAAGTCATACAGCACCGTACGTTCTTTTTTCGATCAGCAGGAGGGTGAAATGACCCTTGCAGTCCGCAATTTCAAACATTCTTTCAGGGAGATGACCATTGCCAAGGATTGTCGCCATAGCAGCGCCATCACCGAAGCAAAACTGGCTCCGGTATTTGCCTTTTATAGTTTGGAGGATGTGCAGGACCGTCGTTTCCTGATGCCGGTGAAAACGAAGGTAAATGAAGAAGCGCTGTTTCACAATTATCGCACCTTTGGTTTTGCTCCTGGAGATGAAAGCACCAGGGCGCTCGATGAACGCATCAACGCGATATTTACCCGTGCACTGACAGAGATGGGGCTGCAATATAGTCCCGACGATCCCGACTTCATCATTCAGACTTATTACAGTTATCAGAACAATCCTATGTACAAGGCCGGATCGGCGACTTACGGAAGTTATCTGCCGGTATGGCGGTTCGATACCCGAAATCACCGTACGGTGCGTGTGCCACTGTATGATCCTTCCGAGGCTGTTCGCGTGGATGATATTGCCTATAACCTCGATTTCGGATATCGTTTCTATGACCGTAAGTTTGTGGAAGCGGGCGGAATGACTCTTATCTGGGAAAGTGAGGTGAAGGAGCGGCTGAGCGGTCACTACGATCTGGCGGACTATCTGGAGATGAACCTGCCGCTTCTGTTGTTGAAGTTTCCCTATGTGGGCAATCGGTCGTTTGGAACCTACCAGGTAAAATATCTAAAATACAATTATACCGGCATCGGCTACAATTTGAACGACCTTAAAACGGTGGTCTCAGTCGATCCCGATTCTCCGGCCGCGATAGCAGGCATCCTGCCTGGCGATGTGGTGATGAATATTCAGGGACATAGTTTCGACCATACTTCCCAGTCGCTCACGGAGGGCTATCGCCGTTTTCTGGCCGAGACAATGAACTTGCGTGACAAAAAGACCCGCTATACCGATGCAAACGGTTTCAAGGATTGCATGTTCTGGGATATGGCCAATTATTACGCTATAGCCCAGGCCATCTCCGATAGTCGCAGGTATAAAGCGGCTTTTTCCTATCTCTTTAACTTTAATCAATACATTGATTGGTATACGCCGCTGATCATTAACATTGAAGTGATGCGAGGCGACAAGGTACTGAATTTTGCGGTCACCTCCAGGATAACAATCAGCTCCCACATTATGGTGAATTGATAAGCACATGTTTATGAATCTGTTCCTTTCCGGGGCCGATGAGAGAAGCAAAAAAGTCAACAAAAAAATGAGAAAATATTTGGAAGATATCTGCTAAATTCACTACCTTTGTAGCCCTTTCCGGAAAAAAGGAGTTCATCATGGAGATGGTGAAAGAGTCGAAAACTCACTTCGGAAAGCCGGAAAAGAAAAAAAGAAAAAAACTTTTTTGAAAAAGTTTTGGGATTTAAAAAAAAGTCCCTATCTTTGCACCCGCTTTTGGA
>DFYK01000082.1 GCA_002383605.1 Proteiniphilum sp. UBA4084 | reverse complement strand
ACAGGGTTATCGCCGTATTCAATATCCGGTCCCGGCTCGCCGCTAGGCCAATAGGCAGGCAGGATAGGCTTGCTACGGACCATGGAGCTGAAGATATCCGTAGCACCACGTGCCGGATAATTTGTGACTTGCATACGATTGACATTTCCGTACGACATATCCAGATAGTCGTTTACTTTCATATCCAGATTCACACGCGTACTGAATTGGTCATAGCGGTTTGCTGATTTTTTATAAATACCATCTTCTCCATTGGCGGCCAGGCTGATAAAGAATTTGTACCGGTCGCTTCCGCCTGTTATGCTGACATCGTGACGATAAGTTGGTGAAATATCCTTGATGGTTTCTTTATACCAGTTAGTATTGGGATGTCCCCATGGATCGGAACCATCCTGGTATTGTCTGAGGTCTTCCTCGGAATAACGTGGATCCCGCCCTGAATATTTATCAATTTCATTGACCATCGTGGCGTATTCAAAAGCATTGGCAAGTGCTGGGATACGGGTAGGTTGTGAGAATCCCATATTTCCCGTATAAGTAATGGTGGGTTTCCCTTCTTTACCCCGTTTGGTGGTAATCAGGATTACACCATTGGCTGCGCGCGATCCATAGATAGCAGCTGCAGCGTCTTTTAGTACCGACATCGACTCAATTTCATTGGGGTTGATGCGATTCAGACCACCGGCACGTCCCGGTACGCCATCAATCACGATCAGCGGGTCTTTAAAGCCGAGAGAGTTCGTACCACGAATACGAATGGTGGTTCCACCGCCTCCCGGCTCATCAGAACGTTGAAATCCAATCACCCCCGGCATACGGCCCACGATGGCATTCGACAGGTTGGTAGTGGGAGATGCTTTCAGATCTTCTCCGGCCACGCTTGCCACAGCACCTGTGACGGTCACTTTCTTCTGAATGCCGTAACCTACCACAACCAGTTCATCCATCATTTGCGTTTCTTCCGTTAATACCTGATCCATGATAGTTTGCACTCCCACAAGAGCCTCTACGGTATTGTAGCCGATATATGAATATACCAAGGTGGAATTATCTCCCGGTACCTGCAATGAATAGGTTCCATCCACATCTGTTACGGTCCCAATAGCTGTAGCAGCATCCTTCACTACTACATTCACGCCAATCAAGGGTACACCGTTCACATCTGTTACGGTTCCTTTAACAACCTTTTGTGCCGAGAGCGTCGCAACGCACGACACAAAAAAAAGCAACATCAATAACTTTGACGCGTGTTGCTTCATTTCTGTTTTCAATTTTTTAATAATTAATACGCCATTCATGTTTTGTTGATTTAAATAATTTTTACTAACCCAACTCAATTCTAAGGTTCCTTTTTGTAACAAAATAATGTTATAATTGTTTTGTATGTTTTAAAAATTGACAACATCTTATGCTGTCAATTTATTCTTCTTCTCTTTGAATAAGGCAATGAATCCAATAAGTACGACCAGCGTCATCACAAAAGGCACCGTCCATACAGAGACCCAGTTGTAAGCGCCCTGAACTGTGCTGTATCGGTCCACCACATTTCCGGCTATCAGCGAACCAAGATATTTACCCACACCATAGGTAGCAAATGCAATAAGCCCTTGCGCCGAGTTGCGCAACGATGAGGGTGCCTTTTCGTCCACGAACAATTGTCCGGAAACAAAGAAAAAGGTAAAACAGAATCCATGGAACGGCAACACGGCATAAATGAATCCCACTTCGCCAGTATGTGCTCCAAGAGCAAAAAATCCATACATCAGCAGCCATGCCACAATCGCCGCCACAATGCTTCCTTTATAATGAAGCTTCAAGAAGATAAGGGGGAATGCGAAAAGGAAGATCACTTCAGCGACCTGCCCCATGCTCATCGCTGCGGCCGCATTACTGATACCTACATTCACAAGAAACAAATTGGTAAAAGAATCATAGAAAGCAAGCGGAATGCATGTTATCGCAGAGAACACCAACAGCACCAGGAACGACCGGTCTTTGGTCAGCTTAAAAGCGTCGAATCCAAGAATTTGCCCCACTGTCACCTTTTCAGTCCTTTTTTCAGGTGCTTTGTAAGGAAGGGTAAAAGCATACAAGCCGGAAAGTAAAGATATACCAGCGGCAATGAGAAAAGGGGTTGAAAGTTGTTCTAGATTCATCGAACTGATGAGCAAACCCGCTATGATCCAACCAAAAGAACCAAACAAACGGATACGGGAGAACTCCTTTGCGGAATCAGTCAGGTTATCAAAAGAGATGGAGTTACACAACGACATGGTAGGCATAAAACAGATGGTGTACAACAGCAACACCGGAAAAAACAAAGCAAACTGGTCAATCTGAGTCAACCATACCAGCAGAAAGGCTCCTGTGATATTTAAAAAAGCCAGCACCCTGTTGGCTGAAAAAAAACGGTCGGCGATCATTCCTACTACCACCGGGGAAACAATGGCGGCAATGGCTGCCGTACTGTAGGCCAGCCCAACTTCTACTCCCGAAAAACGGAGGGTATTTCCCAAATAAGTACCCATGGTAACGTACCACGATCCCTGAATAAAAAACTGGAAGAACATCATCAGAGACAATTGTGTTTTCTTTTTTTTATTTCCCATCATTACAATCATTGTATCATTATTTCAGATCATATTATTTTTTACCATTCTGGTGATCTGCAGTTTTTTTCAAAAAAAACTAATATCTGCTTTAATCCAAACCGGGATATACTCAAATATCCTTATCAAAAGGCTTTGATATCCCTTTTGCTGTCGGTCAACTTGTTCACAATTTACACGATTCCTGTTCATTCGTGATTCTGCCCGGCTTCATTGAATAAAATCCTTCTGAAATAGTGGGCATTAATTTATTTTTCAAGAAAGCTAAAAACATTTATTATTCAAAGAAAAAAAAAAATTGATCAATAATTATAAATATATAGATACAAACAATCAAAAATTTAATAATATAAGTGTAGATAATAATATAATATTTCATTCGGTGAAAAGAAACCATTTAAATTGCATGAAGTATCAGTAAAAAGATTTATTTTTGTGAAAACAGAGCGATAGAAACAGCTCAAATAACTTAAATAAAACATCATGCACATGAAATTATTGCTTACATTTTTTTGCACCATGCTGTTCACGACGAGTACATTATTGGGACAGGAAGTTCCGGCGTGGGAAAACCCGAAAATATTTGCAGTTAATCAGGAGAAGACCCGAGCCACGACAATCCCTTATGCCGATGAAAAGGCCGCCCTGCAGGATAACTATGGTGAATCGCCCTATTTTCAATCCTTGAATGGAAAATGGAAATTCCACTGGGTTCCCAGGGTGGCTGAAGTACCGGCCGGATTTTTTAGCGAGGATTTTAACGACAAGGAGTGGGTCGACATGCCGGTTCCGGGGAACTGGGAATTTAATGGCTACGGAAGCCCGATGTATGTGAATACCGGATTTGGCTTTTCGGCGCGTCCACCCCACATCGACCGGAACAACTCTCCGGTAGGTACCTACCGCCATACTTTCACCATTCCTGAAAACTGGGATGGCAGACACATCTTCCTTCATTTCGAGGGTGGTACCAACTTCATGGTTGTCTATGTGAACGGCAGAAAAGTCGGCCTCAACAAAAACGATAAGAGTCCGGCAGAATATGACATCACACCCTATGTCCGCTCAGGGGAGAATCTGTTGGCTTGTCAGGTACACAAGTTCAGCGACGGTTCTTATCTGGAAGATCAGGACAAATGGCGTTTGGGTGGTATCAATCGCAATATATACCTCTACAGCACAGCCGATACTCGCATCAGGGACTTCTTTGCCCATCCGAGCCTGGACAAGAATTACCGTAACGGAGAATTCAGCATGGAAGTGATGCTGAAAAACTACAGCGATCAACCGAAAGACAGGGTACTTGAAATTTCAATCCTTGACAACAAAGAAAAATTGGTTTTCAAAAAGTCGCAACGCATCAGGATTGCCGCTTCACAGGATGAAGAAGTCGTTCTTTCGGGACAGGTTTCCAATCCGGCAAAATGGACTGCCGAAACGCCCAATCTCTATACCCTGCTGCTAACGCTGAAGGATGAGCGTGGAAATATAATCGAATCCACTTCATCCAAAATCGGATTTCGCAAAATAGAGATCACCGACGGACAACTCCTGGTGAACGGGAAAAAGGTGATGATCAAAGGGATTAACCTCCACGAGTTTAATACCAATACCGGCCAGGTGGTGAACGAGGAGATCATGATGCGCAACATACAGTTGATGAAAGAACTCAATATCAATGCAGTACGCACATCTCACTATCCACAGCCACCCTTGTGGTATAAGCTATGCGACCAATATGGAATCTACCTGGTAGATGAGGCGAACCTGGAATCGCACGGACTGGGTTATGGTCCCGACAATGTGTCGAACTCTCCCGAGTGGAAAGCACAACATATGGACAGGATGATCCGACTGGTTGAAAGAGATAAAAATCATCCCTCGGTCATCACATGGTCTCTCGGCAATGAAGCCAGCAACGGGAAAGCATTCTTCGCAATGTATGACTGGGCAAAAGAGCGCGATCCGAGTCGGCCTGTACAATATGAACAGGCCTATCAGCGCGACAGAAATACCGACATCATTGCCCACATGTACCCCTCCTGGGAGAATTTGAAGCGGGATGCTGCTAAAGACCTGGGACGCCCTTATATCATGTGCGAATATGCACACGCCATGGGTAACAGCATGGGTAATTTCCAGGAATACTGGGATCTGATGCGGAGCAGCAAAAATATGCAGGGTGGCTTCATCTGGGAATGGTACAATCACGGCTACCCCTCTCACGATGAACAGGGACGCTTTTACTGGGCTTACGGTGGCGACCTCAACGGATACAATCTTCCAAACGACGGCAACTTCTGCATGGATGGACTCATCACGCCCGATCAGCAATATATGCCGCACACCTACATTGTGAAAAAAGTGTATCAAAACATCCTTTTTGAAGCAAAAGACCTGAATAAAGGCCTAATCACAGTCATCAATGACTATAAATTCATTCCGCTAACCAGTGATTCACACGATTACAAATGGGTTCTGTTGAAAAATGGGGAGAAGTTCTCGGAAGGAAGTTTCAGCGTGGAACTGCCGGCCGACTCCCGCAAGGATGTCAAACTGGTTCTGCCTGAATTGAAAGCGGAAGCAGGCATGGAATATTATCTCCAGCTATTTGCCTACGATAAAAAGGGAAACAAATTCATTGAACCGGGCTTTGAAGTGGCCAAAGAGGAGTTTCCGCTGAATATCAACCAATACTTCACGGCCGGAAGCAGCCGGGGATCACTCACTAAAAATATCCAGGAAGAAACGGCAACCATCACCTCTGGAGAGATGGAGTATATTTTCTCGTTGAAGGAGGGTCGCTCATTAATCAGCATGAAATCAGGAGGCAGGAATATTTTCAGGGAACTGCCCCGCCTTAACTTCTGGAGAGCGCCGGTGGACAATGATTTCGGTTCGGGAGAGCAATACCACCTGCGTCTATGGGATGCTGCAGGACACAATGTAATATACACTTATCGGGGTATGGAAGAGAAAGAGAACGGCATCTCCTTCGCTTATCGTGCTAAACTCAGAGGCATTGAAGCTTTCGTTGATATTACTTATACTGTAAACAACGACGGCAGCCTGACCACCGACCTGCACTATCAGGCCCAGCGTGATGAGCTACCCGAGATGATGCGGTTTGGTATGCTGATGGTTTTACCAAAACAGCTTAATCAGTTTAGCTGGTACGGACGTGGCCCAGGTGAGAATTACATCGACCGGAACGACGATACATTCATGGGTATCTGGAAAAGTTCGGTGGAAGAACAGGCTTATCATTATTACCGTCCTCAGGAGACCGGCAACAAAACCGACGTACGCTGGCTGACGCTGACCAGTGAGGAGGGCAGCGGTATCCGTGTTGATGGTGCACAGCCATTATCTGTCAGTGCCACCAACAACCGCCCCGAAGATCTGGATCCCGGCATGACCAAGAAACAGCAGCACTGGTCGGATATCATCCCCCGCAACGAAACGGTTCTCTGTGTGGATCTGTTCCAGCGCGGCGTGGCAGGTTTAAATTCATGGGGAGCAAGACCACTGGATCAGTATAGGTTCAAAGACAAAGAATACCACTACAGTTTTACCCTCAGCATGATGGGTGAATGATTTCTAACACCTGTATACCAAAAGCGAAGCCCGGACTTTTTTATAAGTCCGGGCTTTGTTATCTTAACGAACAATCAGTGAATCTCGTTCACTGAAGGTACGAAATCTTTTCAATTATCTGTGAGGTAAATTCATTTTCTTTTTCTGATCAGTTCANNGTGCTGCTTCAATGATGGTATCCCTGTTTTTTGCCCTGTCACTATCCTGCATACCCACATAGATATGAGGCTCCACGCCAAACTCAATGTGCTCCTTTTCTGCATTAAACATGGGCGACGCAGAAAAGCGGATGGACCAGCCGTTGGGCAACTCGGAGGTAAAGGGCAATCCGCTTCCGCCACCGGTTTTGTCGCCTATTACCGTCACATTGGGTGCATATTTCATGATGCTCACGAACTCGTTGGTGGCACTGTAACATCCGCGGTTGGTGATCACTACAACGGGCTTCTGGTAACGGACACGATCGGAGCTTTCCACATATTTCGGATAAAGCGGCGAAAAGTCGTTGTGCCCCTGTCCTACTTTGTGAGAGATATAACCAATAAGCTTCCGCTCATTGAAGAAGCGACTGGTTATTCTTTCCACATTGGTAAGGCTTCCTCCTCCGTTGTTCCGTACATCAATGATAATCCCGTGACAGATGGCCATCCTGTTCAGCACCTGATCGAGGCTGCTTTCCGACAGATCATCTGAGAAACTACCGTAATAGATGTAGCCCACATTGTCTTCCTGAATCTTATACCGTAAACCGGATGCTATGCCAAAGTCGGTTCCCAGATAATGCTTCTGCACGGTTGGGTCGAAGTTGACCGGGAAATCATCCTGCCATTGCCAGTAACGGGTGATATCGTGCGATGCGGCCAGGTTCACATGTCCATCTTTCAGCTCGGTGAGCATCTCCCCCATGAGCTTAAAAAGTGCGTCGTTGCTCATATCTTCGGTGATGCGCGCACTATAATTCACGTAGACCGAATCCCAGTCGATATGCTTGTATTCGAAGAAACAATAATTCCGGTCGAGAATGGTCCACAATGCATCAAAATTGCCTCGCGGATGATTACCAAATTGCATGTCAGTCATCTCACAGCCCTGCATCAAAAGAAATGACAGCAGGAGCAGACCGGAATGTTTCTTCCACATCATGGGGAGAGTTCGTTATCTGTTATTCGCAAGGAATCTTGTTGACTCTCCTTTCGTGGCGTCCTCCTTCAAAAGATGTGTTCAGGAAGGTCACGAGGATATCATAGATCTCGTTGTCGCTCAGAAAACGACCGGGAATGGAGAGAATGTTGGCGTCGTTGTGCGCCCTTGCGTAATACGCTATTTCCTGATTCCAGCATAATGCGGCCCGCACTCCCTGATGCTTGTTCACCGTCATGTTGATACCATTGCCGGTAGCACAGATGGCAATTCCGGGATAACATTCACCGTTTTCAACCGCCGTAGCTAGCGGATGTGCATAGTCGGGATAATCGGTACTCTCCAGGGAATAGGTTCCAAAATCCTTGTAAGGGATACCCTGTTCCTCCAGAATCTTCATGATATGTTGTTTTCTGTCGAAGCCGGCATGATCGGACCCTAACCCGATGGGTTTTTCTGAATGATCGAATAATGACATAACAATCGGTTTTAATAATTACCACATTTTTTTTACCTGTTCATAGACATTCCTGCCCGTATATCCAAGTTTCTCATCGAGTACCTGGTAGGGTGCGGAAAATCCGAATGAGTTCATTCCCCAGACTGATCCGTCGGCGCCTACCAACCCTTCCAGTGTGACAGAGAGACCGGCAGTCATACCAAATTTCTTTTTCCCTTTCGGCAATACAGATTCCTGGTATTCTACCGATTGAGCACGGAACAATCCTTCGGAAGGAACGGAGACAATACGTACTTTCACCCCGTCGGCCCGCAGCAAACCAGCGCCCTCCACAAGGGTAGCTACTTCAGACCCCGAAGCCAGCAAGATTACATCATAGTTTTCTTCATCTTCTACAATATAAGCGCCCTTGTCGGCCTGAAGGGCTTCATCAAAGCGAGATTCCCGGGCAGGGAGATCTTTGATGTTCTGACGGGATAGGATCAACCCGGTTGGGGTTTTCGTATTCTCAAGCGCCATCTTCCATGCGACGGTCGTTTCGTTTGCATCGGCCGGACGAAGTACGAGCATGGAGTTGTGCCCGTGGTGGTTTTGTAGTTTCTCCAGCAGACGAATCTGCGCTTCCTGCTCCACTGGCTGATGAGTAGGCCCATCTTCTCCCACGCGGAATGCATCGTGTGTCCATATAAAAATGACCGGCGTTTCCATCAGTGCTGCCACGCGAATGGAGGGTTTCATGTAGTCAGAGAATGCAAAGAAGGTTCCACATGCCGGGATTACACCACCATGCAGACTCATTCCAATGCAGAGACACGACATGGTAAATTCAGAAACACCAATCTGAAGGAAGGCTCCGGAGAAATCGTTCTTCGAAAATGCTTTTGTATATTTTAAAAATCCGTCTGTCTTGTCGGAATTGGAAAGGTCGGCAGAAGCAACCACCATATTTTCCACCTGCTGTGCCAGTACCCCCAATACAGTGGCGGAAGCAGCGCGGGTGGCGACTCCCAGTTTTTGCTGAATGGCATTCCAATCTATTTCAGGAAGTTCGCGAGAGAACCATTTCTTTTTCTTTTCTGCCAGTTCGGGATTTGCACTTTCCCATGCACTCTCCTTTGCTTTTTTTGCAGATACAATTTCTTTCAGCTCCAGCATTCGTTTTTCATAGAGTTGCTTCGCTTCAGGAAAGATTACAAAAGGATTTGCAGGATCGCCACCCAGATTTTTGATCGTCTGATCAAAGTCGGCACCCGCAGCGCTTAGTGGCTGTCCATGGGTTGAGACCTGGCATTCGAATGAAGTACAGTCCGCAGCCAGCGCACCACGTCCCATAATGGTATTACCAATGATCAGGGTGGGTCTCTCTTTTTCGGCTTTGGCAGCGGTGAGTGCCTTGCGGATTTCGTCCACATTGTTGCCGTCGATGGTAATCACGTTCCATCTCCAGGCTTCGTATTTCTTTGCCACGTCTTCACTGGTCACTTCGGAGGTGGTTGTCGACAGCTGTATCGCATTGGAATCGTAGAACATGATCAGATTGCTCAACCCGAGGTGCCCTGCAATTCGTCCTACGCCCTGTGATATCTCTTCCTGAATGCCGCCGTCGGAAATAAAAGTGTAGATGGTATGATCCACCACCTCGCCGAATCGGGCCTGCAGGAATCGGGTAGCAATGGCTGCGCCGGCAGCAAAGGCATGCCCCTGTCCCAGCGGGCCGGATGTGTTCTCGATACCCCGGCTCAAGTCTATTTCAGGATGTCCCGGTGTCGGGCTGCCCCATTGCCGGAACTCCTTCAGTTCATCCAACGAAAATTTACCGCTTAAACAAAGGACCGAGTAAAGCATGGGCGACATGTGACCGGGATCGAGGAAGAAACGGTCTCTCGACACCCACGTGGGATCTTCGGGATCATACTCCAGAAATTCTGAGAACAGGACGTTAATAAAATCTGCTCCCCCCATTGCACCTCCGGGATGTCCCGATTTTGCCTTTTCCACCATCGAAGCCGAAAGTATCCGGATATTATCGGCAGCTTTGTTCATAATTGCTTTTTCGTTCATAAGTTCTTGGAAATATACCTGTTATATTGTTATAAATTAAATTCAACCATCAGTTAACGCTTCAAAACTAATTACCGCAAAGATAACCATTTTTTGAAATTATCTACCT
>DFYK01000065.1 GCA_002383605.1 Proteiniphilum sp. UBA4084 | reverse complement strand
GTGATGGTCACGATGATGATCCAGAACAACAGCGTCTGCCATTCGTACAGATAATTTCCAAACAGTTTGAAAAGCAGCGTCATCAATACGAAAGCGGCCGATCCTTTGGAAACGACCGACAGATAGGAGGTCACATTTGTGGGGGCACCTTCGTATACATCGGCGGTCCACAGATGGAACGGGACAAACGACACTTTGAAAAACAATCCAGACAGAAAGAAGATAAAAGCCATGATCTGCAATGGATTGTGACTGATCTGTGTGGATACCTCTGTGAAGTAGAGACTGCCTGTGGTTCCGTAGAGATAAGAGATGCCGAAGAGCAGGATGCCGGAAGAAAAGGCTGAGAGGAGGATAAACTTGACTCCGGCCTCTGCCGACTTTTTGCAATGTTTGTTGAATGCCACCAGTGTGGCCAGGGGAATAGAAGCGGTTTCCAATCCGATAAAAAACAGAAGGAAGTGGCCGCTGGAGATCATGAGGTACATACCCAGCAAGGTACTTAGTGTGAGGAAATAATATTCACCCCGTTGATCCTTCATCTCCTTCCCGTCGAACACATATTTCGATTGCAAAAAAATGATCAGCGTGGCCACATTCAGCACGGTCTTAATAATTGTCATTACGGGATGATACTGATACATGCCGCCGAACGATTCACCCGCTGTCCCCGGAACAAGGTTCAGGAGGGTGTGCAGGGCAAAGAGGAAGATTGCCACCGGCTGAAAATATTTTTTTCCTTTCTTGCCGGCAATGATATCGAAGAGCAGCAAAAAGAGAATGACGGTCAATAGCGAAACCTCGCTGCGCATTATCAGAAAATTATCGAAATAACTCATGAAAAAAAGTGTTGTTTGTTCTTTACTTTGCTGCCTGTAAGATGCTGCCGAAGCTGTCGCTGATCATATTCGAGATTCCTGTCGGGAAGAAACCGAGATAGATAATGCCCGCAATCAGTGTAATTACGGCCAGTCGTTCAAACCAGTGGGCATCATCGAGCTTCCCATGCTCTGCATTTTGAAGGGGACCCTGCAGGAATTTTCCAATCATGCGCAATATATATACCGCGCCAATCACGATGGATGTGACCGCAGCGATCGTGAGAATACGACGAAACAGATCCCCATTTTCAAAGGAACCCACAAAGATGGTCATCTCTGCCACAAACCCGCTCAGGCCGGGCACACCGATGTTGGAGAATCCGGCAATCACGAAGCTGACACCCAGAAAAGGCATAATTTTCATCAATCCTCCCATGTCGGTGATTAACCGGGTATGGGTGCGGCCGTAGATCATCCCGATCAATGCAAAGAAAAGGGCGGTAATCAACCCGTGGGAAAGCATCTGTAACACGGCTCCCGAGAGCGAAGTCTGCGTAAGCATCAGAATGGCAAACAGCACCAGGTTGCAATGGCTCACCGACGAATAGGCATTGATATACTTCAGGTCGGTCTGACGGATGGCTGCCATGGCGCCATACACCACCCCGATGGCGGTGAGGACAAGAAAGATGGGTGAGAGCTTTTCAGCAGCCTCCGGCATCAGTGTGATGGCTACCCGGAAGCTTCCGTATCCGCCCAGCTTCATCAATACGCCCGCATGGAGCATGGAGACTGCGGTCGGTGCCGATGCATGTCCGTCGGGTGACCAGGTATGAAATGGGAAAAGGGCACCCAATACACCAAATCCGAAAAAGGTGAGGGTAAAAAAGAAATATTGCAACTCCACCGGCATCGGATGCTGTGCCAGTTCTGAGATGTGCATGCTGGTCGCACCCGATCCGAAATAAATGCCCAGAATGCCCACCAGCAGAATCATGGAAGAGCCCATCAGCATGAGGGTCAGCTTCATGGCCGAATATTCTTTCCGGCCGCTGCCCCAGACGCCGATCAGCAGATACATCGGGATCAGTGCCGTCTCATAAAACAGAAATAGGGTGAAGAGGTCCAGGGAGATGAAAAAGCCGAACACGCCGGTGGCAAGGAGGGAGAACCAGAGGAAAAACTCTTTGGTGAGTGGTGCCATCTTCCACGAGACAAAGGTACCGGTGAAGACGATCACCGCAGAGAGACAGAGCATTACTACCGACACACCATCTACTCCCACTGCATACTGAATGTGAAGTGTCTTAAACCACGACAGGGCGGCGGTGAAGAGCATCGGGTCGGTGTTGCCACTCTTACGTACAGTGACATATTGAAATGCCAGAAAAGCAGCAAGAGCCACTAGCATTGAGCTTCCGGCGACCATGATTCCCAAAATCTGCTTTCTGNNCGTGCCACAAACAGGGCAAGGATCATCAGCAGCGGAATGAGCACGAAGAGGGATAAAAAATTCATATCTCGATTTCTTTATAATCAAATTTAAAAAAACAGAATCAATGCCGTGATCAGTAAGCTCCCGAAAAGGAATACCCAGGCATACCACTGTATTTCGCCGGACTGAAAGCCCCTGATCCGCACGGAGAACCAGTCGGTTGTCGTAGCCAGGCCATTGATGAAGCCATCCACCACGTGGCGGTCGAACCAGGCAAAAGCCCGCGAGACACCATTGAACAAGATCTTCTTGGTGATGAACAGATATATTTCGTCGATGTAAAAGCGATGGCTTGCAGCATTATGAAACCCTTTCAGACCGGAAGGAACCATTGTCGGTTTTTCCGGATGTTGATACAACTTCCTGGCAATAAGAATGCCACCAAGAGCTACGACCACACTGATACCTGCCACCAGCCATTCCATGTGGATGGTATACGGAGCACGGTCGGCTGTCACAAATTGTCCGAAGGGAACAAATCCTCCCAGCAGGGTGGGTATTGCCAGAAATATCAGAGGGAAAGTCATTGATTTGGGCGACTCGTGGGGAGGATGTGCATGCTGCTTCTCTTTTCCCCAAAAGATGGAGAAATATAACCTGAACATATAGAAGGCAGTGAGCCCGGCCACCAGCGTCATCCACACACCCAATCCGGTATTATGCTGATAGGTGGCCGAAAGAATCTCATCCTTGCTGAAAAAGCCGGAGAAGGGGGGTATACCCGCAATGGCGAGACATGCGATCAGGAAGGTAAGGTGGGTCACCGGCATCTGTTTACGCAGCCCACCCATGTTTTCCATCTCATTGCTGTGCACGGCATGGATCACCGATCCTGCTCCCAGGAACAGCAGCGCCTTGAACATGGCATGGGTAAAGAGATGAAACATGGAAGCCATATATCCAAGTCCCTCATGTCCTTCGAGCTTTGATACACCCAGTGCCACCATCATAAAACCAATCTGTGAGATGGTGGAAAATGCCAGTACCCGTTTGATGTCGGTCTGCACGATGGCGATGAGCGCTGCAAACATCGACGTGAAGGCTCCCACATAGGCAATCCCTTGCAGTACTTCCGGCGTGAATAACACATAAACAGGGAAGAGCCGCGCCACCAGATAGACACCGGCCACCACCATGGTAGCAGCATGGATCAGTGCCGATACGGGTGTGGGACCCTCCATCGCATCGGGCAGCCAGATATGCAGGGGGAACATGGCCGACTTGCCGGCGCCGCCGACAAAGATCAGTGCCATGGCCCATGCCAGTGCCGATGCTCCCATAAATTGCGTCGAAATAGCCTGTTGGAAAACGGCGCTATTCCCCGATGTGAGCGTGCCGAAATCAAAGGTTTGTGTATAGTAGGAGAGTACCAGGATGCCGATCAGGAAAAACATATCGGCAAAGCGGGTCACGATAAATGCTTTTTTTGCGGCCGCCACGGCAGTCGGTTTTGTATAATAGAAGCCGATGAGCAGGTAGGAGGAGACGCCCACCAACTCCCAGAAGATGTACATCTGAAAAATATTGGTAGACAACACCAATCCCAACATCGAGAAAGTAAAGAGAGAGAGGAAGGCGTAGTAACGCTGGAATCCTTTTTCTCCCTTCATGTAACCCAGACTGTAGATGTGCACCATCAGCGAGACGGTGGAGATCACCACCAGCATCATCACCGAAATCGGGTCGAGCAGGATTCCCATATCGATATGCAGATTGGCTCCCATATTGAGCCAGAGCACGTTCAACGGTACCAATGTTTGAAAAACAGCCCCGGCTTTTTGTGTAACGAAATACTCGCCTGCTGCGTAAAAGGAGAGCAGTGCTACAATCAGGAGGCTTGCCGTTCCGATCACTCCCGATTTCTTGTAGCTTAATCTGTTGCCAGACAGACCCAACAACGCAAAAGAGACCAGGGGCAGAAGCAGTATAATCAGTGTATATCCCATGCGTTTATCCTTTCATATTTTTGAGGTTATCTACCTCCGCATTTCCGAAATTGCGGTATACGTTGATGATGATGGCGATGGCTACCGCAGTCTCACAAGCCGCAATGGCAATGGTGAACAGCGCAAAAAACATCCCGTCCATCTCACCGGGATAGAGATACCGGTTGAATACCGCGAAATTAATATCGGCGGCATTGAGTATCAGTTCCACAGAAATCAACATCATCATCAGGTTCCTGCGGGTGAAGAAACCGTAGATTCCGGCAAAAAAAATGATCAGGCTCACCAGCTGATAAGCCAGTATCGGCACCGGCGCACCTGCATTATCAATTAATAATTCTCCCATATTTATAGTTCCGTCTCGTTTGATTCATTCTTGTCATTCTTCGTTTTCCTGGCAATAAGTATCGCACCCACAATACAGGCGAGCAGCAGGATGCTCATCATCTCGAAGGAGAGCAGATACTGCTGTTTCCCCGTTCCCAGCATGGCTGTGCCAATTTGCTGCATGGTTAGCTCCTCCTTGTCGATAAACTGAACTATCCCAATGGCGTTGTTCAGAATAATGTAACCAGAAAGTAAGAGGCCTGCAACCGATAACAGCAGCGATGCATGAATTCTCCAGCCTTTTTTGGTACGGATGTCCTTTCCTGGCTTGTGGGTAAGAAAGATCGCCATGATAAACAGTACCATGATTCCGCCGGCATAGACCGACACCTGCACGGCAAACAGGAAATAATAACCCAGCAGCATGTATAACCCGGCTGTGGCCAGCAATACAAACAGCAGGTAGGTGGCCGAGCGGACGATCCGTTTGCTTATCACCGCCAGAATTGAAAAGGCGGTGATGGCAATGGCCAGCAGGTAAAATATAATTTGTTGCGTCATGCTTCTCTATTTTCTTTTTTTGCGGGCGCCTCGGTGGCGGGCGCAGGTGATTCCTTCTTTTTTTCGCGCAGCTTCGATCCTTCATGATTGAGCCGATGTAAAAGCTTGCTTCTGTCGAATACTGCTCCCTCAAAGTCGTTGTTGAAGATAATGGCGTCCGACGGGCAGGTGATCACACAAAGATTGCAGAAGGTGCAGCTTCCGTAATCCCAGAGGTGCTTATCCAGGATCTTCTTCTTTTTGCCGTCTTCCGTGTCTATCGACGACGAGGTCACCTGAATGGTACCGTTCGGGCAGTTTATCATGCAAATGCCGCAGGCAGTACAGGCATGTTCGTTATTTTCATCGTGGGGCATGATCAGCTCCGAACGCCAGCGGTCTGAGATGACCAGCGTTTTTCTGTTTTCCGGATACTCCATCGTGACCTTGGGGGTGAACAGCTCCTTCCAGGTGACGATCATACCCCCTGCGAGCGACCTCAGGGCGGTGAAGATTCCTCCTATATATTTTGTAAACTTCATATCAGTTTGAACTTACGCTATTGGATCAAATATATTATTTACCGAACAGGGCCGGAAAAAGATCTGTCAGTGTGAATTCCGACAAGACAATCACCACCATCACCAGCAGGTTTACCAGGTTGATGGGCAGCAGGTATTTCCACTCCAGATTCAGCAGCAGGTCGATGCGCAGTCGCGGAAATGACCAGCGCACCCACAAGCTGAAAAACATCAGCAAACCTGCTTTTCCGAAGAACCAGGCCCAGGAAGGAATGTACCACATTGCCTGGTTAAATGTCTCCCATCCTTTTATTTGTATTGGCATCCATCCACCCAGGAAGACCGTGGTGGCTACGGCGGCCACGATGAACATGTTGAGATATTCCGAGAGGTAGAAAAAACCAAACTGCAATCCGGAGTATTCGGTGTGATAGCCTGCAGTGAGCTCCGACTCGGCCTCAGGAAGATCGAAGGGACCCCTGTTTGTCTCGGCATGGCCGGATATCAGGTAGATAACGAAAGCGATCATCGCCGGCAGGTGCCCGTTAAACAGGTTCCAGCAATAGCGCTGACCCTCAATGATCTCAGAAAACTGCATGCTCCCGCTCAGCACCACGATGGTCATCAGGGAAAATCCGGCTGAGAGCTCGTAGCTGATAAACTGGGCGCCGCTGCGCATGGCGCCGATCATGGAATACTTGTTGTTGCTCGACCATCCCGCAAGCAGTATGCCGATGATACCCAGTGAGGATACTGCCAGCAAGTAGAAGACACCGATATTAAAATCGAGCGCATGCAGGTTCATTCCAAAGGGAAGGGCACCGAATGCAAGGACAGAGGCCACAATCACAAAGAAGGGAGCAGCATAGAACAGCAGTTTGTCCGCTTTGTTTATATGAATAACCTCCTTGATCAAAATCTTGATCATGTCGGCCAGTGACTGGATGACTCCATACTTACCCAGCCTGTTGGGACCCAGGCGTGCCTGGAAGAAGGCGGCCACCTTGCGCTCAATGTATATCAGTGCCAGCGCAATAAGGGCATACGCCGCGAGGATCAGAATACCCACCAGTATGCCTTTCACCAGGTTAGCCCACCCCGGCGAGAGGTTGCCCTGTAAGAAATTGTTAATCGCCGCAAGGAGTTTAGTCAACTCCAGGGGCTGTGAATAAATCAGCATCGTGTTTAATCGGTTTAATTTCCTTTATTTTGTTATCGGTCTCTACCGGTCGATATCAGGAATCACAAAATCCATGGATCCGGTGATACCGATGAGGTCTGAGAGAAAGGCTCCCTTGCTGATCAGGGGGATTACTGAAACAGCCGACAGCGAGGGAGAGCGAAATTTTACACGGGTAGGATTCTTGTCACCACTACTTTCTATGAATACACCAAACTCACCTTTTCCCGTTTCCACGCTCTGAAAGAATTGTCCCGCGGGAATACGGATAATCGGTTTCACTTTGGCGCATACTTCGCCGGAAGGAATATTGTCGATCAGCTGCTCAATGATATGAAGTGACTCTTCTATTTCATCGAGCCTGTTTAGATAGCGTGCATAAGAATCTCCTTCGGTGCGCACAATCTCTTTGAATTCCACCCGGTCATACAGCGCATAGGGTTTGTACCTGCGCACGTCGCACGACCATCCCGAAGCCCTTCCGGCAGGACCGGTGACACCATAACTGATGGCATCCTCGCGGCTAAGAAGTCCAATATGGACCATGCGCCCCAGGGCAATGGCATTGTGTGAAAAGAAATCGTCGTACTCCTTCAGTCTTCCGCGCATATAAGGGATGAATGCTTTTACATCTTTCTGAAAGTCGGGATAGATGTCGAACATGACCCCGCCCACCACATTCTGGTTGACGATGAGCCGGCCACCGCAGGTTTTGTCAAAAATATCGAGGATATGTTCCCTTTCGCGCATACCATAAATGAACGCAGTGGTAGCACCCAGGTCGTTACAGTGTGTGGCCCAGGCAAGGAGGTGGGAACTGATGCGCTGCAGCTCATCCATGATAGTGCGGATGTACTGTGCCCGTTCGGGCACCTCAATTTCTGCTGCTTTTTCAATGCACATGCAGAGGGCATGGCGATTGATGTTGGCCGAGAGGTAGTCGAGCCGGTCCGTCAGGTGCAGCATCTGGGGGTAGGTCATGCTTTCACATAACTTCTCTATGCCGCGGTGGATATACCCGCTGTGTACATCTATTTTTTTTACGATCTCTCCGTCGAGCGATGTCCTGAAATGCATTACACCGTGTGTGGAGGGATGCTGGGGGCCGATGTTCACGATGTAGTCCTCCTCTCCGAAGACAGCCACAGTCTCTTCGACCAACGCCCCATCTTCTCTTTCCATGATGCGGGGTGCCATGTCGATGATCTCGCTGCTGACCACGGTCTCCGGATTCAGCTTGGGATCGTGAATGTAGTCTTTACGGAAGGGGAAACCCCTCCAATGATCGTTCAACAGGAAACGACGCATGTCGGGATTGTTGATAAAACGAATGCCGAACAGGGCGTATATTTCCCGTTCGTTCAGATGAGCTGTCCCGTAAAGGTCGGTGACCGAATAAAGGAGCGGATTGTCGCGGTCGGCCATGGCGGTAATGACAATCACCTCCTGCGTAAGGTCGACCGATGAGGAGAGCTGATAGATTGCGCCCAGCCGGTCACCCCAGTCCATTCCGGTAAGACTGATCAGATAGTCGAAACGAAGTGTTTCATTTCTGTAGAGTGCCTCAATCACGGGATGCAGCTGATCCGGCCTCACGGTGACGGTGAGCCTTTGCTTTGTTTCTATCTGCGCATCGGGGGCGATTTGTTGTATGACTTGTGTGATTTCGTTCATTGCGGTGTCGTATGCGTCACGATTATTCATTGTCAAAATCAATCTGCGGATCAATGGTTTCTCCCGTTTCAGGATTGGTCAGCGTTTCGGGGCGATAGTTTCTTTTGATTCTTTTGTTGCCAAAAAACCGCTCTACCTTTACCTTCCTTTGTAGTTGCAGCAGCCCGTAGAACAATGATTCGGGACGAGGCGGGCATCCGGGGATGTACACATCTACCGGTAAGATCCGGTCCACACCCTGTACCACATTGTATGAATTTAGAAAAGGGCCTCCCGAAATGGAGCAGGCTCCCATGGCCACCACATATTTTGGCTCTGCCATCTGGTCATATACCCTGCGGAGCAGGGGCGCCATCTTGTTGACAATGGTACCCGCGACGACCATCACATCGGCCTGACGGGGACTATTGCGGGTGACCTCCATCCCGAAACGGGAAAGGTCGTAATGTGCCGACGCTGCCGCCATGAACTCAATTCCACAACAGCTTGTGGCAAAGGCAATGGGCCAGAGCGAGTTGGCTCGTCCCCAGTCGATCAGCTGATCGAGCTTGCCGACGATCACGCTGCCTCCCGCTTTTTTTAATTCATCGATATAGAGCTGCAGGGTGTCGTTGTCCTTGAACTCTTCGGCTGGAAATGCTTTTATTTTGACGTCGTTGACTTCCATTCCAATACTCCTTTCTTCCATGCATAGGCGAGGCCCAGGCTAAGGATTACGATAAACATGAGGATACTTGCCAGTCCTGTCATTCCCAGACTGCGGACGACGGTTGCCCAGGGAAATAAAAAGAGGATCTCTACATCGAACATCAGAAACAGGATGGCGTACAAATAATAACCCACTCTGAACTGCATCCACGATGTACCGTGTGTGGGAAGTCCGCACTCGTAGGGTTCTCCTTTCTGAAAGTTGACTGATTTGGGAGAAATCAGCAATGCGACCCCCAGTCCCATCGCAACAAGGGTTATTCCTGCCAGTAGAATGACAAGAAAAAATGAAGATTCTGTCATATTAATGATACAATGTGTCAGAAAATAAAAATTGCAAAAAAGCAGTGCAAAGGTCGGGTATTCGGATAAAATGTGTGCTTGATTACCTACAACACAGATACGATAGCATGCTGCAATACATACTACAAATCCGGTAGGATTGGTATGAATGTAGTACTACAAATATTCAACGCATAGCTTTTAATTCTCACGTTTTAAGTTAGATATAAATGTAGTACTGGATTTTAATGCAATGGTTGCCTTTTGGTATGTCTGGTATCGGATTTCAGTATGTATCAAACAAATGATCTGATATACTTATAGAGATCTGTAGAGGGTTTAAGTTGCAATTTTTTTCGGAGTCGGCTTTTATTGGTCTGTACCGAGCGGTGTTGAATAAAGGTATATTCGGCAATTTCTTTTGAAGAGAAGTTTAGAAAGATCATCGCACAAAGTGACAATTCAGATTTCAACAATCCGGGATGTTTTTGCAGTATCCGTCGGATAAAATCGGAATATACTTCTGTAAATCGCTTCAAAAACAGGGGGTCGTTGTGTATGGCGAGTTCGCGAATCTCTTCAAAGTAGTGGTCGATCTTGGGTTCAGCATACTCTGTGATGGTTTCTTTGTTATCTGCCTGATATCTCTCCTTCGATTTTCGGGAGGCGTAAAAAATCAATACTCCCTTGGGTATCAGTGTTAATAGTAAGATAACAAGAACAATAAACAGGCCACCGGTCATTTCAACTTTCAACAATGATGCAGATGCTACTGTGGTGAATATGAAAGAAGAAAGCCAAATGGAAAGAGAGCAAACCAGATGCATGTAAAAATAAACTTGATTTTTCCGTCTAAAAATTACTGAATATCAGTTCCAACTTTAGATTCCCGCGACGTTTATCCAGCATCACGGCTGTCGGCCACATCTGGTTGTGAAGTGCTGTGAGTACGCTGATTGCCTGCGAATAGTAGCTCTGTTGCGTGCTGGTGAATGTTGCATCCACAGGGATCAGATAGTAGACCAGATCAAAAGCAGCTCCATCATGTTCCTGATTGTAATGGTTGATCATCGTAGAGATGTTACTGAATCTGTAGGAATAGGTGGTTGGGTCGAATTTCGACGAGATAAAGCTGGTCACGTTGTCGATGAGTTTACGTTGTTCAAAGAAACCGTTCAATGAATCTTTGTTGATTAGCAGCAGGTAATCGGGCGGACTGATTTTCACCATGGGGTTCTCAGATGCATCCGGCACCGCATATACGGTGAAATTAGCCAGATTCAACGCCTGTGATTTGATCTTGTTGTTTAATTCGGATAAGGGAAAAGTAATCTCTGTATTTACCCCAGCCGGACTTTTTACGTACGTGTGCGTATCATTTTCACCCAATAACTGGCTGTTGTTGTTCTGGATGTAATTGAGTTGGGTCACTTCCGGGGTGATACTCAGGCTCAAAGCAGTACTCCGGATGGTGTCCTGATTGGTGGAAGATCCTTTTTTATCGAGATAATGATAATGAACATAGAGCGAAGTGACATCCACTTTTACGATGGTACTTTTACCGAAGGTTGTGGTAAAATACAAACCCTTGAAAAACTCCCGGAAGGTATCGGCATTCACCATCTTTCCGTGTCCCGGCTTGTTATATTCGTTCAGAAAGCTTTCACCCAATGTGTTGGGCAGTTTCACGATGATGTCATAGATCTTGTAGTTGACAGTGGAGTAATCCGATGCCGTATAAGATCCGGTTCTGTAAGTGGAATTTTTACCCGAGAATACCTGTTTGCCGAGTGGAGCCGACAGGTTGGCATAGTCCGTCGGGTTGATGTGGGTGTATTTGTTCACCCCTTTGAGTGATTTGTTGACTTCGTATACCGACAACTCCATGGGTGCCAGTGAGTCGCCCACCATGGTGGTGTAGGAAACCATCACCCGCACCGAGTCGATATTGGCACCCTCTTTAAACCCGGCGCCTTCGGGAAAATAAAACTCACCGATGTATGAAGACCGAACGGTTCCGAACACGGGATCGGCATATTCGCCCAAAACCGGGTATTTTGTTCTGCTGTAAACGGAGTCTACCTGTACGGTACGTGCCAGTATGTCGAGCGTGTCGACTCCCGGCTCCAGCCGGTCCTTGCCGGGCTGTATGGTGAACCCTACCTGATCCAACGTATCGTTACAAGAGAGGGTGAAAATCACCGCAAAGATCAGGAATAGCCCTTTTATTAAGGAATTGCGCTTCATTCGTTGCAAGAAGTTTGATTTTGAGCCGCAAATATCCAAAAAAAAACATTCAAATGAAAGATGTTGAGTTGCTTTCTTCTCTTTTTTAATGATATTTGGGTTTAGCTACAATAAAAAAACGAATCGTTCGTGTCTTTACGCGTCTATTTTTTCGTAAAAGGCATCAATGGCATCTGCACTTTTCTCAAAGTCGGCCTCATAGGAGAGAAACGGTATTTTCTCTTGTTTGACATACTTCACCACATCGGGATGTACATTTTTGTCGGCCTGAATGATACCGTCGGAATAATCTGCAGCCAGCTTCATCAGGTTCACATAATCCATGATGCCCCTGCTTTTCACCTTTTCTACTTCCGGATCGCCGATACCTTCGAAACGAAGCTTCTCGGCCGTATCCTGGTTGAAGGGTTTTTGAAAGGTCTCGTCAAAAAGCGAATAAACTACTTTGGCATTTTTGAAACAGGGGTCATCGGCATATCCTCTCTTGATGAAAAGCGGCGCCAGCGCTGTGAACCATCCGTGACAGTGAATGATGTCGGGTACCCAGCGCAGCTTCTTGATGGTTTCCATCACGCCGCGCACAAAGAAGATGCTCCGCTCGTCGTTGTCGTCATATTCCTCGCCGTTTTTGTCGACCAGCGTTTCGCGGTTTTGAAAGAAGTCTTCGTTGTCGATGAAATAAACCTGCATTCTTGCCGCCTGAATGGAAGCCACTTTGATGATCAGCGAATGATCGGAGTCATCGATGATCAGATTCATTCCCGAGAGACGAATTACCTCATGGAGCTGGTTACGGCGTTCATTGATGTTTCCGTATTTGGGCATGAAAGCACGAATTTCCTTCCCTTTTTCCTGGATAGCCTGCGGAAGATAGCGTGAAGTATTCGAAATGGGAGTTTCATCGAGATAAGGATAGATCTCCTGGGAGATGTACAAAATTTTTTTCTGAGACATGAAGCTAATTATCTTAATTTGAGTACAAAGATAATAAAAAAAATCCGGATAATTACAAAATAAATTCGGATAAATTTTATAAAGTATTGATAAACAGTGGGAAGAACCCGTTTGTCAGTCGTTATTTCCGTGAAATAATGCAAAATGGTTTCTCTATGTGGCAAATATTTTGTTGCTTTGCAGTTTAAAACAGACAGATGGAAATCATTCATACGATATCCCACCTGAAGGAGTCGTTACGTACATTGCGCAGGGCAGGCAAAACGATTGGTTTTGTACCCACGATGGGTGCGCTGCATGCAGGACATGCCGAATTAGTCAGGTTGTGCTACGCTGAAAACGATGTGTGTGTGGTCAGCCTCTTCGTGAATCCTACCCAATTCAACAACAAGGAGGATCTGCGTCGATATCCGCGCACATGGGAGGACGATTGCGTGTTGCTGGAGCAAATGGGTGCCGGCGTGCTGTTCGCCCCTTCTGTAGAGGAAATGTATCCGGAGCCCGACACCCGTATTTTCGACTTTGGGTTGCTCGATAAGGTGATGGAAGGTCGTTTCCGGCCCGGCCATTTCAACGGTGTGGCGCAGGTTGTAAGCAAATTATTTGCCTATACGGAGCCCGATAAAGCCTATTTTGGCGAGAAAGATTTTCAGCAACTGGCTATCGTGCGTGCCATGGTGGCGCAGCTACGGATGCCGGTGCAAATTGTGGGTGTCCCCATCGTCAGGGGGCCCGGTGGACTGGCCTTGAGCAGCCGCAACACCCTTCTCTCGGAACAGGAAAGAACCGATGCTGCAAATATTTACAGGACCCTGCGCGAAAGTAGGGAGATGGCGGGGACAACCACGCCCGATAAATTGACCGATTGGGTGATTGATCAGATTAACGGAGTGCCGGTGTTGCAGGTTGAGTATTTTGAAATCGTTGATGGTGACACGCTGCAGCTTGTCGCTTCCTGGGACGATTCGGAAACCGTGGTGGGATGTATTGCTGTTTTTTGTGGCAACGTACGATTGATAGATAACATCAGATACAAATAATTTATGTGGGTAGAAACATTAAAATCGAAAATACACAGAGCCACGGTGACCGATGCCGACCTGAATTACGAGGGGAGCATCACCATCGACGAAGATCTGATTGAGGCCGCGAACATGTTCGTACACGAAAAGGTGGCGGTGGTAAACAACAACAACGGCGAACGTTTTGAGACTTACATCATCCGGGGTGAGCGCGGTTCCGGTATCATTTGCCTGAATGGTGCCGCTGCACGAAAGGTACAGAAGGGAGACATCATCATCATCATGAGTTATGCGGTGATGCCGCTTGAAGAGGCCAAGGTGTTTCAACCCACGGTTGTCAACCTGGAAGAAAAGACCAATCGCATCAGATAAAACCCAAAATATTTAAACATATAAACCGCCGGTTGTTTCTGCATAGGCGGTTTATTGTACAAAGATGTGTATTCAAACCGGCACATTGTAAAAATAAGTACGCCCATCTTGTTGAGCCTGCTGGCGCAAAACTTGATACAGGTGATCGATGCCGCTTTTCTCGGCCGTGTGGGAGAAGTGGAGTTGGGTGCGTCGGCACTGGCCGGTATTATTTACATTGCGTTGTACACACTGGGTTTTGGCTTTAGCATGGGTAGCCAGATACTGATCGGGCGACGAAACGGAGAGGGTAACTACAGCCAGATAGGAGACATCGTGATACAGGGCTCCCTCTTTTTGTTTATCCCGGCGATGCTGCTCATCCCGCTGTTGCGTTACGGCGCAGAAGCCTGGTTGCCCGCCCTGTTTGAGTCTGCCGATGTGGCGGGTGCCGTGACTGAGTATCTGGAGTGGCGGGTGTTTGGCCTTGTCTTCGCTTTTATCAATGTAATGTTTCGGGCATTTTACATCGGTATTGCGCGAACGAAAGTGCTTACCATCAACGCAATAGTAATGGCGCTGGTGAACTTGGTGTTCGATTACGGGCTTATATTCGGAAACCTGGGCATGCCGGAGATGGGCATAGGCGGTGCTGCCATTGCCTCGGTTATTGCCGAGTTCGCATCCACGCTCTTCTTTTTCTTTTATACCCGGAAACAGGTCGACACTGAGAAGTATGGCTTCACGAAAATTCGTTTCCAGTGGCACGTCATCAAAAGAGTGCTCGATATCTCCCTCTTCATGATGGTGCAGTATCTGTTCTCCATCGGCACCTGGATGCTTTTCTTCCTATTCATCGAAAACTACATGGGCGAACGTTCTCTGGCGGTCACCAACATTGTACGCAGCTTTTATACCATCTTCACCATTCCCTCGCATGCCATTGGTTCCACCACCGGCACCATGGTAAGTAACACCATGGGTGCGGGTAAAAGCGGCCAGGTCATGGCCCTTATCCGACGGCTTTCACTGATCAGCCTCGGGGTGATGGCTGTCGTTATTCTCATTGTCTCTGTTTTTCCCCGTGCCATGATCCATATCTACACCGATGATCCTTCGCTGATACAGGATACCGTGCTTCCTTTGTACGTATTGATCTCTTCCCTGCCGCTTTATAGTGTGGGAACAGTACTATTCAGTGCAGTTTCGGGTACGGGTAATACGCGCACCGCACTTCGGTTCGAGATCTTTACACTGCTGTTTTATGTTTCTTACATGTGGTTTATCATCATTCACCTGCGGGCATCGGTGGCGGCAGCATGGACTACGGAACATGTTTACTGGTTGTTTTTGACAATCCTTTCCTATTTTTATTTGCGCGGTGGAAGATGGAAAGACCGAAAGATTTAGGATTTTCTTGTATCTTTAACCCCTTAAATAATGCCGGGTATGCGGAGCAAAATTTTTTATCTGTTTGCTGCCATCGGTTCACTCCTTTCCCTTCAGGCACAGGAATATCGATGGAGACTGGGATTTGAGTATTTTTTCGATAACCAGGAGTATGAAAAATCATCTTACATTGATCCCCAGACAATGAACGGCATCTGGCTGCAGCCGCTGGCGGGCATATCCTGGGATTCGGCCCACGCCCTCTTGGGCGGGGTGAACCTGCTTAAGATTCCGGGTACGGATGAGGTGGCCGATAAAGCAGAGCTGGTACTCTATTACCAATATGAAACCCCAAAAGTGCTGTTTCGCGCAGGATCCTTTTCGAGCATCGAGGCTTTGCCGAACTATTCCGACTTCTTCTTCAGTGACTCGGTGAACAACTTCATGCCCCTCATGCAGGGTTTCTTCTGGCAGATAGGCAAGGAGCGTAATTTCTTCAATGCCTGGATGGACTGGACAGGCTACGCGACTCCCGAAGCGAGGGAAAACTTCTTTCTGGGGCTGTCGGGTAAGGTTTCAAAGGGCATTTTCTTTGGTGATTTTCAGTCCTATCTCTTTCATTATGCCGGTACGCACCCAGGCAATCCTGCCTACGGGGTTAGCGAACACATGCAGCTGATGACGTCTGCAGGTATCGAATACGAATCGGAAAACAGCTTCAACGGTTTGTTTTCAGTCGGTCTGCTTGCCGGGCTTGAACGTGATCGTAAAGCAGATTTGAGCTACAGTCCGGTGGGATTTACTGCCCGGGCCGATGCTTCATTTTGGGGATTTGGAACAGAGAATACCTTCTATGTGGGTGATGCGCGCATGCGTTTATATTCGCAATATGGTTCGGAGTTGTACTGGGGCAATCCCTTTCTGAGGGGCTCCGCCTACCTGCAAAGCAAATGGTATGTAGGTCTGATCGAAACGGAGCGGGTTTCGGCCAGGCTGAATTGCAACCTGCACTTCACGGAAGGGAATATGCTATTTCAGCAGACACTCTCCGTGTCGGCCTCCATCGACAACTTTTCCAGGCCGGAGAGGCGGACTGCCCGTTATCCCTGGATGAAAATCTTTCAGTAAAAAAATATATGGATCCGATCCGACAAAAAATAGAATCCCTTCGTCAGCAGCTTCACGAGCACAATTATAATTACTACGTGTTGTCCAATCCGATCATCTCAGACAGGGAGTATGACAGGATGATGCAGCAGCTGACAGAACTTGAGGCACAGTATCCCGGGTGGTACGATCCCAACTCACCCACCATGCGTGTAGGAAGTGACATCAACAAGAACTTCACCCAGGTGAAACACCGGTATCCGATGCT
>DFYK01000041.1 GCA_002383605.1 Proteiniphilum sp. UBA4084 | reverse complement strand
GTTTGTGTGAGATGTGTAAGGATCGCATTGAGAAGGCAGCAAAATCAGTCAGTGGCGTCACTTCTGCAAGCTGGGATATCAAGACAAAACAGTTGCATCTCGGTTTTAACCCTGCGAAAACATCGGTCGATGCTGTTGCCAAAGCCATTGCCAAAGCGGGACATGATACCGATAAATACAAGGCAGACAAGGCGACACGGGGAGCATTGCCTTCCTGCTGCAAATACAGAGATTAAATAATCAGTACATTCAAATTTTAAACGAAAACAAAGATGAAAACAACAATTTTAGCAACATTCGCGCTGAGTACATTCTTGTTCATTGCCTGTAATTCAGGCTCATCCAACAAGAACAATTCAGCAACAAATAGTGAAATGGAACAGATGGAACCGGGGACTCAACATGGTGAAATGGGACACATGGAAACGGGTGCCGCTCACAGTGAAGCGGATCACATGGCAGCCGCCGGTGCCCACGAAGAACACGCCATGCTCAATGTGAAAGGAAAATGTGATATGTGCAAAGAGCGCATTGAAAAAGCGGCGAAGGGAGTGGAAGGCGTTTCATTTGCAAGCTGGGAGATGGAGAAACAAGTATTGCATTTGAATTACGACCCCGATAAAACATCGTCCGATGACATTGCAAAGGCCTTAGCCAAAGCCGGTCACGATACCGATAAGTTCAAAGCCGACCAGGCCACGTACGATGCCTTGCCCGACTGTTGCAAATACAGGAATTAATTAATACGACAGTTTTTTTGTGAAGGGGGAAATATCCCGTGAAGGTATTTCCCCCTGATTAAAATAAAATAAACTGAGATGGACCACACAAATCACACAGCCCACGAGGGGCACGAGGCCCATGAAGGTCACGATCACAAGGGCGGGCATTTGGGGCACATGGCACACATGGGAAATCTGAAACAGAAATTCTGGATATCCCTCATTATTACCATCCCGATCATTTTGCTGTCCACATTTATGGGGGAGAGACTCGCATTTCAGTTTTCATTTCCGGGATCAGACTGGGTTGTGCTGGTACTGTCCTCCTTTCTGTTCTTTTATGGCGGCATCCCTTTTCTGAAGGGAGCCAAAATGGAACTGAAGGAGAAAAACCCGGCCATGATGACCCTGATATCGATGGGTATTACAGTGGCATATATTTATAGTTTCTATGCTTTTATTTCGAATCACTTTTTCCCTGCTGCCGGACACCGCATGGACTTTTTCTGGGAGTTAGCTACCCTGATTGTCATCATGTTGCTGGGACACTGGATTGAGATGAGGGCAGTGGGCAATGCCGGTAACGCTTTGAAAAAGATGGCGGAACTGCTTCCAGGAAGCGCTCATCTGGTGGATGAGCACGGAAATATCACCGATGTGGACCTCGAACAAATCCAGATCGGACAACTGTTAATCGTCAATGCCGGAGAAAAAATCCCTACAGATGGTAAAATTGTGGAAGGAAACACCACAGTCAACGAATCGATGGTGACCGGAGAAGCCAAAGCGGTAAACAAGGCCATGGGAGACAAGGTGATTGGCGGTGCCGTGAACGGAAACGGTACAGTGAAAATCGAAGTGACCGGTACGGGTGAATCAGGGTTTCTTGCGCAGGTGATGAAGCTTGTCAGCGAAGCACAGCAGGAGAAATCGCATTCCGAGACGATATCCGATAAAGTGGCCAGAGCACTGTTCTACGTGGCCGTTACAGTAGGAATCATTGCTTTTGTCGTTTGGTTGCTGATCACGAAAAATGTAGATATTGCACTTGAGCGGCTGGTAACCGTACTGATCATCGCCTGCCCCCATGCACTCGGCCTTGCCATACCGCTGGTAGTGGCCCGCTCCACATCTCTGGGTGCGAGCAACGGACTGCTCATCCGAAACAGGGTTGCGCTGGAAAAATCTAAAAAGATTGCGGTAGTCACGATGGATAAAACCGGCACACTCACTGAAGGAGATTTCAGGGTTTCCATTGTTGAATCACTATCTGAAAAGTGGAGCAACGACGAAGTACTGCGCCTGATGGCATCGCTGGAAAGCCACTCCAATCATCCCCTGGCTATCGGTATTCTGGAAGAGGCAGAAAAACGGAAGATTCGCTTTCCCGGTCCCGAAAATGTAACAGTCATCAGTGGTACCGGCCTCAGCGGAACTGTTGAAGGCAAACAGTTATTGGTTGTGAAGCCGGCCTATCTCGATCAGAAAAATCTGTCCTACGACAAAAATCGATATCAGGAATTAGCCCAAAAAGGAAACTCCGTAAGTTATCTGATTGTGGACAATGAAGTGGACGGCATCGTGGCGCAAGGCGATGAAATAAAGGAAGAAGCCAAAACCACCGTAGATGGTTTGAAACGGATGCATATTACTCCCGTGATGCTCACGGGCGACAATGAAGGATATGCCAAAAGCGTGGCCGCACAGGTGGGCATCACCGAAGTGCACGCGGGACTTTTGCCGCAGGACAAGGAAAAACTCATTCAATCCTGGCAAAACAACGGAAAACCGGTCATGATGGTGGGCGACGGAGTAAACGATGCACCGGCATTGGCAAGAGCAGAGATAGGTGTTGCCATTGGGGCAGGAACCGATGTGGCCATCGATTCCGCCGATGTGGTGTTGGTCAAGAGCAACCCATCCGACATGCTGCATTTTTTCTCACTGGCTAAGAACACCACCCGCAAGATGGTTCAGAACTTATGGTGGGGAGTTGGCTATAACATCATTGCCATCCCACTCGCTGCAGGTGTACTGGCTCCCGTGGGAGTTGTATTAAGCCCCGCTGTGGGAGCAGTGCTGATGTCCATTAGCACCATTGTGGTCGCACTCAACTCAATGACGTTAAAATTGGAATAAAACATCCGCAATAAAATCAATAACAGAGGTTATCGATTTACAGTTACATTTCTGAACATATAACTATTGTCACTTACTCTTAAAAGTTTGCCGCTTTCAGCAGTCACATTTTTAAGGATCACCTCCTTCGTGATGATATAGGGATACTTTTCCACATACGTCTCATCGACCATTTGCTTATTGAAATTTGCAAAAATGGCAGGGCCATTGTAGTTCTCCGGATGGTCGGAATCTTTTATCTGAAGATTTTCTATGGTAATTTTTTCCGGCATGTAGCAGGTGTAGCCGAAATCATGCTGACCGGCATTGGAACCGCCAATCAGGTTCGCGCTGCCCGATTTCACGCTGCGGGGTACAAATATGCAATTGCGGATGATGAATTCACCTTCCCAAGTACTGCCGTAATCGGAGCGCAGGTTGATGAGGCTTGTGCCCCGAATGGTGGAATTCTCCACGACAAACGTTCCGCTGCCAATGGCATTTATACCCTGGTGCCCCAGCGTTGAATTTCGAATGGTGGCATTGGCCACACCCATGTGGGCATCGAACCGGGAGAAGGTACAACCATCATATACCAGATTTTTACAGTAATTGGAGCCCATGATTCCCCAGTATGCAGAATTGTTGATGTCATTCGTCTGGCTGCAGTTCTCGAAGGTGATGTTCAATGCCCGGTTGATATTTATATCGTAGGTACCCATGGAGACCGGAGTACCTGCCGACCCGATGGTCTGATATACTTTATGACCGGTCAGGATGGTGTTTCTCACCGTGATATAGGCACAATTGGTGATACTGATGAAACCGCCATACGGTGCGCCATTTTCCCCTTCGCCAGTGATGCGGTGTTCCAGTCCGTCCACTACCACATTGGACCGTTTGATTGCGATGCCCCGGGCATAGTAGCTGTATTTTGAACTCTCCCTGTTTGCGATGGTTGTAAATTTTCCGCCGGTAATGGTCAGTTCCGTTTCATCAATCGGAAGCACAACGATCTCTGTGACCTGATCAAAATCCCAGATGATGGGTGTATTTGCATCCACTACACCGTTTTTATCNNACGAGGCAAGAACCTGGCAGTGAAATATCCAACTTTTGTTGGTTCCTTTTCAATGAAGTAACATTGGTGGGTTTAAATGACTGTTTGTCCGAGTTGACCGAAAAAATATGCGCATTTCGGTCTTCCACTTGGGTATCGTCGATGATGAATGCAGCAGTACCAAAATCAGTGTTTGTCCGGACGTCAGCCGCCAGTTTTTTCGCACCGATATAGTACGTAGCCTTGTCGTCGCCTTTTACGGTCAGGTTGTGCTGATTCGCGAATGCATGAGTTGCCACAATCGCCGCCATGTCATCGGTCTTCCCGTCGCCTTTGGCTCCAAAATCGCTGTAACGGACCCACCCGTTTGCAATAAATTTTTGAATATCATCCTGAGAGGGTGTCCCTTTTTTGGATGTTGACTGGGTTTCGTCCGTAAAGTCTCCTTTATCGGGGGAAGTCTGACAAGATATCTGGGTAAAGTTACACAGAAAAAAAAGGACAAAAATTATAAGGTATACTTGTTTCATGAAAAAAAAAATAAAAAAATTGAATAACTGTCTTTCGACAAATTTACATTTTTTTTAGTTCATGACATTTGTATTCCCTTAAAAAAACTATTCTTCCATTAAAAATGAGATGGGGTCGGTCAGATATTCCATTACATGATAAATAAAACGGGTTGTTTCACCGCCGTCCACGATGCGGTGATCCACGGAGAGTGAAAGCGGCATGATATGACCGATCACAATTTCATCGTCTTTTACAATGGGTGTCTGCAATATTCTTCCGATCCCCAATATACCTGCCTGGGGGTAGTTGAGTACGGGTGTGGCAAAAATACCACCAATGGAGCCAAAGCTGGTAATGGAGAAAGTACCCTCTTTCATCTCGTCGAGTGTCAGCTTTCGCTTCCTGGCTTTGTCAGCCAGCTCGCTGATCAGCTGCGCTATCCGGAAGATCGACAGCCGGTCGGCATCCCGAATGACCGGTACCACAAGCCCGTCGGGAGCATCCACTGCAATGCCGATGTGGTATCGGTTACAGACAATCATCCGGTTATTTTCGGTATCGATCTGTGAATTGAGCTGCGGGTGTTTCTTCAGTGCCATCGCCACGGCCTTCACGATAAAGGCCAGATAGGTCAGTTTCACTCCCTTATCTGCAAACTTTTGTTTATATCGGTCTCTCACAGCCATTAATCCTGATATCTCCACTTCTTCAAAAACCGACATGTGGGCGGCATTGTGTTTGGCATGAAGCATGTTTCTGGCTATAGTCTTTCGGATCTGGGTCAAAGGAAGATAGGTCACATCTTCCGCAGCTGTTGCTTTGCCTGGCTGGGTGGGGGCAGCTCCCTGTATTCCGGTTTTGAAATTCAGAATATCTTCGCTTTTCACTCTTCCCGAGGGGCCGCTACCCGACACGTTGTTGATGTCAATTCCCATTTCTTTGGCCATGGCCCTGGCAACCGGTGTGGCCAGTGCCTTGCGTGACGGCACATTCAACGAAGCATCACCCTCTTTTGTACCTTCAATGCTTTCGGGCAAGATGGCATCTTTCTCGGCCACCTCCATGGTTCCCACCACCGCACCGGCGTCTTCTTCCGGCTCGGAAACAGGTTCGGTGATCACATTATCTTTCTTCTCTTCCGGCTGATGACTTTCCTGTACGCCACCGGCAGCTTCGGTCTCAATCTCCACAAGCGGTGAACCCACTTTTATCACATCACCCACGCTGCCATGCAGCAGTGCAATCACACCCTGCCGGGGCGATGGGATGTCGGCCACCACCTTGTCGGTCTCCATCTGTACAAGCGGATCACCTTCCTTTACCTGTTGTCCTTCGGCGACGTACCATTCCAGGATGGTTCCTTCTTCGAGTCCTTCACCTAAATCGGGGAAATTAAATGTATACCTCATCAGAAATTCTTTTTTGTAATATGATGTTGAAACCTGCAATAGCCGGATTAAAAATTGAATGTTTTCTCTATTTCGTAAAAAATTCGCTCCGGTGGAATGATAAAATACTTCTCACCCTGAGCCAGCGGAACGATGGTATCGAAACCCATCACCCTGCGGGGGGGAGCCTCCAGGTAGAGGAATGCTTCTTCGTTGGCGATGGCGATCAGTTCCGACCCCACGCTGAACGATTCATGTGACTCGGCGACCACGACCATCCGGCCTGTTTTCCGTACCGAATTGCGAATCGTCTCCCTGTCGATGGGATAGATGGTACGCAAATCAATCAGTTCTACCGAGATGCCCGCCTCCTCGGCCAAGGCAATGGCTTTCTGACATTCCCGGATCAACGCACCAAAGGCGACGACGGTCACGTCGGAACCATCGTGAATTACCTTGGCCTTCCCAAGCGGCAGGCTGTACTTTTCGTCCGGCACCTCCTGTTTAATGGCCCGGTAAATCCGTTTGGGTTCCATGAAGACCACCGGATCGTTGCTCTCAATGGCCGATATCAGCAACCCTTTTGCATCATAGGGTGTTGAGGGCACCACCACTTTGAGCCCGGGGATATGGGCATAAAGTGCCTCTGGACTGTCGGAATGATGTTCCAGCGCATTAATTCCCCCACCGTAAGGGAAGCGGATCACCATGGGTACGTTGTATTTTCTACGGGATCGGTTTTGCATCCGCGACACGTTTGAAGCGATCTGGTTAAAAGCAGGATAGGTGAACCCTTCAAACTGTAGTTCCACGATCGGCCTGAGTCCCGATATGGCCATTCCGAGCGCAGTACCCACAATGCCTGACTCTGCCAGAGGCGAGTCAAAGACCCGCTCCACACCGTATTTCTTCTGCAATCCCTCGGTCACACGAAAAACACCTCCTTCCACACCCACATCTTCGCCGTAAATGACAACACCTTCATCTTCTTTCAATTTGATATCCAGTGCGTTATTTATCGCTTTCACCATGGTCATCACACTCATCTCCTGTTCTCCTTCCAGCTTATGTATTGTTCGTATTCCGACATCTGTCTCTTTAAATCATCCGGCATTTCGGAGTACATATTCGCGAACACCTCGCTATACGGATAACTCTTATTTTGTTCCGCATCGAGGAACTGCGCGTTGATTTGTTGTTTGTATTCTTCTGTCAGCTTTTCTATATCAATGTTCCAGATTCCTTTTTTCTCCATATATCGTCTCAGCCTCATCAACGGATCGGTCAGTCCCCACTCCGTCTCTTCCTCCTTTTTGCGGTATTTGGTCGGATCGTCGGAAGTCGTGTGTGCTCCCAGCCGATAGGTAAATGCTTCAATCAACACCGGCCCTCTGCCGGCCAGGGCATACGTCGCAGCGGTCTGATAGGCCTGATACATGGCAAAGAAATCGTTCCCGTCTACTTTGATACCCGGTATGCCAAAGGCGACCGACTTCACGGCGAGATTGACCGATTTGGTCTGTGACTTTACCGGTACCGAGATGGCGTACTGGTTATTCTGAATGGTAAAAACGACAGGCACCTGCCACACGCCTGCAAAATTCAACGCTTCGCTGAAGTCGCCTTCCGACGTACCCCCGTCGCCGATAAAGGTGAAGACAGCTTCATTCTTTTTCCGGTATTTTACGGAATATCCAATACCGGTAGCATGATGTAATTGGGTACCGATAGAAATGGCAATCGGCAACGTATGGTTGGCATTTTGAAAACTGCCCCCGCGCTCGTTTCCCAGATAAAAGAGAAACATCTCTTTCATGGTCGCCCCTTTCGCCAGCAGGGTACCCATCTCACGAAAGGCCGGCACCAGCCAGTCCTCCTCCCTGATGTGCATGCCGGCAGCAATATGAATGGCTTCCTGCCCCAGATTGGGCGTATACGTATACATACGTCCCTGGCGTTGATAGGATATGGCCATTTCATCGGCCATCCGCTCATAATACATCTGTTTATAGGCATTTATAATGGTATCATCATCCAACAAGGGCATATACTTCTGGTTCATCACATGTCCATCGTTGTCAATGAGGGAGAGCATTTTATCTTCTAATGGATTATAGTCACGGAAAATGGCAGGTAAATCGTTTTGAATCATTTATCTGTTTATTTGAACGAATTTTAAATTCAGCTGTGATTATTCGCTGCGTATATAACAATTCGACAAAAAAATTGTTTTCGGATGTGGGAATAATCAGACTACTACAGCCGCTCAAAAACCATGTGTGTGGAAACTGCAAACCTGTTCCATACATTAATTACACCAATGGCCACAATGATTTGTGCAATTTCATGATCGGTAAAAAACTTTTTTGCCTGCTGATTTGGGAAGCCCTGATTTTGATCAACTCCTTCAGACTTTTGCTCAAACCGGTCTGATTCAAATATTTTTCGAGTCCCATCATAGCCTTGTACGATTCCGGTTCAAGGTCGTGTATGTTAATTCTTTCTGTCATTGCGATAATTTTTAAAATGAAACGAATAAGATAACCATTTTCAATCAAGAACATGATTAAAGCGAGTTCCGTACGATACCTTTGAAAATGAATAATTTTAATCGGATGAAAATCCGGGTGATTACAACAAAATAAAATATAAAAAGTTGTTCAGATTGTGGATGTACAGTTGAACATTCTTCACTTGAATCACGTTTTATTCCTCAAAACCAACCGACAAGAACAAAACCGGAACAAAGTTTAAAATATTGCAACCGATGAGCTTAAGAAATCTCTCTGCACTTTTCTTTTCGATTGTCATGTTAGCCCAATCAGGATGTGATGCCGACAACCGGAATGAAGGCAAAAACAGGGAAATAGACACCATCCCTGCAGATACCATTATTCATCCTATTCCCGAAGAAAAGAAAACAGTGACCCAGGACGATATTGTTTTGAAAAAAGATTTACAATATGATCAATATACACTGGAGGATGAATATCCTTATCAGGACACGGTTCGCAAATTTCAATGGGAGAAGATCAAAAAGGAAATAGTTCGTGTGGAGAATGCGGTTTCCGAAGGAGGCTCCTGGGGTGTATTAAGCAATTACAAAAATAAAAACGGGGAAGCGCCAACCATTGAAGGGTTTGTGAGAAACGACTATAAACGTGTTTCGGACCAACACGGTGTAGAACGTTATCAATCGGTACCACTCTACGGTACGGAGGGAGACACCACGCTGGTGCGGTATGGCCGTGACGGCTGGCTGGTAAAAATCAATGGAAGCGATACCACCGACTTCCTGTCTGTGACGGGGGTGTCGATGGAAGGAACCTATTTATTACCCAAACGGTATCTTCTTTCGTGGGGCGACAGCATACTATTTGACAAAGTGGTGGCGGTGGATGTTACCAACCAGAACATCGCCGTGCTAGAAAAAAATGGGAAGGTCTGGCATATATTGAGTATGAACCCGGCAACCTCGGGTGTTCACAAGCCACCCCATGCCCAGGAGACACCCACCGGGATTTTTGCCATACAGGAGAAAAAGGAAAAGATGCTCTATGTGAAAGACGGCACCAGCGAAATTGCAGGTTATGCCCCCTATGCCTCACGATTTACAAACGGAGCTTACATTCATGGGGTACCTGTGCAATATCCCAGAAAAAGTATCATTGAATACAGCCCTTCGCTGGGTACCACCCCCCGCTCTCACATGTGCGTAAGGAATGCATCGTCGCACGCTAAATTTGTGTACGACAGGGCGACAATCCGACAATCGGTGGTTATTGTAATTGATTAACAGTGATATTCAGAAAAAATTGTATATTTGGGCGTACAATTTCTGAATATTCCTATGCGTATCATCTTGTTATCAATCATATTTTTTGTTTTCTCCGCCCTCTCTTTCCCTATTGGTACAAAAGAGAGTATGAAAGATGCATCCAAAATCGATTTCTCTTCATCCGGATGCGAGTTACTTTACGAACAGATGAAACTGGAAGGAGTGATTCATTTCGATGTTTTTCAAGCCGCATATACCGGTTATAAAAAGTTAAACATACAGAATAATCCCTTACTGACGCTGATTGATTTCAGCCTCCCTTCCACAGAGAAGAGGATGTATGTACTGGATTTGGAGAAAAAAGAGGTACTTTTTGTATCCTATGTCTCGCACGGCCGAAACAGCGGGGAAAACTACGCCACTTCATTTTCGAACCGAAATGGATCTTACCAGAGCTCACTCGGATTTTACCGGACAAGCGGCACCTATCTCGGCGGAAACGGATACTCTCTGTTGCTGGACGGACTGGAAGAAGGAATCAATGATCAGGCAAGATTACGGGCCATTGTAATTCACGGAGCCGATTATTGCAGCGAAGCGGCTATCCGCTCCAGCGGGCGGCTTGGGCGCAGCTTCGGTTGTCCGGCACTACCCCGTGAATTGGCAACACCCATCATCAACACCATCAAAGGAGGTTCGTTGCTCTTTATTTATGCCGACCAAGCGAATTACCTGGCGATGAGTGACGTGATATGAGTCTGTTCAACGGTCGTTAATGTCACTTCAGCTATTTTTGACATCCAATATCTCCCGGATATCGGTGGTGTATTTTCTGGAAAGATGCTGCTGATACATTTTAAATCTGCGGGCATCCTGTGAAGCCAGTCGAACACCGGAGCAGGAGGTATTGGCATTGATGGCGTCAAGGGTATCCATCAGCTTCTTGTGGCGGGGATTGGAATTCATTTCTTCGAAAAGGAATGGCTGATGCTGATCTTCATCGATAAAATTGTACAGGGTAACCCCGGCACGTTTATAACGGAGGCGGGGTTCGTAAATCTTTTTCAGTCCCGCCACAGCGAAATCCACAATTTCCAACGTGGAAGAGGTGGGAAAAGGAAGCCTTACTTCTATGCTGCGCGAGAGGGCTTCTTCTGTATCTTTAAAATAATTGGTCTGCACAAACACTGACAGGCGACTGCACATCGACTGTTGTTTCCGTATTTTCACAGCAGCCATCGCAGTGAACGTGACGACCCTTTCTTTGATCTCATCCCACGTTTCATATTCTTTCTCGAAGGTGCGGGTCACCGAAAAGCTCTTGCTCTTCTCCCAATCTACAAAGTCGATGCAGCCTATCCCGTTGAGCTCCTTCTGCAGGTTTACACCGGTAATGGTCATATTTTTGCGTACCCACGACTCCGGCATATCCGCAAAATCAAGGGCCTTGGTTACTCCTGCCGCCTGTAGTTTCGCGGCATTGCGACGCCCTACTCCCCAGATATCTTCCACAGGCAGCCAGCGGAGCGCTTTCTGCCTTTTCTCCTCGGTGTCGATGATGTGGCAACCGTCGGTTTGAGAGGGATACTTTTTCGCGATGCGGTTGGCCACCTTGGCCAGCGCCTTGGTAGAGGCAACACCCACGCTGATGGGTATGCCTGTCCATCGGCCCACCTGCTCCTTCATGCGTAGACCGTACGCCCTCAGATCCTGCATCCCCGAGAGGTCGAGAAAACACTCATCCACCGAATACACTTCCTGCAGGGGCGTATAGCCTGCGAGGATGCTCATCACCCGGCGGCTCATGTCGCCATACAGGCTGAAGTTGGCCGAATAGACCGCTACATTATGTCTTTTAAACAATGCTTCCGCCTGAAAAGCGGGCACACCCATCTGGATGCCGGCTTTCTTGGCTTCGTTGCTGCGCGCGATGACACACCCGTCGTTGTTGGAGAGTACCACCACAGGACGCTTGTTGAGCGAGGGATTGAAAACCCTTTCGCAGGAAGCATAAAAATTGTTGCAGTCGACCAGTGCGATCATCAGTGCTTGCGGATGGAATAGATGACAATGCCCCATACGATCAGTGTATTCTCCGACGTGATCACGATGGGTTGAAAAGTAGGATTGGAGGGAACAAGCGTGCATACGCCGTCCTCCACATCAATTCGTTTCACGGTGAAATCACCGTCCATATAACAGAGTGCAATGCGGTTGTGCGACCACTCCTCGGCCCGGTCGACCACCAGCAGGTCGCCATCGTTGAAATCGCCTGCCATGGAGCTGCCCCGCACCCGCGCATAGAAGGTTGCTTCAGGATGCCGGATAAGCAGCTTGTTGATGTCGATGCGCTCGCTCACGAAGTCGTCCACGTTAGAGAAGGGTCCTGCAGCCACGCCGCCGGCCAGGGGCACCTTCACCTCCGAGAGTTCCGGCTTGTAAATCTCCAGCTGGGTAGATTTGAACACTTTCTTCATCCGGCAAATTTAATGAAAAAATTATCTTTACCCAATACGCTCTACCATGGAACTTTGCATCTCCACCATGGCACAGCCAAGCTGATTGATGCGAATGGCGATGCCCGATTTGCCGTCCACGGTGATCAGCTCACCTTCGAGGCCGGCAAGCGATCCCTTGATAACACGTATTTTTTCACCCGGGCGCAGCGGCTGACTATCGAAGCGAACGGGCGAATCGGAGAAATCGACCATGAAACGAAACTGTTCCATCTGTGTGGCAGGGATGGCGGTAGGTGCATGCTCGCCACGGAGCACCATGTAACGCATCACCGACGGGAGGGTGATGACACTGCGCTGTTCATCACTATTCACATGTACGAAGATCATCATGGGGATAAGCACCCGCTCCACCTTTTTTTTGCGGTCGCTCCACATGCGCACTTCCTCCTGCACTGGCAGGAAGCATTCGATGTCCATTTCTCCAAGCCGGTCGCGCACCTTCTTCTCATGGTGCATCTTCACATATGCCGCCAGCCACCGGCGGGCGCTTATTGCTTTTTCTTCTTCGTCCATCAATTTGTTCTTTAAATCTATACCCCCGGTGTCGGTACCACAAAGTCTTTTCTGCCGATGAAACGAATGACCGAGGCTGTTCCATTATGATAATTACCTTCCTGCAACTCAATCTCTACCTCTTTTAGTTCCAGGATTGAATATTTATTAAAGTCATTTTGAATGTCGGGGATGGAATATAAAAAGTCTATGTTTCCGGGACCACCCACATTCCTGTTTTTCTTTTGATATTCGATATGGTTTTTACTGAAAAGCTCTGCTATCACAATGCCGCCGGGACGTAATACATGATAAATTGAATCGTACAATAAACTTCTTTCATCTTTGGCCAAATGCAAATATATCAATGCCACAGCATCAAACTGATCTTTTTGATAATCAAGATGCTGTATCTCACCTACGCTGTAATCAATTTGTACATTATTTTTTGCTGCAAGCTTTTCTGCTTTCATTTTTCCTACCGGACTTATATCATAAGCCCATACCTCCCATCCCATTCGGGCAGCATACACAGCGTTTCTCCCCTCACCCTCACCGGGAAACAATATTTTTCCCGCAGGCAACTTTTTCAAATTTTCCTGAAGATAATGATTAGGCAATTCGCCGTAAGCATATTCATCACTTGAATATCTGTTATTCCAATTGTCGACTATTTTATTCATAACATTTCAATATACTCACAAAACGTTCTAATCGCACCAAACGTTCAGATGGAAAGCAAGCAATGGAGCCGAAAAAGTAGTAACGCCACACTACTAATCGCAGACGCCGTCAATAGAACAACTTTGGCCACGGGTGACCTCGATCTTTATTTCGGGGTTAGCCTTTCGCCACTCGGCATATGACTTCTCCAGCGCTTGCGTAAATGCCTGCGGAGGCTGAGCGCCCGACACGGCATACTTCCTGTCGAACACGAAGAACGGCACACCGTTCACGCCAATAGCGCGCGCTTCATCGATATCCTTTCTTGCCAAATCGGCATACTTATCATCAGTCAGGGCGTTCCTGATCTCCGTCTCGTTTAGTCCGGCCTCCTTGCCCAACTCGACAAGTGTATCATCATCAGCGATATTTTTACCATCAGTAAAGAAAGCCTTGAACAACAGCTCCTCAACACCGTTGCCCAAGCCGCGGGTCTTAGCGAGCTGAATCAGCCTGTGCGCCTTGAAGGAGTTAACCATCACCGCCTTATCCATGTTATATTCGAGTCCCGCACCCTGAGCCGACTGCGTAATATTCTGCAGCATCGAGGAGACCTGCTGAGAGCTCATCCCCTTATGCTTCACAAGATAATCGTGCTGACTCTCATTTGCCACTTCAGGAATTGAGGGATCAAGCTGAAAACTCTTCCACTCAACATCAATCTTATCCTTATTGTCAAACTGCTCCAGCGCTGTTTCAAAATTACGTTTGCCGATGTAACAAAACGGGCACATCACATCACTCCATATTTCAATTTTCATTCTATTCAAACTTTAGTATAAATCAATATTATACTACAAATTTAATACTTTCTGATGAGAACATCCTTTGAATCTTTGACAAGTGACGTTTGCCTGTAAATTTTTCAAACCGACAACCCGCTTTATCATTGCTTTTAAGGCTAGGTTATTGAGTTTGTCTTGCAGTTATTAACTATATCGATTTCAATTTATTCTGCGTAGTTATTGTATCTTCTTTCCAGACAGCTGATACATAAAAAAGGCCATGTGAAGTGGCTTTTGAGTTAAAAAGAAAACGAAAACACTATTTTAGATGATGTTAACTTGCACTACCTTATATAGTTTTGGGATAATTATTTTATTTCGGGCTTAATGATACATCGTTCTTGGGAAAACATCTCCCTTTATGCTAACTTTGAGAATTTTACAGACACGTGGCAAACCCGTTTTGACACGATTTACACAGGTTCGATGACAAATCCGATATTTAGAGATATTTATGCACCACCGGATGGTTTTGTTTTTAATACAGGAATAATAATCAAGCTATAAAAAATGAAAAAAGCTATATTTAAAATCAGTGGGATGGATTGTCCAAGTGAGGAAAACCTCATACGCATGAAACTTGAAAATATTGATAGTATCGTAGATCAGGAATACGATTTAACAAACAGAACATTAACTGTTATCCATGATAATGACATAGATCAAATTGATTCTGCAATTGCAGAACTAAATCTCGATTCTAAATTACTTGAAAATGAGTAAGTTAACTTTACAAAACTAAAGGATGAAGATAAAAAGCAACATAAAAAATTGTGGATTGTTCTATTAATCAACTTTGGATTTTTCATTATTGAAATGACTACAGGGTTATTTTCTGTATCAATGGGATTAGTTGCTGATAGCATCGATATGCTAGCTGACGCTTTGGCATAAGGCATGAGCTTATTAGCAGTAGGTGCGGCAACCATCCGCAAAAAGAGAGTAGCCCTGTTCAGTGGTATAATTCAGATAATACTTGCACTTCTAGGGTTGACTGAAGTTGTACGACGTTTTACCGGAATTGAACAGATGCCGCATTTTCAAACGATGATTGTTATTTCATTACTGGCACTTGTTGCCAATTCAATATGCCTGTGGTTTTTACAACGACAAAATAGCAAAGATGCCCATATGAAGGCAAGTGTAATATTCTCGGCAAACGATGTTATTATTAATATTGGGGTAATTGTTGCAGGTTTGCTGATATGGTTGACGGACAGCATGATACCCGACTTGATCGTCGGGATTATTATATTTTTAATTGTGATACAGGGAGCAATAAGAATTCTTAAATTGGCAAAATAGAATTTTACAGCTTTTCATGTTATAAGATATTTCATACAAATAACAGACATGTATTAAGTTTTTCTTTTTCGACCAGAAGTATTGTTGTTTTTAGAAGACCTCAGATAATTCTATCGGACACCCGATCTGTGAAGCTCACGTTAAATTTGATTTGCTGTTTGAGCGTAGCGAGTTCAAATCAAATAGTGGGCAAGCAGCAAACGGGTGATAGAATTATCGTAGTCGAGAAGAACAACAATAATTCAGAAAAAGAAAAACGGGCATATTAAGGACTACATTAAAACGAAAGCAAAAATTATTTACCGATGCAGGAAATGCAATATATTTATTATCAGCGATATGGGAGAAATGCGATACAAATACAAATTCAGATTCAACTTAAATCTTAAAAGTGAATAAATTCGCCGGATTTAATTGGTCTTTCTGCACTTTTCATCGCAATGATTGTCATTATTTGCATAGATAATCGAGAAAAAGTCGATTATGTGTGCAAAAAGTTACTATATTTGCAGTGAGAAACTAATAAAAAATGGAATCATTAGCAGAATTTGGTGTAATTCCAATAGATTACGCATCACTTGAGGCAAGTTATCCATCACTCAAATCATTGGGAGATAAAGTGAGTGAGTTAGAAAGACAGGGCATAATAATTCGTCTTAAGCGCGGGTTATATGTTGTATCGCCAGAAATTTCAAAGAAAGAGATATCTGTAGAATTGATTGCCAATCATATTTACGGACCCTCCTATGTGTCCAAGGAGAGTGCACTTAGGTTTTATGGATTAATTCCTGAGAGAGTATATAATACAGTTTCTATGACACTAAAAAGAAGTAAAAGATTCAGAAATCAGTTAGGCCAATTTGATTACGTTACTTGTCCAGCAGACTATTATTCAATAGGTATCCGCCAGGTTGTCCGCGATGATTATGCATTTCAAATTGCCACTCCCGAAAAAGCATTATGCGATCAAATCGTATATACACCTAAACTGCAATTACGATCCGTTAAAACGCTTGAAGCATATTTAGAAGAAGACATACGACTTGACATGGATGAGTTTTATAAAATGGATGCATCCATTTTTGAGCAGTGTGTAGAAGAAAGCAAGAAAAAGAAAACAGTAAGCCTTATAATAAACCTATTAAAACAATGAGTGTATTTGACCAAATGCTGGCCCGTTACGACGATGAATTGGGTAAAAGAAATGCAACGTATGATGTAATGCAGGAAATTATTCTCGCAGGACTTTATCGTGGAGGTTTTTTCAATAAAGCAGCTTTTTATGGTGGCACATGTTTACGCATCTTTCATGGTCTGAATCGGTTTTCGGAAGATATGGATTTTTCATTATTAACACCTGATGCCGATTTTAAACTAGAAGACTATTTCCCGGCAATCATTCAAGAGTTTAAGGCTGCAGGCAAAGATGTGGTTATCACCAAAAAAGAAAAAAGGGAGTCAGGGCGTGTTGAGTCTGCATTTCTGAAAGATAATTCTGAAATGTATCATTTGAAATTTCAAACTGAAAAATCAATCAAAATTAAAATAGAAATAGATGTTGACCCACCCTTAAAATTCGATACAGAGCAAAAACTGCTGCTTCTCCCTTTTTCATTTATGACTCGCTGTTTTGTTCTTTCTGATCTATATGCAGGTAAAATGCATGCACTGGTTTACAGAAGATGGAAGCAAAGAGTTAAAGGTCGTGATTGGTACGATTTTGAGTGGTATGTAAGAAATGGAGTAAAATTAAATTTCAACCATTTGCAAGAACGTATTAAGCAGTTTGATAACATCGAAATGAGCAAAGATCAGTTTATAGCCAAATTAAAAGAAGTACTAGCCAATACAGATATAGGTTTGGTTAAACAAGATGTATTGCCATTCATTAAAAATCCCGAAGAATTAGATATTTGGTCTAACGACTATTTCCTGCAACTTGCTGATATGATAAAATTGCAGGAGTAATTGAACTTGTGCATTTTTCGCACAACTTATCTCTTCATGGTTTTCGGACAGTTTCAGTACAGCATTAGGGTAGTTTCTTTGGTTTTTTACGGCTCTTACTAGGTGGTACCTGGGTAGTTTCTTGAGTAGTTTTTCTTTTTCGAGAAGAATTATTGTTGTTTTTCGAAGACCTCAGATAATTCTATCGGACACCCGATCTGTGAAGCTCACGTTAAATTTGATTTGCTGTCTGAGCGCAGCGAGTTCAAATCAAATAGTGAGCAAGCAGCAAGCGGGTGATCGAATTATCTCAGCCAAGAAGAACAACAATAATTCAGAAAAATAAAAACGGATGATTAAGGACTATTCAGGAAATTATTTGCCGATGCAAAACTTACTGAAGATATTACCCAAAATTTCGTCGGTAGAGATCTGTCCGGTGATCTCACCGAGGTAGAACATGCACTCACGGATATCCTGGGAGAGAAAATCGTGGGTGATGCCAATCTCAAGGCCTTCCTTCACGCGGCGGATGGCTTCGAGGGCGCTCTTGAGCGATTCATAATGGCGCAGGTTGGTTACGATCACATCCTCCTCTCCAATGGAGGGAATGGCTGCGGCTCCTACCAGCAGTTCCTGTAGGCGGTCGGTATTGAGGTGCTGCTTCGCTGAAATAAAAAGCTTTTCGGCATCCAGTTCCGGAAATAACGTTTCAAAATCGGTACGTACATCCTCAGAAACCAGATCGGCTTTGTTGAACAGCAGGATCACCTGTTTATTCTGCAGTGCGGGCATGATGGAGACAGCCAATGTTTCAATCTGATCGCGTGAAGTGGTCATATCGATCATCCAGAGGACGATGGAAGCCTGCTCAATCTTGCGGAAAGTACGTTCGATACCCAGTGTCTCAATAACATCGGAAGTCTGCCGTATGCCTGCCGTATCAATAAAGCGGAAGGTCACTCCTCCCATGTTCACCGTATCTTCAATCACGTCGCGTGTGGTACCGTGGATGTCGCTGACGATGGCCTTCTCTTCGTTGAGCAACAGATTCAACAATGTAGATTTTCCCACGTTCGTTTCCCCTATAATTGCTACCGGGATTCCGCTTTTGATCGCATTTCCTAACCGGAATGAGTCTGCCAGGGTTTGAATCTTTTCTTCAATCTCATTAGTCAGTTCATATAGTTTCTCCCGGTTGGCAAACTCCACATCCTCCTCCGAGAAGTCGAGTTCCAGTTCAATCAGGGAGACAAACTGCAGCAGTTTATCGCGTAGCAGGGCCAGTTTGCGGGTAAAGCCACCGCGCATTTGATTCATGGCTACACGGTGCGATGCCCGGGAGGAGGAGGCAATCAGGTCGGCCACCGCCTCGGCCTGGCTCAGGTCAAATTTACCGTTGCGAAAAGCCCGTCGCGTGAACTCCCCAGCCTGCGCCATGCGGACTCCCTCGCCCAGCAGAAGCTCCATGATGCGCTGCTGAATATAGACCGACCCGTGACAGGAGATTTCCACGCTCTCCTCTCCCGTAAAGGAATGAGGAGCATGAAAAATGGTCACCAGCACTTCGTCGAGCAGTTCTTCGCCTGCATATATTTGGCCGAAGTGCACTGTGTTGGCCGATGCCTCAGCCAGTTTTCTTCCCGAAGGCGAAGAGAAAACCCCATCGGTGAGCCCGATACTTCCTTCTCCGGATAACCGGATCACGGCAATGGCTCCCATACCCGGAGGGGTGGAAATGGCACAAATAATCTCTGACATATGTATTTAATAACGAAAACTGCTTCCCCCCAGAAATTCACGCAGCAGGGAGGTGGGCGGCAGTTCCCGGTCGGTGATGTAATTAAAGTAGCTTAAAAACTTGAGCAGCCTGTAGGCTTCGGAATACTCCGCCACCGTGCGTGGCACCTGCATCAGGATGGGCTCGGCATGACGACGGATGGCCGCCAGCTCATAGATCATGGCCGAGTTAAACATCACATCGGCATTCTCCTGGAAAGGAAAGATCCACTTTTCCTCTCCACGGCGCACGCTGTCCCAGCGGGAGATGGTCTGTTCGGCCGAATAACTGCGATAGCGGTAGTCGCGCACGATACGACGAATGAGGCGGTTGTCGGAAGCGGGAATCCAGTTGTGGTCGTCGAGCGAGATGGTCGTCAGAGCTGACACGTAAACCTTAAAAACTTTTTCCTGCGGTATGTGTGCGGTCAGTTCGGGGTTGAGGCCATGGATCCCTTCCACGATGAGGATGCTGTTGTCGGTCATCTTCAGAAAATTCTTTCTATATTCCCGTTTTCCTGTGGCAAAATTATAGAATGGGAGTTCCACCTCTTCACCCTGCATCAAGCGAAGCATATGCTGTTCGAAAAGATTCAGGTCGAGCGCATAGAGCGACTCATAGTCCTTCTCCCCATTTTCATCGAGGGGTGTTTTGTCTCTTTCTACAAAATAATCATCGAGCGAGATACCCACCGGCGTGAGCAGGTTCACCAGCAGCTGAATCTCCAGTCGTTTGCGGAAGGTGGTCTTTCCTGATGAAGAAGGACCCGATATCAATACCACCCGTACACCCTCCTGAAATCTTTGGGTGATTTTCTCAGCAATATCTCCGATCTGTTTCGACTGGTAGGCTTCGGCCACCTGAATCACTTCCGACATGCGACCTTCAAGCTTGGCACGGTTCAGGTCGCCCACATTGTCGAGACGGCTTATCTTTAGAAATTTCAGGTGTTCCCGATATACATTCAACAGTTTCTCCTGCTGTATCTCCGGTTCCAGGTCCACGGGATGCTCACGGTTGGGTACCCGCAACAGAAAACCTCCGTTATGGGGTTGAATATCGAAAATGGTAATATAACCCGTGGAGGGTGTGAGACACCCGTAAAAATAATCGATATATTCTTCCAGCTTTGAATAACGCGCATACAGCATATCGGATGTCTCCAGCAGCCGTGCCTTGTCCTCCATGCCCCGTTCACGAAACAGTTTCACTACCTTCGTGGTCTCTTCCTCTACCTGTACAAACGGAATATCGGCATCCACAATCTCTCGCATCCTGTTCCGGATGGCGTCGAGTTCCGGTTTTCCGACCGGCACATCCGACTCGATCTGAAAATAATATCCCTTCGCCACAGCATGCTCGATGTACATCTCGGCGTTGGGCAGCAGGTCGTCTACCGCCTTGGCAAGGATAAAACAAAGCGAACGCACATAGGTGCGCATGGCGGAAGAATTGCTCAGGTCGACATACTCGATGGTCTTGGGTCGGTAAATACGGTAAGCAAGCGACTCGGTTTTGTTGTTTACTTTCGCATTGGCGATAAGATAGGGGGATTGCACTCCCAAGAAATCGATCAGTTCCTCCAGTGAAGAGCCGATGGGAACCTCCTTGTATGCATCTGTGTTCAGACAATGAACTTTTACGCTGTCAGTCATGTGTGTCTCTTTTTATTAACCGGTCACTAAATTACACTATTTTCCGGACATAACCCTCCTTTTCTTTTATCTATCCCCAAAAAATAATATCTTTGTCGGGGTGGTGCAAGATGCAAATCCCTTAACAGATGAATCATATGAACGACTGGAAAAAACGACTGGATATTGTCTACTCTACCAATCCCGACTATCATTATAACAAAGATAATGAAGAGGTTACCGACACGATACCGAAAGAAAAACAACCGTTGCGGATCAGCCTAGACAAACGCAACCGGAAAGGAAAGGCTGTGACACTGATCACCGGTTTCTCCGGGACGGACGACGACCTGCAGGAGCTGGGCAAGATGCTGAAGATGAAATGTGGCGTGGGCGGATCGGCCAAAGAGGGAGAGATCATCGTGCAGGGTGATCACCGTGCAAAGGTGTTGGATATTCTACAAAAGGAGGGATATGCCAAATCACGCATCGTCTGAGAGAGAAAGCCTTCACGTGATCAAAGCGTCCGCCGGATCGGGAAAAACACACCGGCTGACGGGTGAATACCTGCGGCTGCTCTTCTCCGGACCGCAACGCCACCGCCATATCCTTGCGGTCACTTTCACCAACAAGGCAACCGACGAGATGAAGTCGCGCATTGTGCAGGAGCTTCACCGGCTGGCATCGGGCGAAGATTCCGCCTACATGCGGGAGCTGATGAGCGATTTTACATTATCGTCACAGGCTGTCCGTCAGCAGGCAAAAAACATTCTGGAAAATATCCTGCACGACTATTCTTCCTTCTCCATCAGCACCATCGACCGTTTCTTTCAGCAGACCATGCGTGCCTTTACCCGTGAGATGGGCCTCTCGGGTGGATACAACATCGAACTTGATGAATCCTCCTATTTGCTGGAGACAGTGGATCTGATGCTTTCGGAGCTGGACAAACCGGAAAACAAAATGCTTTCCGAATGGCTGCTGCTCTTTATGCAGCACAGCATTGAAGAGGGAAAAAGCTGGAAGATTGAACGCCAGGTACTGGATCTGGCCGGGGAGCTGTCCAACGAAACCTATAAATCGTTCTCACGGGAGGAACAGGCGAAAATTCACGATAAGGAATTTCTTCTCGACTATCAGCAAACGCTCCGGAAAATCATCCGTGATTATGAAAGAGCGGTGAAAGAGGCGGGTGAAAAGGGACTGAATCTGATGAACCGCTTTGGACTGCATTTTGCCGACTTTAGCGGCGGAAGCCGCTCCCCCTTCTCCCACTTCGGTAAATGGGCAAACAGAGAGATGAAGCCGCCCACCCCCACGTTCATCAACCTGGCGGATAATCCGGAGAAATGGACAACCAAAACCACCCCACCCGAGAAGCGGTCCGCCATTGAATCGGTCTTTTATGCCGGGCTGAACGATGCGGTACAAGAAGCCGTCTCGCTTTTCGAAAACAACATCCCTTACAATTCCGCGCTGAGCATCCTTCGCAATTTCTACACCCTTGGTATCCTCAGCGACATCAAAAGCAGGCTTCGCAGGCTGCAACAGGAAAACAACACCCTGTTTCTCTCCGACACCACGGAATTGCTGAACAACATGATCGCCGGCACCGACTCCCCCTTTATCTACGAGAAGACAGGCACCCGGATCACCAATTACATGATCGATGAGTTTCAGGATACCTCACGCATGCAGTGGAACAATTTCAAGCCGCTGGTAGGTGAAAGCCTCGCCTCGGGCAATTTCAACCTGATTGTGGGCGACGTGAAACAGAGCATCTACCGGTTCCGGAACTCCGACTGGCGGTTACTGGAAAGGCAGGTGACAGACGATTTCAGTGAGGAAAACATCCGGGAACACGTGCTGGATACCAACTGGCGCAGCGACGCCAACATCGTGGAGTTTAACAATGCTTTCTTTACGCAGGCTCCGCCCATCCTGCAAAACGATTTTAATACGACCACCACGGGTTTAGCCGATACCCAGATCGCCGACGCTTATCGGGATGCCTGTCAACATGTTCCAACGCCGAAGGCTGAAAGCGGCGGACAGGTACGAATTACCTTTCTAAAGGAAGACAAGGAGAAAGAAACGAGTTGGAAGGAGGATGTACTGGAGCAGCTCCCACATGAGATTGAACGCTTGCAGGATGAGGGCTTCGCGTTAAAAGATATCGCTGTGGTGGTGCGATGGAATAATGAGGCGGCAGAAGTGGCCGAAAGGCTGCTGTCCTACAAAAAGGATCATCCCGAATCGCCCTACAGATACGACATCATCTCCAATGAAGCACTGCTCATTGGCAGTGCACGGAGTGTGAAGGCGGTGATTGCGCTGATGCGCCACTTCCGCAACCCCAAAGACGATACACGCCGTATGATGGCGGCCTATGAATATAATGAGGTGCACCACGATCAGGAAGGAGTAGCAACCGATTTTCCGGATGAGGTGAAGCAACAACTGAACGAGCTGGTCTCACTTCCCTTTTATGACATGATCGAACGCTTCTTTGCACTCTCCGGCGACACCCTACATGAACAGGAGAATGCATATATGCAGGCCTTTTTGGATATCGCACTGAAGTTCAGTACCCGCAACACGACCGATTTGGGGGCATTCCTTGACTGGTGGGATGAGAAAGGCTGTAAAAAAGCCCTCTTCTCTCCCGAGGAGCAGGATGCCATTCGCCTGATTACCATCCACAAATCGAAAGGGCTCGGTTTCGGCGTTGTGATCATGCCCTTTGTAGACTGGGGAGTGGATCATGCCCCTACCCACAACGACATCATCTGGTGCAAGCCGGATGTGGCTCCCTTTAACGAGCTGAGCGTGATCCCTCTGAAATATGGGAAAGCGCTTGCCGATACAATTTTCAGAGATGATTATCTGAATGAAAAAAGATTTACCTATATCGATAACCTCAACCTGCTGTATGTGGCTTTTACCCGGGCAAAGCACAGGCTGATTCTGTTTGTACCCAAACCCAATAAACCGGAGCCGATCGCCACTGTGGCGGATCTGCTGTGGCGCAGCATCACGGAGACAGCCACACTTTCCGCTTATTTCACGGAAGGAGAAACCGTTTTCTCATTCACTTTCGGTCAGCCTTCCATGCATCGGCGGGATGAAAAAACAGGGGCCCAAGCGTACAAAACAGGGAAATGGGAATCGTTTCCGTTTAATGAGCGACTGAAGCTGCGACTGAACTCCATTGGTTTTTTCAGCGACGAGGGGCGACGTGATTACGGTAAGATGATGCACGAGATTGTGAGCAACGTAGAAACCCTGGCCGATATTCCACAGGCAGTGGAGCGAAAGATCTCTGCCGGCGAGTTGCAGGAATTGGACCGGGAAAGTACCGTTCGCGAATTGACAGACTTTCTCTCGCTGCCGGAAATAAGCAAATGGTACAGCAACCGGTACACCGTTTTAAACGAAACGCAGGTGTTGCATCCACGCATGGGATTAAGTCGTCCTGACCGGGTAATGATTGGTCCCGATGAAGTGATCGTGGCCGACTACAAGTTCGGCGAGGTGGAAAACAGACAATACATCCAGCAGGTGCAACGCTACATGAAAACCGTTGAGGAGATGGGATTCAGGCATGTGAAAGGGTTTGTAGTATATCTGAAGCTTGGTATCATCGTTCCGGTATAAAAAACCCTTCTTTTTTACCAATAATCAATTCTCAGTTTTATCAGCCGACCGTCCATTGCCGAGACATACAGTTCGTTGCCATCCGTGGGCAGGATCATGTTGATGAGTCCGTTCGAAATGCGGTACTTCCAGAGAAAAGCACCGTCTGAGGCACGATAGGCATAAATCAGCCCTTTATCGGTCGGTGCGAAAACAACGCCGTTTTTTTCCACTACCGGTGTGGGGGCAAGTTCATAACCCATGTCTTCACCCGAAGAGATCCATTTCACTTTTCTTTCCGGGTATGTGGCATCGATGGCCAGAATATCCCCATCCATTGTTTTGGCATATACTGTTAGGCCGTCTTCAGAGATACCAATGGATTCGCGCAACCTGTTGTCGGGGTCGTTGTATCGCCATATCACTGCTCCTGTCTTTTCATCTAATACTGTCATATACCGGTCGGGCGATGCCAGATAGATTCTCCCCCCGGCAGCCACCGGTACCGCCTGTGCCGGCGAGAACATGCGGTTCGACTGACCGTTGTTCCATATCCATCGGGATTTTCCCGTTTCCACATCGATTGCATAAAACTCGTTGCCCCAGCTTCCGAAATATATCACCCCATCTTTTATCAACGGACGAGTGACGACAAAGTTCTTCACGCTGTCGAAGTCCCAAATGAGGTCTCCGGTAATGGTATCCCAGGCACGACAGTGCCCGTCGCCACCTGCCACCATCACTCTGTTTTCCGAGCAGGCGGGAGATGAAACCACCGCCTTGTCGTTTTTCAGTTTGAACCGCAGACCTCCTGTCTGAATATCCAAGCCATAGAGGTAGGAATCTGACGAGGCACACCAGACATTATTTTCATCGAGCGTGGGTGTTGAATAGATCTTTCCTTCGGTTTTAAAGGTCCATACCGGTTGTCCGTTGCTGGCATCCAGGGCTTTGATCTCTCCGGCAGTATTGGTATAGAACAATTTTTCACCCGCCAGAGCCATGCCGCTGCCCATATCACTGTGCTCCTGCAGGCTCCACACCTCCGAAACAGAAGGGTGGTGGGAATTCATGCTGTAATCGGGACGCGGTGGATTAAGTTCCCACGAAGGCATGTCGGAAGCAGAGGAGATGAACCAGGGCGGGAGTGTCTCTCCTGAGGGTTTCCGTTCCTGCAGAATAATTGAATCTGCATCTACCGTAATCAATGTATATCCACCAGTTGCATCATTTTTGCGGAGGTTGGAACGACACATCGCCGCCTGGATCCCTTCAAAATTCATTGCGCGGTTGGCATGTCCGTGGCCGCATAGCATCAATTTTACGTTGTATGGGTGCAAAGCATCCATCACCTCAAACCAGTTATTTAATCCATGGTCCATGGGATAATGGTTTACGTATATGATGGGAAGGTCGGTATCCGTTTCTTTGAGTTCTTCAAAAAGCCAGGTGAGGTTTTCACGTGGTATCTGTCCCGGCCCCATACGCATATTGGGCCCCGAGGCCAATCCGATAAACTTGTAACCGTTGTATTCAAATCCAAATGTCTCGTTACCGAACACCCGCAGAAAATCGTTTGTCCCGCTTTCAGACCAGTTGGAATCGTGGTTGCCGGGAATCGCGAAAAAAGGTACCTTCAGATTGTCGAGCAAGCGCTTCGCCGTACGTAGTTCATCGTAGGAGCCAAACTCTGTCACATCGCCGGAGACAATTACAAAAACGATATCCTTTTGTGTGTTGATATCCTGTACGGTGCGTTGGAGATCTTCGTCGTTATCGGGACTGCCCACGTGCGTATCGGTAATCAGGGCGAATGTAAATGAGTTCCCTGGCTGCGCTGAAACAGCGAAACCGAAAACAGCGATAAGGAGAATCGACAACAATTTCTTCATGTTATTCAGCGTTTATTTCGCTTTCTCAAAAAAATCGTGGAAGAAAAGCATCTGATACTTCACCGCATTACTCCAGTAGGCTCCGTTATGCGCTCCGGGACGGGAGATAAAATCGTGCGGGATATTTCGGTAAAGCAGTTCTTCATGCAGTCGTTTGTTCACTTGATAAAAAAAGTCATCCGTGCCGCAATCGATGATGATTTTCAGCGTGTTGGGTGTGAGTAGATATAGTTGATTCATCACCGTGAAATTTTCCCAGTTGGCGGAATGTTCACTTTGCTTTCCTATGCGCGCAGCCATATTCCAGTTGTTGGGGAATGGACGGATATCCACCCCGCCGCTCATGCTTCCACATGCGCCAAAAATATCCTGATTGCGGAAAGCCAGGTATAACCCTCCGTGTCCACCCATGCTCAATCCGGTAATGGCACGCCCGTCACGTGAGGGGATTGTTTTGTATTGCTGATCGATCCAGGCAATCAATTCACGGGAGACAAATGTCTCGTACCGATAAGTGGAGTCAACAGGACTATCCCAGTACCAGCTATCAAAACCACCATCGGGGCAGACAATCATCAGGCCGTATTGATCGGCCAGCTCTTTGATATGGGGTGCATCCTTGACCCAGCCATCATAGCGTCCACTGTAACCATGCAGGAGATAGAGTACCGGGAAGGCGGACCGTTCATCGTATATTTTCGGTTTCACGACAACAGCTTTAATATTTTTATGCATGCTTTCGCTCTTCACCATCACGGTATCTACCGTAGCAGAAAAGATAAACAGACAAGATGCGATCAAAAACAGACTACTCAATGCAATTCGTTTCATTGGAAGATGGATATTTATTTTGTTACTTTAAAAAAAGCAAATATATAAAAAATCCACATACCGCCGGCAATGGCTGCGCGACAAAACAAATTGGTAAAAAAAATGTTTTATTATTATCGCAATCAAAAAAAATAAAATATGGAGATACAATTCAGAATAAACGAGGAAAAGCTGGGAAGTTTTTACATCGATCATGATGGACGCCAGGTTGCCGAGCTCGATTTCGAGGTGAAGGGGAATATACTGAATGCTTACCACACAGGTGTGCGTCCCGAACTGGAAGGGCAAGGCATTGCCGGCAGGCTCTTTGATGAACTGGTGAAATATGCACGGGAAAATGAATACAAGGTAATTCCTTCCTGTTCATACATACTCGCTAAATTTCGCAGACGTCCCGACGATTTTTCCGATCTATGGTATCACACAGACGATGAACCTACAGGAGAAGCGTGCGGCATCAGGCCGAAGAAATAACAAGTTGCCGGTAAAGGATCGGTTCCGGGACTGATGTTCCCATAAATAGACCGTCGGGTCGTTTTTGCATATATCCTTTTAAAGATATTTTAGGTTGTAAAAACGTCCCGACGGATTTTAATAATCGCATCTGTATTCTGCGTAGATAACCTGGATATTTTGTATGCCTAAGATGTGCTGTGATTCTTTTTTTAAACAACCATGCACACCCTTTGTTCACCAAAAGGAGAGTGAGAACACGTTAAATATCAAGTAAAAACGTTAAGGCAATCCATGGTGGGGATATAAAAAAAAGCACGGACCGAAGTCCGCACTTTATGCTGATTGCTGATAGTCGGATAACTATAATAACGAGGCAGGATCGAGGTTATCGTGTTCGATATCCAGAAAATATTTGTAGGTACCGACCTTGAGTTCGGCGCAGGCATCATAATCGGTCACGATGATTCCCTTCTGATGTAGCTGCAAAGCGCTGATGGTCCACATCTGCGTAATGGCACCCTCTACAGCGTGATACAGTGCACGAGCCTTGTGATGTCCGTTAACCAGGATGAGTACCTCCTTTGCATCGAGCACAGTACCCACACCCACGGTGAGTGCTGTTTTGGGAACCTTATTCACATCGTTATCGAAGAAGCGCGAGTTGGCGATCACCGTATCGGTGGTGAGCGTCTTCACGCGTGTACGCGAAGAGAGCGATGAACCCGGCTCGTTGAATGCAATGTGTCCGTCGGGGCCGATACCACCCAGAAAGAGATCGATTCCGCCTGCATCGGTAATGGCTTTTTCATATGCCTCACATTCCGCATCGGGATTTTCTGCCATACCGTTGAGGATATGCACATTTTCTTTCTTTATATCGATATACTGAAAGAAATTGTCCCACATAAAAGTGTGGTAACTCTGTGGATGCTCTGCCGGCAGACCGATGTATTCGTCCATGTTGAAGGTAATTACATGTTCGAAGGAAACAAAGCCGGATTCATACAATGCAATTAGTGCTTTGTAGGTTTTCAGCGGGGATGAACCGGTGGGCAGACCCAGTTTAAAAGGTTTCTCTGCGGTGGGATTTGCCCTGTTTATTTTTGCTGCAATGTAGTTTGCAGCCCACTGTGCCATTTGATCGGCATCGGGTTGAATGATCAGTCTCATATTTTGTTTATTAATGACATTTTTCCGTATTTTTGGGAACGACTGCAGCCCCGGATAGCAGCCTACAGGCCATGGCCTGTCCCAGGTTGCGTGCTTTCTCAGCCACATCCTGCAGCATGGCCTGCTTCATGACCACCGGATCGGCGACAGTTTCAAATTCCGATGCTTCTGCAAAAGCCGACAATTGTTTGGCGGTGGCGTCGGACCAGCTGAAACTACCGAAACAGCCAAAGAACCGGTTTTTGAGATAGCGACTTTGCAGGGCGGAGATCAGGCTCTCGACGGCCGGGTATAGCTTGTTGTTGTACGTGGGTGATCCGATGAGCAATCCGCTGTATGCAAATACATCACGGAGGATATCCGACTCATGGCTCTTGGAGACATTGTGCATCACGATCTTCTTCAGACCCTGTTCTGCTGCGGAAGTGGCGATGATTTCAGCCAGCTGTTCGGTGTGGCCGTACATGCTCCCATAGGCGATAACCAAACCCGGTTCTGCCTCGTAACGACTCAACCGATCATACAGGCTCACGACATCCCGGATATGTTCTTTTTGCGTCCAGACCGGTCCGTGCGTGGAACAAATTGCATCGATCTCAACATCGGACAATTTCTTCAGGGCCGTCTGTACGGGTGAGCCAAATTTGCCCACGATATTGGAGTAGTATCTGATCATCTCATCCCGGTATCGTTCGGGAACAAGTTGCCTGTCGAGTACGCCGCCATCGAGTGTACCGAAGGTGCCGAATGCATCACCACTGAACAAGGTCTTTCTTTCGGGTACGTAGGTCATCATCGTTTCCGGCCAGTGCACCATGGGTGTCAGATAAAACCGCAGGGTGCAGCTGCCCAGGCTCAACTCATCCATATCTTGTATCAGGAGTACGTTGTCGCCACCAATACCATAAAAGCCCTTCAACATTTCAAGTGTACGTTTGTTACCCACAATCCTGATGTTAGGAAACCTTGATATAAGCCAGGCTATGGAGCCGGAATGATCGGGCTCCATATGATTCACAATCAGATAGTCTATAGGTCTACTGCCGATTACCGAGGTAATCTTTTGAAAGAAAACATCAGAATAGCAAAGATCCACCGTATCGATCAAGGCTGTCTTTTTATCTGCAACGAGATAAGCATTGTAAGAGACTCCCAGCGGAAGCGGCCATAAATTTTCAAAAAGATGCTTGGTGCGATCGTTTACACCTGTGTAAAAAATATCTTTGGTTATTTGAATTGGTTTGTACATATGTTGAAGTTAGTTATCAGCGGTCAGCTCTCAGCGGTCAGCTTGTTAAGAGTAACCATTTTACAGTCAATGATTCTATTTTTGCAATCTGACGAAAGCCAATTTCCAAACCCATCGTATCCGGTATCAATCCCACCTGATACCTGAATCCTGATATCTGAATCCTGATACCTATTTATTTCTTCTTCGGTTTGGTTTTTGGTTTGGAAAGTTCAGATTGTTTGGGTGTGAGTTCCACTTTTGCGGGTTTACGCAATGCATTCCATATCATCCAGATTCCCCAAAGGATGAAAGGAATACTCAACCACTGCCCCAGAATGAGACCGGTATTTTCACGCATCGCTATTTCAGAATCTACCTGTACATTTTTCAGATATTCCACGAAGAAACGGAACAGAAAGATGATGAAGATGCCCACGCCGGTGATGAATCCTTGCCTGTTTTTAGCATCGGTTCTCCAGTAAAGATGCATCGTAATGGCAAATACCACCAGGTAGGCCAGTGCTTCATAAATCTGCGTGGGATGTGAGGGTTCGGTATATATGGGTGCTGCACCCTGCATCCATTGGTGGAGGTTGTCTACAAAACGGAATCCCCAGGGACTGTCGGTAGGACCGCCATAAATTTCATGATTCATCAGGTTACCGAAACGAATCATGGCAGCGGTGAATCCCGTAGGGACCATCACCCGGTCGAAGGTCCATAGCATGTTTAAACGGGTTACTTTCCGTGAGTAAAGCCACACGGCGATAATGATTCCGATTACTCCGCCATGACTTGCAAGGCCACCTTCCCACACTTTAATCATCTCAATGGGGTTGGCCAGGTAATAGGCCGGTTCATAAAAGAGGCAATGCCCCAGACGGGCACCTACGATGATACCGACGATCATGTAAACAAACAGAGAATCGAACCACTTTTCGGGCAGATCCTCATGTTTGAATATCTTTTGTACGATGTAGACGGCCACAATCAGGCCAATGACCCACAACAGTCCATACCAGCGAATCTCGCGTCCGAAAATGGAAAAAAGCGTGGGATCAACATTCCAGGTAACAGAAAGTAATATATCCATCAGTCTTGATATTTTCGACAAAGGTAATAAAATTAAACGAGCTTTTTAATCCAGCCTTCCTTTTCACCCGGCAGTAAATCCACCACAGGTATCTCAATTAATGTGTAGGCTCCCGGTTGCAGTTTCATGGATGCACGGGCGGATCCCACCATCACCTGCGCTGTAAGTGCGGGGTTGTTGATGCGCATATCAAACCTGAAAAGCTGATTCTGCGTGTTTCCCGATACGCCTTTGCGCTCCATCAATACACCGTGCCCCATATCTTTGAGCGCTTCCACATCCTCTACCTGAAAAACATGGGTCTCGTCATGCGCAAAATATTCATCGGCTTTGATGGTTTGTGCTACTGAGTGAAAATCGTATCCATCCTGCAACTCAATGTAAACCATTCTACGGTGTACGCCGGTGCCCATGGGAATAGTCATGGAGAGTGCCGCTCTGACACCGGCAATCGCCTTTACGGCCACCGTGTGACCCATGCTCATGCCCGGACCAAAGTTGGTGTAGGTGATACCTCTTGGAGCAAGCGCTTCGAGCAGGGTGCGAATCACCGAGTCGCTTCCGGGGTCCCATCCGGCAGAAATGATGGAGACTGCGTTGTGCTTCTTTGCTGTTGCATGCAGTGATTGGCGCAATGGCAAAATCTGTGTATGAATATCAAAGCTATCCACGGTGTTAATACCCAACTCCAGGCAGGTTGTAGCAAATTTCTCCACACTACGGGTTGGAGTACAGAGTATGGCGACATCCACCACTTTCAGTTGCGATATCGTGTTCACCACATCATATCCCTTTAACTCGGATGGAATATTCGCGACATCACGCCGTACGATGCCTGCAATCTCAAAATCGGAAGCAGATTCCAACGCTTCCACAACATATCTCCCGATATTTCCGTAGCCGACCACAGCGGCTCTGATTTTTTCTGACATATAGCGATCTTCTTAAATTTGTTCAAAAATAAATAAAACTAATCAGATATAAACCTTCAGGGCTGTTTTTTTAGCGATCAGCTTTCGGTTCAATTTACTCCGCTTCTTTTCAACAGCGCCTCCACTGATGCTTCGCGCCCGCGGAACCGTTTGTAGAGTTCCATCGGTTCTTCGGTGTTGCCCCGTTCGAGGATATTGCGACGGAACGAATCGGCTGTAGCCTTGTCGAAGATGCCATTCTCCTTAAAGAGTGAAAAGGCATCGGCATCCATCACCTCGGCCCATTTGTAGCTATAGTAACCTGCGGCATATCCACCGGAGAAGATGTGGCCGAAGGAAGTTGACATACAGGCCTCGGGCACTACCGGCAACAGCTGCACGCGTGACATGGCTTCCTGCTCGAAACTGCGCACATCGCCGTTGTATGGCTCTGTGAGCGAGTGCCAGGCCATATCGAGGTAGCCAAAGGAAAGCTGACGCAGTGTCAGGTATCCCGCATTGTAGTTGGAGGCATCAATGATCTTCTGTAACAGCGTGTCGGGCATCTTCTCGCCGGTCTCATAGTGGAAGGCAAACCGGTCGAGGTACTCCTTCTCGGTGAGCCAGTTCTCCATGATGTGTGAGGGCAACTCCACGAAGTCGCGATAGACTGATGTGCCGGAGAGGGTTTCATAGGTACTGCGCGAGAGCATGCCGTGCAGGGCGTGGCCAAATTCGTGGAGGAATGTCTCCACCTCGTCGAAGGTGAGCAGAGCCGGTTTGGTGGCGGTGGGCCGGGTGAAATTCATCACGATGGTGATATGGGGACGGCTGTCGGTGCCATTCTTTATGTACTGGCTCTTAAAGGAGGACATCCAGGCGCCGGAGCGTTTTCCGTCGCGCGGGTGGAAATCAGTATAGAGCACGGAAAGGAATTGTCCTTCTTCATCGAGGACGTCGAATGCCTCCACCTCGGGGTGGTAAACCTGTATGTCGGGGTTGGGCACAAACTGCAACCCATAGAGGGAGGTTGCCAGTCCGAAGACTCCCTTCTTCACATGTTCCAGTTCGAAGTAGGGACGGGTCATCTCGTCGTTCACGCCGTAACGATCGTCCTTCAGCTTATCGGCATAGAAGCTCCAGTCCCACGGTTGTAAATCGACAGGCTTTCCCTCCATTTCAGTGGCAAATGCCCCCACCGCCTTCATCTCGTCGCGGGCGACAGGGCCGAAAGCGGTTGCCAGCCGGTCGAGTAGGCCGAACACGTTTTCAGCGTTCTTCGCCATGCGGTTCTTCAGTACATAGTCGGAATAGCTCTTATAACCGAGCAGGTTAGCGATTTCGCGGCGGAGATTGACGATATGGCGGACGAGCTCCCGGTTGTCGTAGTCTCCCCCGTTCACTCCCTTGGTGTTATAGGCCATGTAAAGTTTCTTGCGCAGGTCGCGCCGGTTAGAATATTTCATGAAGCCGATGTAGCTGGGTGCGGAGAGGTCGATCAGCCATCCTTCCCTACTCTTCGATTTTGCTTTGGCTGCTGCGGCATCGGTCACGATTGCGGGCAGTCCCGCCAGGTCGGCCTCATCGGTAAGCAGCATCTCATAAGCATTGGTCTCACGCAGGTTGTTCTGTCCGAAGTCGAGCGTCGCCTTGCTAAGCTCCATTGAGAGGGTGCGGTACTTCTCCTTGCCTTCGGTTGAGAGCGTGGCGCCGCTGTTCTCGAATCCTTCGTAGTACTTCTCCGTGAGGCGGATCTGCTCCGGTGTGAGGCCCGAGGTGTGGCGTGCATCATAAACTGCTTTTACACGTTTAAACAGCGCTTCGTTGAGGTTGATGTTGTTGCTGTGTTCCGACAGCTTCGGACTGAGCCGCTGCGAGATTTCCATCATCTCATCGTTGCTCTCTGAGCCGAGGAGATTAAAGAAGACGCTGCTCACACGGTTCAGCATTTCACCTGAGTACTCCATCGCCGCGATGGTGTTCTCAAAGGTGGGTGCAGCAGGGTTGACGGTGATGCGGTCGATCTCTGCCTGGTGCTCCGTCATCGCTTTCTCAAAAGCTGGTTCGTAATGTGTTATCTTTATTTCGTTGAACGGTGCCGTGCCGTGCGGCGTATTAAAAGGGAGGAAGAAGGGGTTCTCCTCTGCTGTCGCGGTTATCATCATCATCACAGAAAAAATGGTTATAAGAGTTTTCTTCATAAATTTTCTTTACATTTGCGGGAACATCATGCCAACAAAGATACTGAAAAAATTTTATTAGCTTTCAGGATTCAGCGATCAGCTGTCAGCTTGGACAGTGAAAGATTGGCAAGGGCAGCGGAAATAGCGGTCGGCTGTCAGTTCCGGTAGTGGGGCTGGTGTTAGATCAAGCGGTCAAGAGAAGGACTCATCACTGAAAGATAAAAAATAAAAGATAAAAAGCTGATAGCCAATTTGCAAACCGCTGAAATTATCAAGCTTTCTCGAAAAGAGCTGACACCTGAACGCTTAAAACATGCCGCTGAATGTAAAAACTTTGTTTCTAAAGAGCTGAAAGCTGATAGCTGACAGCTGAACGCTTAAAATTTAAAAATATGACAACTTCCGAAAAGAACGAAGAGAAAACCAAAAAGAGCACCTCTACCAATTCTACTTCTACGAAAACGGGTACAACCAGGCGCCGTAAAAACAGCGTCGCAGGGGCCAAGAAAAACTTTATCCTCGACACCAACGTGATCCTGCATGATTATAACTGTCTGGACAACTTCGAGGAGAATGATATTTATATTCCTTTTATGGTGCTGGAGGAGCTGGACAAGTTCAAAAAAGGAAGTGACCAGATCAACTTCAACGCCCGTGCCTTTGTGCGGGAGCTGGACCTGATTACCGACGACGACCTCTTCACCAATGGTGCCGACCTTGGCGTGGGCAAAGGGAAACTGTACATTGTGAACGGATCGCGCGACAACAAACGCATCAATGACGCATTTCCGGAAAAGATACCCGACAACCGCATCCTTACTGTGGTGGCCGATATCGCGGAAAAACATCCGGAGATGAAGACCATCCTGGTATCGAAAGACATCAACCTGCGCATGAAAGCCCGCTCACTGGGGATGACGGCGGAAGACTATATCAACGACAAGGTGACCAACATTGACATATTCGATCAGGGCGAAGTGGTGATTGAAGGGGTGAACCCGGAGCTTATCGACAAGATCTATGCCCAGCCGGCAGGTGTGGATGTGGAGGAGATTACCTTTGAGACACAACCCGAACCCAACCAGTGCTTTATCATGAAAAGTGAACGCAACAGTGTGCTGGCGCGCTACAACCCGTTCTCGCAAAAGGTAAAGAAGGTAGAGAAGGAGAACAACTTCGGTATACAGCCGCGCAATGCAGAGCAGGCCTTTGCCTTTGAGGTGCTAAACGATCCGGAAGTGAAGCTGGTGGGTCTCACCGGTAAGGCGGGCACCGGAAAGACGTTGTTGGCACTGGCGTCGGCACTCAGGCAAAATAAAACCTACAGCCAGATACTGCTTGCAAGACCCATCGTCTCGCTGTCGAACAAGGATCTCGGCTACTTGCCAGGAGATGAGAAACAGAAGATTGCACCCTACATGCAACCGTTGTTCGACAACCTGAATGTGATTAAACAACACCTCGGGCAAAATAGCTCCGACCTTCGCGCGATTGAGGAGATGCAGAAGACGGGACAGCTGGAGATTGAGGCGCTGGCTTTCATTCGCGGCAGAAGCCTCAGCGAGACCTTCTGTATCATCGACGAGGCACAGAACCTGACGCCACACGAAGTGAAAACGATCATCACACGCGCCGGGGAAGGAACCAAGATGGTGTTCACGGGCGACTTGCAACAAATCGACTCTCCCTATCTCGACATGCAGTCAAACGGCCTGGCTTACATGATTGACAAGATGCGGGGACAGCAGATATTCGGCCATGTGAACCTGGTGAAGGGGGAACGAAGCGAACTCTCGGAACTGGCAAGCAATCTTCTTTGATGTGATGATTAGTTAATGTACTAATGTGCTAATGTGCTAATGTGATGATTACTTGCATACGGCTGCATGTTCAACCATTGTTCCACCAAAGCTGATAGCTGACTCCTGATTCCTGACAGCTATTTTCCTTGCATACGGCTGCATGTTCAACCATTGTTCCACCAAAGCTGATAGCTGACTCCTGATTCCTGACAGCTATTTCCCTTGCATACCGCTGTCTCTGTCAAGCTTTCACTACCGAAGCTGATCGCTGATCGCTTTTTTTATTAACTTTGCATCCCAGTAACAAAAAAAACGATGCAAAAGCCCTCGATACCCAAAGGTACGCGCGACTTCTCCCCCATGGAGATGGCCCGCCGCAATTATATATTTGACACCATCAGGGAGGTCTACCGCCTCTATGGCTTCCGGCAGATTGAGACGCCGGCGATGGAAAACCTGTCGACGCTGATGGGAAAATATGGCGAGGAAGGTGACAAGCTGCTGTTCAAGATACTGAACTCGGGCGACTTCCTCTCTTCCATGAACGGCGACGACCTTGCCGAAGGAAATTCAGTGAAGACAGCCAACAAGATATCGGAGAAGGGATTGCGGTATGATCTCACCGTCCCCTTCGCTCGCTATGTGGTGATGCACCGCAACGAAATCACCTTCCCCTTCAAACGTTTTCAGATTCAGCCCGTATGGCGTGCCGACCGACCACAGAAGGGGCGTTACCGCGAGTTTTTTCAATGTGATGCCGATATCGTGGGGTCGGATTCGCTGTTGAATGAGGTGGAACTGATACAGATCATGGATGAGGTATTCACCCGCCTGGGCATCAGGGTACAGGTGAAGCTGAACAACCGTAAGATACTCTCGGGCATTGCGGAGATCATTGGCGAGGCGGACAAGATCACCGACATCACCGTGGCCATCGATAAGCTGGATAAAATTGGCCTGAAGCAGGTGAATGAGGAGCTGGAAGCGAAAGGGATCGCCCGTACGGCCATCGAAAGGCTGCAACCCATCCTGATGCTGAGCGGAACCATGGAAGAGAAACTATTCCGACTGCGGGAGGTGATTGCCGCCTCTGAGACCGGGCTGAAAGGGTTGGATGAGATGGCCTTCATCTTTGGGAAGGCTAATAAACTTACCCTGAATAATGAAGTGACACTCGACCTGACACTGGCGCGGGGACTGAACTACTACACCGGAGCTATCATCGAAGTGAAGGCGCTGGATGTAGAGATCGGAAGCATCACGGGCGGCGGCAGGTATGACAACCTGACCGGCATCTTCGGCCTGCCTGGCGTATCGGGGGTGGGTATCTCGTTCGGGGCGGACAGGATCTATGATGTGCTGAATCAGCTGAACCGCTTTCCGGAGAGCTTCGCACAGGACAGCGATCTGCTCTTTGTGAACTTCGGTGAGCGGGAGGCAGATTACCTGCTGCCGGTAATTACACAGTTGCGGCGTGCAGGCATCAGCTGCGAGCTCTATCCCGAGGCGACCAAGATGAAGAAGCAACTCTCTTATGCCGACAGCAACCACATTCCGTTTGTGGCAATGGTGGGCGAGAAGGAGATGAAGGAGGGAACAATCACGCTGAAAAATATGCAGACGGGAGATCAAAAAAGCGTTTCACAAGACGAAGTGGTGGTAATCGTCGGCAAGGGAACAATATAAAACAAAAAACTCCGGGACTTCCGGAGTTTTTTGTTTTATGAACGGATGATTTTCACATCCACGGCATTCATTCCCTTGGGACCGCGTTCGAGCCGGTAGGTGACCATGTGATCTTCCTGAATTCCCTCCTCGGCATTGCTCTTATGAAAAAAGTATTTGTTGACACTGTCTTTCTCCTTGATGAAGCCAAAGCCACGGCTCTCATCGAAGAAGTCAACCCGTCCGGTGGGGTCTTCCACCTCTTCTTCGACTTCCTTGCGAGGTACCGATACTTCGATGTCCTCCAGTTCAATCTCTTCCGCTTTGGTAGGTACAGGGGGCTCATCGACGATCACGCCATTGATATCCACATAGGCAATCATATCCTCAAAGGAGCTGACACCCTGCTGCTTGCGCTCTTCCTTGCGCTGTAATTTTTCTTTTTTCTTCTGCTGTTTGTTCTTCTCAACCTCTTTTTTGTGAAATGAATTTGATTTTGCCATTTAAATGTGTATAGTTTTTAGGAAATTTGATGTAACACAGTCGGTAACCCACTACAGTAAATGTATGCAGCAGATGGACTATTTTAGCGGTATAAAGTTACGCAAAATAATGTTGATTATCAATATCCCGCCGCCTTTTTCAACACCCTGCCGGTCAGCTTTTGAATATCCTTCAACATCGGCTGCTCGTCGGTAGCACAGAAAGTGAGTGCCATGCCGCTGTTTCCCGCCCGTCCTGTACGTCCGATACGGTGTACATAGGTCTCCGCCACATCGGGCAGATCGTAGTTGATTACCATATCCAGTTGATCGATGTCGATGCCGCGTGCGGCAATGTCGGTGGCAATGAGTACCCTTGTTTCGTGCGACTTGAAATTGGTGAGTGCGCGCTGGCGGGCGTTTTGCGACTTGTTACCATGAATTGCCTCGCTGCCGATACCGGCTTTTGTGAGTACCCGGGCAATCTTGTCGGCCCCATGTTTCGTGCGGGAGAAGACCAGCACCGATTTCTGTTTTTCCTTCTTCAGCAGGTCGATCAGCAGATCCTTCTTCTCCAGTTTTTCAACGTAGTAGATATACTGCTCAATGGTGTCCACGACCGAGGATGTGGGATTGACCTCCACCCTCACCGGATCATGCAGTATGGAGCGCGAGAGTGTAGCGATGGAAGCGGGCATGGTGGCCGAGAAGAAGAGCGTTTGCTTCACACGCGGAAGCAGTGGCAGCAGTCGCTTGATGTCGTGAATGAATCCCATGTCGAGCATCCGGTCTGCTTCATCCAGCACAAAGTGGCGGATGGCATGCAGGCTGATATAACGCTGGCCAATGAGGTCGAGCAGACGGCCCGGCGTGGCAACCAGGATGTCGACGCCATTCTTCAGCGCGCTGACCTGTGCATGTTGTTTCACACCGCCATAGATCACGCAGTGCCGGATACCGGTGTACGTTGTGTACTCCCGCAGGCTGTCGTCGATCTGGATGGCCAGTTCACGGGTAGGTGTGAGAATCAGAGCTTTGATCTCTCTTCTCTTTCCATGGCTCTTATCCTGATAGAGTTGTTGAATGATGGGAAGTGCAAAGGCGGCCGTCTTTCCGGTGCCTGTTTGTGCCAGTCCCAGTATGTCGCGATTGCGCAGTGCCGGCAGAATGGCTTGTTCCTGTATGGGGGTGGGTGTGGTGTATCCTTTTTCTTCAAGCGCCTTGATTATGGGCTCAATAATTTCTAATTCTCTAAATGTCATCTAATAAATTTATGCTGTACCATAAAGGAACAGCGGTTGTTGATTTCCGTTTTCCCGCATCGGCAGCGATCAATCGCCAACCTTGATTTGCTTAAAACGGCCTTATTTAACAAATGGTGGGGGAAAACTGTATGAGTCAGAACCAACACAAAATGTTACCGGGGACAAAGTTAATTAAAAGTTCTCAATTATCCAATTATCACCTTTACTCCAACCGCTGAAAGCTAAAAGCTGACCGCTGACCGCTGAATCCTGAATCCTGACCGCTAAAAAAATTTTCATAGTCCCCCAAAAAGCATTTCCTTTGCATGCACAAAACTTGAGAAAATGGTTTCTATCGAAAATATCACCGTCGAATTCGGGGGCTTTACCCTACTCGACCGGATATCGTTCGTGTTAAATAAAAATGAGCGTGTGGCGCTGGTCGGCAAGAACGGGGCAGGCAAATCGACCCTGCTCAAGATCATGGCCGGCCTGCAGCAACCCACATACGGCAACATCTCCTATCCCAGGGAAGTGTCGGTGGGGTACCTGCCGCAGCAGATGAAGTTGAACGACCAGGGCACGGTGAAGGAGGAGGCCTCCAAAGCTTTTGATCATCTGCAGAAGATGGAAAGAGAGATGGAGGAGCTGCACCGGGAAATGGCAGAGCGGACCGACTATGCGTCGGAAGCTTATCAGGCCATCATTGAGCGGGCAACGGACCTACAGGAGCTGCTACAAATGTCGGGCATCCACAATTTCGAGGCGGAGGTGGAGAAGACACTGATGGGGCTGGGCTTTCTACGAAGCGATTTTGACCGGCCCACGCATGAGTTCAGTGGTGGCTGGCGCATGCGCATTGAGTTGGCGAAGATTTTGCTGCAGGCACCGGATGTGCTGTTACTCGACGAGCCGACAAACCACCTCGACAT
>DFYK01000017.1 GCA_002383605.1 Proteiniphilum sp. UBA4084 | reverse complement strand
ATTGAATTCCCCATTATTCAAACAATCAAAAAATAATGTTGAAATTTATTCAAGTGATGTCGGCATTTCGATTGCCTATCAAATTAATGGAAAAGGTTACTCTCCCGACCATTGGTTCCTTTATACAAAACCAATAAGGATTAAAAAAGGAGATAAAATCACGGCTGTAGCAGTAAGAGCGGGTTGTAAAAATAGTCCGATTGTTGAATTTATGACAAAATAATATTCTGACTATTCTTGAGTTAACAGGGTCATTTTAAATCCCAAAAGATAAAATAAATATGAGAAAACAGTTGATTTTTATCTTTTCTCCTATAAATCTTTTCCTGAAATGAGATATTTTGTGTAAAATAAAAAAGATTTTAGAAGTTTGTGTGTAAATTGGAAATTATCATGTAAATATCTGACCGTTAGCTCTGAAGTTCTTAAGGTGAAAAATTAATTTCAAAAGATAAGAAAATGAATCGAAGAAAAATCTTTTTGTTTGTTGCACTTGCAACTTCTTTGTCGGGGTATTCCCAGCAACCGGCTCAATCTATCGAAAAGAAAATCGATGATTTGCTTTCGCGCATGTCTCTCGAAGAAAAAGTCGGCCAGATGGCCCAATTTACCCTTGATGTACTGGGTAAGGGTGGCGGCTTGTATGCCAGCGACGAACCTTTCGAACTCGATTCGGGTATGATGGATGTGGTATTTAGCAAATACAAGGTTGGCTCTATTTTGAACACGAGCAACAATCGTGCACGCACAACAGAAGTTTGGGAAAATATTATTAAAGCCATTCAGCAGCGAGCTATCAAGGAAACAGGCATTCCGGTGCTTTACGGTATCGACTCCAATCATGGCACAACTTATACTGCCGGAGGAACGCTTTTCCCACAGGAAATAGGGATGGCGGCCACCTTCAATCCGCAGTTGGTTGAAAAAGGTTCGCAGATTTCGGCTTACGAAACACGTGCCAGCAATATTCCCTGGACATTCAATCCGACAATGGATTTGGGACGAGATGCCCGCTGGTCGCGTCAATGGGAAAGCTACGGCGAAGATGCTTATCTCAATGCCACAATGGCTGTCGCTTCTGTGCGCGGATTTCAGGGGGAAAACAGAAACAGTGTCGGCAAAGATCAGATTGCAGCCTGCATTAAACATTATATGGATTACGGTGTTCCTGTTTCGGGAAAAGATCGCACACCGGCCGTAATTTCCGAGAGCGACTTGCGCGAAAAGTTTTTCGAGCCGTTTCGTGCTTCCATAGTCGATGGCGGTGCTTTGTCGCTGATGGTCAATTCGGGAATCATCAACGGCGTTTCCACTCATACCGACTATCGGTTGATCACCGAATGGATCAAGCGTGATTTGGGCTTTGACGGTGTCATTGTTACCGACTGGGCTGATGTTCAGAATTTGCTTTCCCGAGATCATGTAGCCGACAATTATCGCGATGCGATACGTCTTGCCATCAACGCCGGCATCGATATGGTGATGGAACCGTATAATTTAAAATTTTGCGATGAGTTGGTTGCTCTCGTCAAATCGGGTGAAGTCAAACAGACGAGAATTGATGATGCCGTACGTCGTATCTTACGGATGAAATATCGTCTTGGATTGTTCGACCGCCCCTATTGGTCGCGTAACGAATATCCCGATTTCGGAAGTAAGGCGCATGAAGCTGCTGCCAAGGCTGCTGCAGACGAATCGATTACATTGCTTAAAAACTCGGACAATATTCTCCCGCTTCGACAGGGAGCTCGCATTCTCGTTGCAGGTCCCAATGGAAATTCCATGCGTACGTTGGATGGCGCTTGGAGCTATTCGTGGCAAGGCGAAAAAACGGAAGAATTTGCGCAACAGTACAATACGATATTTGAAGCGTTGCAAAATATATTTGGAGCAAATAACGTGAAATACGAGGCGGGCGTAACATACAAAATGAACGGACAATATTTCGAAGAAAATCCGCCTGAAATCGAAAAAGCCGTTGCTGCTGCATCTGACGTGGATTATGTGGTGCTTTGTGTGGGAGAAAATTCGTATTGCGAAACACCGGGAAATCTCGATGAGTTGACACTCTCGGAAAATCAGACTGCATTGGCGAAAGCTCTCTACAAAACCGGTAAACCGGTTATTCTTGTGCTCAACGAAGGTCGCCCACGCTTGATTCGCACCATCGAACCTGATGCCAAAGCTATTGTTCAGATTTATCTTCCAGGAAATTATGGTGGGGATGCGCTTGCCGATGTTCTTGCGGGAAATGTCAATCCGAGCGGGAAACTTCCCTACACCTATCCGAAATTTGAGCAAAGCCTCATCACCTATGATCACAAACCAAGTCAGAATTTGGCCGAAAAAATGGGAGGTGCTTACGATTACGGAGCACGTACCGATGTGCAGTATCCGTTTGGATTCGGATTGAGTTACACCACTTTCGAATATTCGAACCTCACGGTCGACAAAAAGGAATTTCTTCCAAGCGACATTTTAACGGTTACGGTAGAGGTAAAAAATACGGGAAAGGTTGCAGGGAAAGAGGCTGTAGTGCTCTTCAGCAGCGATTTGGTTGCATCCATCACCCCCGATGTCCGCAGATTAAGGGCATTTCAAAAGGTAAATCTTCAACCCGGCGAACAGAAAACAATAATATTGAAAGTAGCAGCCGACGATTTGGCTTTTGTAAATCCTGAGGGAAAATGGACATTGGAAGCAGGCGACTTCAGGTTTTGGGTCGGAAATCTAACCTACAACGTGACCTGCACCCAAACGAAACTATGGGATACTCCCAACAGGTAGCAGATTAAGAAGAAAAAAAGAATTTCCTGCTTAACCCAACTTTGACCCCGTCGAGTCGTATCTTTCTGTGAAACAAGGGTCTCGTTTTTTTTGAGATTCTTGCTGTGTACTACAATTCTGATTTGGAATATCCGGCAAAACATCACCCATGACTATGTGCCACTTACGAAACGAGACAACATGGAAATCCCTGTAGCACGTTACACTACGCTACATCCGTTCCGGCACGTCGATGCCGAAGAGCGACATCCCTTTTTTGATGGTGAGGGCAATATTTTTTGACAGCAACAAGCGGAAATTGCGCAGGGCGCTGTTCTCTTCACGCAGCATGGGATAGTCGTGATAGAACTGGTTGTACTCCTTCGCCAGGTCGTAGACATAGTTGGCGATCAGCGAGACATTATATTCCGAACCTGCCTGTTTTACCACCGTCTCAAACTCGGCCAGCAACTGCACCAGGCTCTCCTCTTTTTCTGAAAGCGGGATGGTTTGTTCCAGCTGCTCCGGGATCGTGATGCCCTGTTCCCCTGCTTTTCGCAGAATCGACTGAATGCGGGCATGGGTGTACTGGATAAACGGACCGGTGTTGCCGTTGAAGTCGATCGATTCCTTCGGGTTGAAGGTCATGTTTTTCTTCGGATCCACCTTCAGGATAAAATATTTGAGTGCACCCAGGCCCACCATGCGGGAGATCGCTTCCGCCTCTTCTTCAGAGACGCCCTCCAATTTGCCCAGCTCCTGTGATGTTACATGGGCGGTATTGATCATTTCCACCATCAGGTCGTCGGCATCCACCACCGTTCCTTCCCGCGATTTCATCTTTCCCTCGGGCAGTTCCACCATGCCGTAGGAGAAATGAACCAGTCCCTTTCCGAACTCGAATCCCAGCATGTCGAGCAGGATGGAGAGTACCTGGAAGTGGTAATTTTGCTCGTTGCCCACCACGTAGATCATGGTGTTGATGGGATAATCATCGAAACGGAGCTTGGCGGTACCGATATCCTGCGTCATGTAAACCGAGGTGCCATCGGCGCGGAGCAATAGCTTTTGATCCAGGCCGTATGGTGTAAGGTCGGCCCACACCGAGCCATCTTCTTTTTGGAAGAACAGCCCTTCTTTGAGTCCACGGAGCACCTCCTCTTTTCCGGCGAGGTAGGTCTGTGATTCGTAGTAGATCTTATCGAAGGAGACGCCCATCTGGCGGTAAGTTTCATCGAAGCCGGCATAGACCCAGTCGTTCATCATCTTCCAGAGGTTCACGGTGGCGGCATCGTGTGCTTCCCATTTACGCAGCATCTCACGGGCTTCCTCCATCAGCTGCGATTGCGCCTCAGCCTCCTCTTTGGTGAGTCCTTTTGTCTGAAGTGCGGCAATCTCTGCTTTATATTTCCGATCGAACAAAACATAGTAATCGCCAATCAGGTGATCTCCCTTCTTGCCGGTGGCGAACGGCGTCTCTCCATTGCCCCATTTTTGCCAGGCCAGCATCGACTTGCAGATATGGATGCCGCGATCGTTCACAATGTTGGTCTTTACCACCCGTTTTCCATTGGCTTTAAGCACTTCACTCAACGCATGTCCCAGCAGGTTGTTGCGCACATGGCCCAGATGCAGCGGCTTGTTGGTATTGGGCGAGGAGTATTCCACCATGTAGAGTGGTGCATCCCCGGCTATGGGCGTGAAACCGTAGTCGGGCACAGCATCGATTGTCTGCAGCAGCTCTACCCAAACACCTGGGGCGATGGTGAGGTTTAGAAACCCCTTGATCACGTTGTACTCCGAGACAATGGGTGAACCTTCTGCCAGCCGGGCGCCAATCTCCTCAGCCGTCTGCTCGGGATTCTTTCGGGATATTTTCAGCAAGGGGAAAGTGACCAGGGTGTAGTGTCCTTTGAACTCTTTTTTGGTTTTCTGCAGGGTGATCTGCGACGGATCCACCTCGGTTTGGTAAAGCTCTTTGATTGCCGCAATGACGGCATCCTGGAGAATATATTCGATTTGCATAGTGAATGTAGCTGATTGAAAGCGCAAAGGTAAGAAAAATGTATTTAATGCCGCACGATATCCTGAATTACAAGGCCGGAGAGGGTGAAGCCGAAGACGGCGGTGACCTGTACCATGGTGCCGTTGGTTTGTGCTTTTCGGAAGCTGCCATGCTCGTCTGCATCAGGTAGCGCCTCCTCTCCCTTGTTGGAAAGTAACTCTTCGCTGTAGACGCAGAGAAACGGTTTTTCCGGCTTTTCATTCTTCCTCATCCGCTGACGCAAAGCCGATGCCAGCTTGCAACCGCGCACTTTCCAGAACTCTCCTACCCGAATCTGTTGCGGGTCCATCTTGAGGGCTGCACCCATGGAAGAGAAGAGGATCGCCCCGGTACGGGAGGCATGAACCAGCAGGTGAACTTTGTGGGAGAGGGAATCGATGGCATCGATGATGTAATCGTATTGCTCCAGGTGAAACGACTCCGATGTTTCATCATTGTATATGATGGGTAGGGTGTTGATTTGTGCCTCGGGGTTGATCTCCAGCAACCGTCGTTTCATTACCTCCACTTTCAATTCCCCCACCGTCAGGGTGGTAGCCGGGAGCTGCCGGTTGATATTTGCTGTTGCCACCCGGTCGGAATCGACCAGTGTCAAGTGCATGATCCCGCTGCGGATCAACGCTTCGGCACACCAGCTGCCCACGCCGCCCACACCAAAGAGGATTACTCTACTTGCGGCAATCCGTTCCATCGCGGCTGATCCGACCAGCAGTTCCGTGCGGGCAAAAAGTTCGTTGTACACCATGGATTATAATGTTGTTTTCTTAAAAAAAGCCGATCCCTTTTTGCCGGGATCAGCTTCTTAATTTTTTCCGAAAGTTCCATTCATTCAAGTCTCACAAGTTGTTTGTATGCAACTAAATTGTCGACTGCCGATATTTTGTGACCCATAATCGCTTACATGAGCTAAAAGAGTAGAACTTGCTTCGCTTCGGACAGCTACTCTTTTAACGCTCATTGTGCTCTATGGGTCCCCACAAAACATCTCAATGTCTCCACTTTAGTTACATACAATATAAGTTCTGCGAGTAAAATTTAAAATATTAATAGTAAGCTTCGTTTTTGGGTTCGAAGTAAGCTTGCGGGTGCAGGCACGTGGGACAGTTTTTCGGCGGTTTCTTGCCGGTAAACACATATCCGCAATGACGGCAGATCCAGTCGATCTCCTCTTCCCGCACAAACACGGTGCCGTTCACCACACGCTCCAGCAGCTTCAGGTAACGCTCTTCGTGTATTGCTTCGGCTTTGGCAACCATGCGGTACATGGTGGCAATCTCCTTGAATCCTTCCTGCTCGGCCACCTCGGCGAAGTGGGGATAGAGGTCGGTCCACTCTTCATTCTCTCCTTCGGCTGCTGCCTTCAGGTTTTCGGCTGTGGTGCCGATCACGCCTGCTGGAAAAGATGCTGTAATCTCCACCATTCCTCCTTCAAGGTATCTGAACATCCGCTTGGCATGACTCATTTCCTGGTCGGCCGTTTCCTGAAAGATGGCGGCAATCTGCTCGTAACCTTCCTTTTTCGCTTCTTTCGCAAAAAAGGTATAACGCATGCGTGCCTGTGATTCCCCTGCAAATGACTGCATCAGGTTCTTTTCGGTTTGGGTTCCTTTTACACTCTTCATAAGATTTTTCGTTTATTTGAATTATCGGTCTTCAATTGGGTGATGTTCCATTGCTGCGTAATGATGCAGGCATTGTCGTCCCACATATCATGGATCATCTTTATCAACAAAAATAAACAATTTTCAGTTTGAAAAAAAATAAACCGGTACAGATAAGTTATTTAAAATCTTTCTAAATTTACGCCAGCTCACTCAGCTCGAGCCAGCGCATTGTTTTTTCATCGATCAACTCCATGATTTCGGACAACTGCGAAGATTTATTCATCAGTTCTTCAGCAGACAGATTCCCGGATGAGAGTGCTTCGGTAAGTGTAGTTTTTTCCGTTTCCAGCTGTTCAATCTCTGCTTCGAGCGATTCAAACTCTCGTTTTTCCTTGAATGAGAGTTTCTTCTTTTCTTCAGACGGCCTGTTTTTTCGCGTATCGGTTTCCTGTCTGTTGGTTTTTTGCTCCTCTGCCTCTTTTTTCTGTTCCTCAGTTTTCCATTCGCGGTACTGGGTGTAATTCCCGGGAAAGTCCTGAATGCGGGCGTCTCCATGGAATACCAGCAGGTGATCCACCACCTTGTCCATAAAGTAGCGGTCGTGCGACACCACGATAAGGCATCCTTTAAATCCGGCGAGGTATTCTTCCAGGATGTTCAGTGTGATGATGTCCAGGTCGTTTGTCGGCTCATCAAGTACCAGAAAGTTGGGGTTGGTGATGAGCACGGTGCAGAGGTAAAGTCGCCTTTTCTCGCCCCCGCTGAGCTTGTAGACATAGTTGTGTTGTTTTTCCGGGGAGAAGAGAAAATGTTGCAGAAACTGCGAGGCGGTCAGTTTGCTGCCATTGCCCAGGTCGATTACTTCCGCGATGTTTTGCACCACATCAATCACTTTCATCTGCTCGTCGAACAGCAGTCCCTCCTGGCTGTAATAACCGAAGTTCACTGTTTCGCCGATCTCGAAGCCGCCGCTGTCGGGCCTTTCTTTGCCGAGGAGCATCTTTACGAAGGTCGATTTCCCGGTGCCGTTGTTTCCTACGATACCCATTTTTTCATACCGTGAGAAGATGTAATTGAAATCGTTGGTGATGCGGACATCTCCAAAACGTTTGGTCACATGTTTCGCTTCAAAGATCTTTTTCCCGATGTAAGATCCGCGGGCAGCCAGGCGCACGCCTTCCTCCTCGCGGCGCCGTTGCGCCTTCTCTTCCAGCGAATAAAAAGCGTCGATGCGTGATTTTGCTTTGGTACCCCGTGCCTGGGGCTGGCGGCGCATCCAGTCCAGTTCTTTCCGCATCAGGTTGCGGGCACGATCCACCTCCGTATTTTGTGTGGCAACCCGCTCCTCTCTTTTCTCCAGGTAGTAGGAAAAATTCCCTTTGTAGGAGAAAAGCTGTTTTTCATCGATCTCCAGGATCTGCGTACAGATGCGGTCGAGGAAATAACGGTCGTGCGTCACCATCAGCAGGCTCATCCTGTTTCGGTTGAGGTACTCTTCGAGCCACTCCACCATCTCCAGGTCGAGGTGGTTGGTGGGCTCGTCCATGATGATGAGCTCCGGTTCGCTGATCAGTACATTGGCCAGTGCCACCCGTTTCACCTGACCACCGGAAAGCTCGCCCATCTTCTGGTGAAAGTCGGTGATCTTGAGTTGGGAGAGTATCTGCTTGATGCGTTGCTCGTAATCCCATGTCTTGAGCAGATCCATCTGCAGCAACAGCTCGTCGAGTCCGGTCTGATCGTGCGAAGAGAGCATCTCCTCATAACGTGCAATCAGTTTCACTGTTTCGTTGTCGGCGCTGAAGCATGCTTCAAGCACTGTCAGCTCCGGGTCGTACTGTGGCGACTGTTCCAGATAGGCAAACCGAATGTCATTGCGAAATACCACCCTTCCGTCGTCGTGGCTCTCCCTCCCCGCGATGATGTTTAGTAGGGTAGTCTTCCCCGCTCCGTTGCGGGCAATCAACCCGATCTTATCTCCCTCGGCAATGCCGAACGAGATATCGCGAAAGAGCAGCAGATCGCCGAAGCTTTTGGTAAGTGAGTCGATTTGCAGGAGGGGGTGGGGCATATATATCTGGATTTGGCTTCAAAAGTACAAAAAACAATCGACTCAGAACTTCCATCTCAGATAGAAATAGAGATCAGTTCTGCGGTTACCCTCTATCAGCTCGGTGCCACTGCCGATGCTGTCCCGGTCGAAGTATCGGGTGTGGCCGGCTTTCAGTGAGAGGGTGAGTGCAGCGGTGGCCTCATATTTAACTGAAATTGCTGTCCGGCTGCCTTGTCCGTAAAAGGAAGGCATGTAGAAGGAGTTGAGCAGATTCCTTTCGTAGGAGTAGAGGCGCACATCGTAACTCTCTGCATCAAAAAAAGCCAGATAGAAATCACCTGTAAAAGGACCCTTTCCACGATAGCCGATATTTTGTGATAGCATGTAGCCGGTTTCCGAAGGGAAATGTTTTTCTGTGTAACGGGCCATGTCGGCGGTGGTACGTGTTTCCCATCCGCTTCTGAATGTGTGGGCGTACCGAATCCTGATTTTATGGGTGGCGTAAGGCAAAACGGAAATGGAGTACTCATCGGGCCAGGTCATGTTCTTCTCTTTTTGCTTGTATTTATACCGAAGATCGAAAGAGGACTGGCGGGAGAGGGTATAGGTGCCCAGGAGATAGAAATCCAGCGCTTTTGACGGGGTGTCCACGCCAAATTTAAGCCAGGGGTATCGCACGATATCCAGGTAGCTGTTCACGGTAAATCTTCTGAAGGGTGTGAATTGCGTGCTGAGAAACAGGCCTCTTTCATTGCGTACGGCGTTCCCCTCCGAAAAAGCTTGTGCGTAGAGGGCATTGTAGGAGATTGGGTAATATCGGTGCAGGAGTGAAAAGGAAAGGCTCGAAGAGGGTCTGTACTGCAGGGTGTGCAGTGTAGCTACCGATCCGTTCTTCGCGATTGCGGTCTCGCCCGCGACGATGAATCCCGGCAGTTGATAGGAATAGTCGACACTTGCATTCACGTTTGACCTGTCGCGCAGGTAATAAATATTGTAGTCCTGCAGGGTAGGGTGATGCATCCTGCTGTAGGTATGGTAGAGCCCGCTGATACCCGCCTGAAAACGATTTTTGCGGTAATTGATGTTGGTTCCGGCAACCTGCTCACGCGTGTTCTTTTTCTTTTCAATCTCCGAGGGTGTGCGATGGAGTCCGTCGGTTTTGAAGGAGGTGATGTTCCCTTCGTTCGACACATTGCCGTCGATCCGCTTGTTGGAATAGAAGGTGGTGACGGCGAAATCTCCCAATCCGACTACGACAGCGGCACCCCTGAAGAAACCGCTTTCAGCAGTTGAAAAATGGCGCTTTGGCTGCTGTGTGCGACGGACGATGCTTTCGGAGCTCCACGTTTTGCTGACCATGAAGTCGTTGTTCAGGATGAGTCCTTGTCCGAAGGAGAGCCGGTAGTCGCCCAGCGCCACGGTTTTCAGTAGGCCTAAGTCACGAATGATCAGGTGCAGGCCATAGTGGTCGTATCCCCTGGGATATCCCTCCTTGAAAAATGGTTCCCCTGCGTCCTTCTCCGCCGTTATGCCCATTTGTACCTTATCGCGGTAGCGAAATGCATAGCGCAGCGAGTTGTAAAAATCTTCACCCCTGTATTTGCGGTTGGGGTAACGGACAAGGATGCTGTCGGAAAAATCCCCGTACCCTGCACGTGGGGTGACGGTCTTGTCGAGACGAAACTGCACCTCATGCTGTCCGTTTTGCAGGATACCTGGACGTAGTCCTGCCGTTTCAGGGCTTTTGCTGTCTCCGACATAAAAGAAAGGGATGATCCGTTCCACCGTCTCCAGATCGAGGTGGGGCACGTTGCGCAGCTCGAAAACGGTATACAGGGGTCTGTTTTTCTCCAGAAATCCGTCAATGGCGGCCACTTCATCCAATGAAAGCAAAGGGATTCTCTCCAACTGTTCCCGGGTGATCCTGTTCAGATCAAATGGATTGTTTTCCAGTTGAAGCAACGCCTGATACATGTTCTCGATGGCAGCTTCATTCATTCCCTCTTCTTCGGCCAGCTGTTCCACATATTCACGCCAGTTAACATGTTGCGCATGGATTTCACCAATGAAACCGAGAGATAAAAAGCTGAGAATGGTAATAATATTTTTCATCACGCATCGATTTTTACAAAAATAGTGATATTTTTTTTGTTTCCTAAATATTTGATTATGAATTAACGAAGTCTCCGCTTAGAGCGAATCAGGAGCGGTTTCTTATCGTAGTGACATTTTTTTTGTAATTTTTTAGTCAAAATGTTATTTATTTATTTGTTCTATAATCTTTTTGACTATCTTTGTCGAATAAAACAATCAAAAAGATTTTAAATGTGCTTATTTGATTTCAAAAAGATTGTATTCTTTGTTTTGGTTATCAATTAGAAAAAAAGATTGAGGTTATTCATTTAAAATGTAAAAAGTATGAAAATTAAATTAATTGCTGTTCTGTTTGCGTTCTCAATTTCTACGGTCAGTATCAAAGCGCAGGGAATTTCATTGAAGGCCGGTGCTGATTTTGTGAGTTCCTATATCTGGCGCGGCCTCTATTTAGGACNNCAACCCTCCGTTTCTTTGTCGGCCGGAGATTTCTCGTTTGGTATCTGGGGATCTTCCAGTTTTCAGAGTAACTGGAGAGAGTTCGACCTTTCTGCCGGTTATTCCATAGGAAACTTTTCTGTTCTGGTCACAGATTACTTTTTCCCCCGGGATCTTCCCGATGGAGAGGGCAGCAGTTATTTTAAATTATCGGAGCACCTGTTCGAGGCAACATTAGGTTATTCATTCGGTGAATCATTGCCGCTGTCATTGGCCTGGAATACCAATTTCGCGGGCGACGACGATCATTCCAGCTATATGGAAGCGTCTTACTCCATTCCTGCCGGTGAGGTCACCATCGACCTGATACTCGGGGCCACGCCCTGGGCCGGTATGTACTCCGACGGGTTCGCGCTAATCAATGCTTCCATAAAAGCAAGCAAGGAGATTGCCATCACCGACTCCTTTTCACTTCCGGTATTCAGCCAGGCAGTGCTGAATCCCGACACAAAAGATGTTTTTCTGGTTTTTGGAGTCAGTTTTTAATCATCATAATCGCTCGTGAGATGCAAGATGCAAAGACAGGGAGATGATTAAAAGTCCTGTGTCATAGTATCCTGCTCCTGGGGCACAAAATTTTTTTTATTCATATGAAGAAAATAGAAGCAATTATCCGCAAAACAAAGTTCGACGAAGTACGGGCTGCGTTGCATGAAGCCGACATCGACTTCCTCTCCTGGTGGGGAGTGAAGGGTCAGGGTACGGCCAAACAGGGACTTATTTTCAGAGGCATCGCCTACGATGTGAATGCCATTGAACGAGTCTATCTCTCTTTCGTAGTAAGGGAAGTGAATGTGCAAAAGTCGATTGACGCCATCCTGCGTGCGGCCTTCACCGGCGAAAGCGGCGATGGTCGGATTTTCGTGTCGGCCATTGAGCAATCCATTCGAATCCGCACCGGGGATCGGGGTGACGAATCACTTTATGACAAAGAGCAGACAAAAGCTTAGTGTTTTGAAACTGGATTGATAAAACAATAACGTATAAAAATATGAGACATAAAATACTGAAATATATCGTGATGCTGACTGCACTGCTCTTCTTGCCTGCTATGGCATTTGCACAGGAGGGAGCGGAGCCTGCCCTGAGTGGCGGAGATACCGCCTGGATTATCGCGGCTACCATCCTGGTGATGATGATGACCATCCCGGGTCTGGCCCTGTTTTATGGAGGATTGGTACGCCGAAAGAATGTGTTGAGTGTATTGATGCAATGTCTGATCCTGACTGCTGTGATCATCATCGAGTGGGTGGCGATTGGTTACAGTCTGGCTTTTACTTCGTCAGAAGGAGGTTTGAATACCTTTATCGGCGGTTTTGATAAAATATTCCTGCAAGGTATCGCCATCAACGACCTGCTTGAAGGATACACGATCCCCGAACTGTTGTTCGTCTCGTTCCAGGGAATGTTTGCCGTAATCACGCCCGCGCTGATCGTCGGTGCTTTTGCCGAAAGGATCAAATTCAGTGGCTTCCTGCTCTTCTCGGTATTGTGGGCGCTAGTGGTTTACAATCCGCTTGCCCATTGGGTGTGGGGTGGCGGCTGGATCGGTGCGATGGGTGCCATCGATTTTGCAGGGGGTACCGTGGTGCACATCAACGCCGGTGTCTCGGCTTTGGTGATGGCCATCCTGCTTGGAAAAAGACGGGGATGGAATGTGAAAGATGCCGAACCCATTACGCCGCACAACGTGCCATTCGTGGTGATTGGTACAGCCCTGCTCTGGCTGGGGTGGCTCGGTTTTAACGGCGGAAGCGGCCTGGCAGCAGACGGCTTGTCCGCAAGCGCGATACTGGTTACAAATATTGCTGCGGCAGCTGCGGCACTGACATGGACTGTGCTCGACTGGATCATCAACAAAAAACCCACGGTGATTGGTTTTTGTACGGGTGTGGTAGCCGGCCTGGTCGCCATTACCCCTGCTGCCGGCTCTTCCGGCGTGCTGGGCGCTTTCGTGATCGGCTTGGTAGCCGGATTGGTCTGCTTCTTTATGGTAGCCCATGTGAAACCCCGGTTTGGTTACGATGACTCACTCGATGCCTTCGGTGTGCATGGCATAGGCGGTATTATCGGTTCTCTGCTGATTGGTGTTTTTGCTACCCAAGCAATCACGGGTGAAGGAGGAGCACAAGGTGCACTTTATGGCGACTGGAATCAGCTCTGGATACAGATTGTGGCGACTGCTGCCACCATCGCATTCAGCGCGGTCATGACCTGGATCCTGTTCAGGATTGTGGATGCACTGGTCGGTATCAGGGCAAGTAGGGAAAGTGAATCTGTGGGCCTCGATATCTCTGAACATGGTGAGATAGCGTACGATTAGCACCTTTTTTTCACACTCTTTTATCAGGCAGGCTGTTCTAATCAGAGCAACCTGCCTGATGATGATTTATCGGATAAGCTCAAACACGTTTGGCTTATCTCTCAGCTTTCACTATATTTACCCCCGTTTTAACTTTACAGGGGTATGAACAAAGTCTCTTTGTGGTCATTCATGCTGATAATCTTCTGCCTTTCCTGTGGAAAAGGAGGTAGAGGGAAAGTGGTACACGACTTCCCGCAGATTTTACAAGCTGATACGCTGCGTGTGCTCACATTGAACACCTCCACTTCTTACTTTCTTTACCGCGATCAGCCCATGGGTTATCATTACGATATGGTGCGTGATTTTTGCAGACAACAGGGTCTTGTTCCTGAAATCATTGTGGCAGAAAATACCCGGGCCATGATCAGTATGCTGCAACTTGGTGTGGGAGACCTGATCGCTTACAACATCCCTATAACCAATACATTGAAAGACTCGGTGCTTTTTGCCGGCCTGCAACATATCTCTCATCAGGTGTTGGTGCAGCGTGCGTTGCGGGATGATACGCTCATTACCGATGTGACCGGCCTGATTGGAAAGAAAGTGACCGTGATCGGGTCGTCCAAATACCGTGATCGCCTTGTGAACCTGAATAACGAACTGGGTGGGGGTATTCAGCTTGAGACAGCCTACAGTGACACGCTGGTAGTTGAGGACCTTATCCGGTCTGTATCACGCGGCGAGATTGCATATACCATAGCCGATGATGATCTTGCCAGGCTCAACCAGACCTATTTCAGGAACCTGGATGTGGATTTGCCTGTCAGCTTCGAGCAGCGTTCGTCGTGGGTGGTCAGGAAAGATGCACCCATCCTGGCCGATTCGCTGGATAGCTGGTACCGAAAGAAAACAACAGCTCCCGTTTTTTTGCGGATTGAGAAACGCTATTTTGAAGAGACAAAAGGATATCCCGACAGCAACAGGCTCTCTTATAGCGAAATCCTCGGCCACGGCTCCATCTCTCCTTTCGATGCCTGGTTCAGGCAGGAGGGTAAACGGCAACAGATCGACTGGCGGTTACTCGCATCCGTAGCCTGGCAGGAGTCATCCTTTGAGACAGAAGGCGAGTCCTGGGCCGGCGCCGTAGGATTGATGGGACTGATGCCCGCTACAGCGGCTTCGCTCGGGATAACCGGTGACGACCTGTACGATCCCGAAGCGAACATCCGTGCAGGGGCAAAATACCTGCGTCGGCTCCTCAACACCTTCGATTCGGTGGCAGATCCGAATGAACGGCTCCATATTTCACTGGCAGCCTACAACGGTGGAATGGGGCATGTGTTTGATGCCAGGGCGCTGGCTGAAAAATATGGTGCCGACAAAAATGTATGGGAGGACAACGTGGAGAAATACATCCAGTTAAAGCGTCTGGAACAGTATTACACGGACCCGGTATGCAAAAACGGATACTTCAGGGCAGATGAGACGATCAATTATGTCCGAAACGTCATTGACAGATGGAGATACTACCAGGAGGCAGTATCCAAATAAATTTGTCTGCTGCTCATTTAGCTTATCGAAAAAGTTCACTATCTTTGTGTCTCTGTCAAAATGAGAGGGATAAATCAGCAGAGCTAAAGAAATTAATAGAAGTCTATCAAAATGTCAGTAATTATTCATAAAGTCACCACGAAAGATGATCTTAGAAAGTTCATCCAGTTCGGTATCGATCTGTATGAGGGCAATGAATATTTTGTTCCCCCATTGGTTTACGATGAAAGAGCCACGCTCAGAAGAGACAAGAATCCCGCATTCGAACATTGCGATGCCACCTATTTTCTGGCATATCGCGATGGAGAGATTGTCGGGAGAATCGGTGTCATCATCAACTATAGAGCCAATGAGATTTGGAACGAAAAGAATGCCCGCTTTGGCTTTGTCGATTTTATTGACGACAAGGATGTGGTAGATACGCTTTTTGGTGCTGCCGAAAGTTGGGCCCGTTCCCGGGGAATGGAGAAGATTCACGGTCCGCTGGGATTTACCGATCTCGATCATGAAGGGATGCTGGTAGAAGGGTTCGACCAGATGGGCACCCTCTCCACCATCTACAACTATCCCTACTACGTAGACCACATGGAGCGTTTAGGTTATGTAAAGGACCAGGATTGGGTGGAGTTTCTTATCACCATACCCAAGGAGATGCCCGAGCGGTTCCTGCGAGCATCAGAAATTGTAAAAAAACGGTCCGGAGTTACCGTAAAACATTTACAGAATAAAAATGATGTATATCCTTATGCCCGGGAGATTTTTAAACTGATCAACCGCTCATACAAAGATTTATACGGCTTTGTGGAACTCTCGGAGAAGCAGATCGATTACTACGTGGATATGTATATCCCTATGTTACGCCTGGAGTTTCTTACATTGGTGATCAGGCAGGAAGACAACAAGCTGGTGGGTGTGGGGATTGGTTTGCCCAGCATTGCCAAAGCACTTCAGAAGGCAAAAGGACGATTTCTGCCCACGGGTTGGTATCACCTCTACAGGGCATTGAAAGGGAAAGGGAACAATGTGCTGGACCTTTTGCTGGTCGCTGTAGACCCGGAATATCAGGGTAAAGGAATCAATGCATTGTTATTCAATGAATTTATCCCTGCCGCCATCCGTCTGGGTTTTGAGTATGCTGAGAGCAACCCCGAGCTGGACCTGAACCACAAGGTGAAATCAATGTGGAACGACTTGGATGCCAAACAGACAAAGAGACGCAGAGCCTTCATCAAACAACTATAGAGGAGAGATAAATAAAGGTGAACGAAACAGAAAGAGAATTACAGATACTGCAGGACAACTATCAGGAAGAAAATATTGTCACCCTGGAGTGGCAGGAGCATATCCGTCGCCGCCCGGGCATGTACATCGGTAAACTGGGTGACGGCTCCTCCTACGACGACGGTATTTATGTGCTGTTGAAGGAGGTGCTCGATAACTCCATCGACGAATACATGATGGGATTTGGAAAGACCATCGAGATCACCATCGAGAACCACTACGTTACGGTGCGTGACCATGGACGGGGTGTGCCACTGGGAAAGGTGAAGGATGTCTGTTCCAAGATGAATACCGGAGCCAAGTATGACTCCAAGGCTTTTAAAAAGTCTGTCGGATTAAACGGCGTCGGTATCAAGGCGGTGAACGCACTCTCATCGGATTTCTACATGGAAAGTTCCCGTGACGGACTATCCAAGACCGTGACCTTCAAACAGGGCATTGTGTTGAATGAAAGTGACACAGTGCCTTCGGCCAATTCAAACGGGACAAAGGTGGGGTTCATCCCCGATGCCGAGATATTCGGAGAGTATCATTACCGGGATGAATATATTGAACCGTTGCTAAAAAACTACGTCTTTCTGAATACCGGCCTGACCATTTTATTCAATGGGAAAAAATTCTACTCTAAAAACGGACTCGAAGACCTGTTGAATGAAAATCTTACTTCAGAGCAGCTTTATCCCATCATTCATCTCTTCGGGGAAGATATTGAGGTAGCAATTACCCATACCACCCAGTATGGGGAAGAATATTATTCATTTGTCAACGGACAGCACACTACCCAGGGAGGTACGCATCTGACTGCCTTTCGCGAGGCTACGGCACGTGTAATCAAAGAGTTTTATAACCGTAACTTCGAATATTCCGATATTCGAAACGGCATTGTGGCTGCCATCAGCATCAAGGTGGAAGAGCCTGTCTTTGAATCGCAGACCAAAACGAAGCTCGGCTCAAAAGAAATGGGTCCGAACGGGATATCGGTGAACAAGTATATCAACGATTTCCTGAAAAAGGAACTGGACAACTATCTCCACAAAAACTCCGAAACGGTAGAGGCACTGCAGAAGAAAATACTCGATTCCGAGAAAGAACGAAAAGCCATTGCCGGTGTGACCAAGCTGGCACGGGAACGTGCCAAGAAAGCCAATCTGCACAACAAGAAGCTGCGTGATTGCCGCATTCACTATAACGATACAAAAGGAGATGATCGGGAAAGATCCAGTATTTTCATCACCGAGGGTGATTCGGCCAGCGGCTCCATCACCAAGAGCCGCGACCCGAACCTGCAGGCCGTATTCAGCCTGCGTGGAAAACCATTGAACAGCTTCGGACTCACCAAGAAGATCGTCTATGAGAATGAGGAGTTCAACCTGTTGCAGGCAGCCCTCAACATCGAGGAAAACATGGACGGGCTGCGTTACAACAAGGTGATCATCGCGACCGACGCCGATACCGACGGGATGCATATCCGCCTGTTGCTGCTCACCTTCTTTCTGCAGTTTTTTCCCGACCTCATCAAGAAAGGGCATGTCTATATTCTTCAGACCCCTCTTTTCAGGGTGCGCAACAAGAAGAAAACAATGTATTGCTATACCGAAGAAGAGCGGCTCACTGCCATTGAAGAACTATCTCCCAACCCGGAGATAACCCGTTTTAAGGGACTTGGAGAGATATCCCCCGATGAGTTCCGCAATTTTATCGGCGAAGATATCCGGCTCGACAGGGTAACCATGCGCAAGGAAGACCTCCTGAAAGAACTGCTGGAGTTTTATATGGGAAAAAATACGCCGGAAAGGCAGACCTTCATCATCGATAATCTGGTGGTGGAAGATGAAGAAGTAGCATAACATGAAACCAAACGACCCCGAAAAGCGGATAGCCCTGTTCCCGGGCACCTTCGACCCTTTCACCATCGGTCACGAATCACTGGTACGCAGAGGATTGGCACTGATGGACGAAATTGTGATCGCCATCGGGGTCAATGAATCAAAGAAATCATACTTTACACTGGAAAAAAGGATCGGGATGATCCGCGACTTTTACCGGGAGGAGCCACGTGTAAGGGTTGAGAGTTATGACTCGCTCACAATTAGTTTTGCACAGAAGGTTGGTGCCCGCTATATTCTGCGTGGCATCCGTTCGGTGATCGACTTTGAATATGAAAAGACAATTGCCGATATGAACCGAACTATTTCGGGAATAGAGACGTTTGTATTATTTACTGAACCGGCTCTGACACATGTCAGCTCAACCCATGTGCGGGAATTGCTGCGTCACGGACATGATGTCAGCCACTTTATTCCCCGGGGAATGAAGATATAATCCCCTTACAAAAGATAACAATGCAAAAAAGAATAATGGCCATGGCCGTGGGAGCACTCCTTTTATCGGGGAGCGCTCCGGCACAATTCAGACCTTCACCCGAAGGGTTGAAAATTGAACGTACCCTCCAGTTGATTAACGGCTTATATGTGGATGATGTGGATTCAAAAGAACTCACCGAGGCTGCCATTCGGGCAATGCTGGCGGAGTTGGATCCCCACTCATCCTATCTGAATGAGGAAGAGGTGCGCGCCATGAACGAACCGCTGCAAGGTAATTTCGATGGAATAGGCATCTCCTTTAACATGCTCACCGACACCCTCTACGTGATGGAAGTAATCTCCGGGGGGCCGTCGCAAAAGGTGGGTCTCATGCCGGGAGACAAGATCATCCGGGTAAACGATACGCTGATTGCCGGTGTGAAGATGAACAACCAGGACGTGATCAAGCGTCTTCGGGGTCCCAAAGGTACCGTCGTGAATGTTGAGGTGCTGCGGCGCGGTGTTCCGCAACTGATGGTGTTTCGCATCGTACGCGATAAGATACCCATCACCAGCATCGACGCAGCCTATATGGTGACAAGCAATATCGGCTATATCCGCCTGAGCCGGTTCGGTATTTCTTCCGCCGATGAGTTTAAACAAGCGGAAAAAGGACTGAAAGCGAAGGGGATGAAACATCTTATTTTTGACCTGACCGACAATGGCGGAGGCATTCTGCAGACAGCCAATGAGATTGCCGACGAGTTTCTGGGTGATTCCAGGGTGATCGTTTATACAGAAGGAAAAAATCAACCCCGCTTCACGATGAATGCCACCGAAGGAGGTGAGCTGCAGGAAGGCAGACTGGTGGTGCTGGTCAACGGGGCTTCGGCATCGGCCAGTGAAATCCTTGCAGGTGCCCTACAAGACTGGGACAGGGGTGTTGTCGTGGGCAGAAGAACATTCGGAAAGGGATTGGTGCAGCGTCAGCTTCCCCTGCCCGACGGTACCATGATCCGGCTGACCGTGGCACGTTATTATACCCCCTCGGGGAGAAGCATCCAGAAACCTTACGAGGTGGGAAACAAGGATGCTTATGACCAGGATTTTATGAACCGCTATACACACGGTGAATTGTTTGCTGCCGACAGCATTCACTTCCCTGATTCATTGAAATACAAGACACTGGTGAACAAACGCACTGTCTATGGCGGAGGAGGAATCATGCCCGATTATTTCGTGCCGATGGATACCACCTCAGGGACGATGCTTCATGCCAATCTGAACGCAAGAGGGGTGATCAACCGGGTTGCGATATCGGAAGTGGATAACCGAAGAAGCAGCTTGTTACAGCAATATCCCGATGTCCTTCAGTTCAAGGATAATTTTCGGGTGCCGGAGGAGATGGAACAGCGCTTGCGAACCATAGCGGAAGCAGAACAGGTAACATGGAACGATGAAGAGTATCTCCGGTCGAAAGATCTTATTTTTATGCAACTGAAGGCATTGATAGGGCGAGACCTATACGACTCATCGGCATTCTTTCGGATTATCAACGAAGAGAATGATATCTTCGGCGAAGGGTTGCGGATCATCTCCGATGATCTGCGCTACGAAGGACTCCTCAAGGGCATTGGGAGTAATGTGGCACAGAAAAAATAAGGAACCATGAATTTCGATTACAGCAAATTTCTTGTGAAAGAGGGCACAAAGATCAGCCTGAACAATTGTCCCACCCGTGAAGATGGTGGTTTCACAAAAAAGACGGCGAAAGAAGAGATCAAAGAGAACATCCGGGAGTTGAAGAAGCTGCAGGAGATGTTTTATGCCGACGACCGTTACTCGTTGCTGATTATCCTGCAGGCAAGGGATGCAGCCGGCAAAGATGGCGTGATCAGGCATGTGATGTCGGGGATCAATCCGCAGGGTTGCCGGGTGCATAGCTTCAAAACACCTACGCACAACGAGTTGGAACACGACTATTTCTGGCGGCATTATATTGCACTGCCGCAACGCGGAATGATTGAGATCTTTAATCGTTCACACTACGAAAATGTACTGGCCACCAGGGTGAACCCTCAATGGATTCTCAACGAACGGATACCCGGTTATGAGGCGGTGGAAAAAATAGATAATTCGTTCTGGAACCAGCGCTACGAAAGCATCAATGCCATTGAGCACCATCTGCATCAAAACGGGATGCGCATTCTCAAGTTTTTTCTGCATGTATCCAAGGAAGAGCAGAAAGAACGTTTTCTTGCCCGTATCGATGAACCGGATAAAAACTGGAAGTTCAGTTCTGCCGATCTTTATGCCCGCGCGCAGTGGGATGCGTATGATCAGGCATTTGAAGAGATGCTGGAGAAAACATCGAAACCTTATGCACCCTGGTTTGTGATTCCGGCCGACAAGAAATTCTTTGCCCGTGTGGCGGTAGGAGATATCATCCTGCAGTTGTTCAGATCACTCGATTTGCGTTATCCACCGGCAGAATCACCCGAAATGCTCGAAAAAGCAAAGATAGAACTGATCGGAGGGTAGCTGGACAACCATAAATCATCGAATTCGTCTCTTTTCCCTCAGGTGAGAATCCAGTCGTGAAATCAGCCACAGAAGACTGAATATGGAAGCCACGAGTACCACCGTACCCAGAAATTGGGGAGAAAGCAGAAATTCCTTGCCAAACAGGAACCACGCACCTGCAATCAGAACTGCCAACACGGCGTACATGGTACCAAAGAGCGTCCCCATTTCTTTCAGGATATTTCCCGATTCTTTGATCGGTTTCCCGTTTCCCGGAACGAGAGAGTGTTCTGCTTCAATCTGTCGCATGATGCGATGCTTCAGGTTCTCCGGCGCCTCTATTTTAGTGGATGACAGTATCTGGCGTAATTTCCCGTCTTCCCTTTCCTGATTATACTTATCTATCATGATGATCATTTTATGAACCTGTTATCTGTATCCCGTAATTTGAAACAACCATTTCCTTGAAAAGTTTCCTCGCCCTGAACAGTTTCACTTTCACGTTGGATTCGTTCAGACCGGTGATCTTTGCAATCTCTTTGACCGGATTATCCTCCAGATAGTAGAGTGTGAGTAGCAATGCATCTCCGGCAGGCATCTTTTGCATCACATCGGCCACGAGCTCTCTTCGCTCGGCCTCATCCATATTTAATTCAAATGTATTGTCTGCCAGATGTATTGCATCTTCGGCTACTACCGTCTCTCTGCTTCCCAACCACATTTGTTTTTTTGTTTGGGTGATGGCCGTGTTGTATACGATGCGATAGAGCCAGGTAGAAAATTTGCTGTCGGAGCGAAAACTGCGCAGATTCCGGAATGCCTTTACATAACTTTCCTGCACGACATCTTCCGCATCCTGCATATTGCCGCAAATCCGGTAGGCGATGGTGATGGCCATGTCCTGATATGCTTCGACAAAATATGCAAAAGCGGAAGTGTTGCCCGAAAGCACCTGTTGCACACGTTGGTTTTCGTTCATTGCAAATGGTTATTCCTGTTCCGACTCCTCCCTGAACCGGTGGACTGGCATTTTTTGTACAATCAGGAAGTAAACCAGATAACCCACGCCCAGGAAAAAGACCACGCTGGCGCCCGTCATCCAGAATTCGTTGCCCTGACCAATCACGAGATATTCAGAGCAGAGGAATCCTACGATGATCCCGATACCCAGGGCAATCAGCACAATCCCGTTTCTAAGCGATACCAGTTTGTTTGGGTCCGATTTCTTTTTGGGGCTGTCGGGTGGGATAATCCCCTGGTTGATGAGCCCCATTCGTTCTGCATTGCGGGTCCTGATCCATTGCATCCCCAGTATCCATCCTGCGATAACCGGCAGGCCGATGGTACAAACAATAGCGATAATCGGTATCAATTCATCCATAATTGAAAACATTTAAAAGTGAATAATGATTTTGTTTACATTCATGAGACTGCACCTTCAACGAATTGGTTACAAAAACAGTGAATTTTTTTATCACAACGAAAAAAACGTCCGATCAGAAGCTGACCGGACGAAATAATTATTTCTGATAAATTATTTGTTTTTCAACAAATCGCGAATCTCGGTAAGCAATACTTCTTCCTTGGTGGGCTCAGGAGCCGGTGCAGGAGCTTCTTCTTCCTTTCTTTTCATTGAATTCATCCCCTTAATCACCAGGAAAATGGCCGTACCGATAATCAGGAAGTCCACGATGGCTTGAATAAAGGCACCATAGTTCCATGTTACGCCGGGTGTAACCACTTCTGCGCCCTCCATGACTGCTTGTCTCAATACAACTTTCAGGTCGGTGAATTGTCCCTGGTTTGAGATCAACGCGATGGGCGGCATCAGGATGTCGTTCACGAATGAGGTGACAATCTTCCCGAAGGCACCACCAATTACAATACCCACGGCCATGTCTACAACACTGCCGCGCATTAAAAATTCTTTGAGTTCTGATCTGAATGACATAATTTTTTGATTAAAGGGTTGAATAACATAGCTAATAAAAAATTTCTGCCAGCATGCAACGGGCCGAACCACCGCCTACAGTCTCAATGGTCTGCAAATCGGGGGCCAGGATCCTGTTGAAGGTGGCGATGGTTGATTCCTGCGCAGATGTCAACGCATTACGTGCCGAGGCCGACATCACCATCAGGGGTGTACCGTTGCGGCTTTTTATTTCCAGCATGTTACCGGCAAAATGTGCGACCTGTTCCTGCGCTATATCCACAATAATCTTACCGGCCGCGGTTAGTCCGGAGATTACCTTCTGCCGGTCACCCGGTTCACTGATCGACGCAAGGCAGACTATGGCAACCTGGCTTCCGATCGCCATCATCACATTGGTATGGTAAATGGGATTTCCTCCCTGATCGAGTGCGTCAAAGACAATCGCATCGTAACTCATGCGGGAGCAAAAGTCTGTCAATACCTTTTCGGAAGTGCGGGGTGAGCGGCAACAGTACGCTATTCGTTTCCGGCGATCGAGAACCATGCTGCCAGTACCTTCCAGAAACTCTCCCTCTTCCTCCCAGTGGGTCAGGTCGACCAGCTTCCGGTGATTCATCTTTCTGCGAAGAAGGTCGACCACTTCCGGTTTTCTTTCTAATCGGCGGTTTTCGGCAAACATGGGATATAACACGAGCTCCCCCGTGATGTGAGAGGAGAACCAGTTGTTTGGAAAGAGGGCGTCGGGTGTGTGAGGTTCCTTCGTGTCCTGCACGACCGTTACATCCACATCATTTCCCCGTAGCAGTTGTACAAAGGCATCGAACTCTTCCACTGCTTTTTCAGCCACAGAACCACATTCCACCTTCTGCTGAAAGAAGTTGTTTTGTGCCGTATCCGCGTTAAATGCAAACCGGGTCGGGCGGATCATCAGTAGTTTTGAAGTCGTTTGCATAAAATCAGATTATTAGAATCCTGAATCCTGTATCCTGAATATAGACGGTTCAATATCAGCGGCCTATTCTGCTATTTCCAAAGACCTGATCGATTCCTTGATAATACCAATCGCTTCCATCAGTTCCTCTTCCGTGATCACCAGCGGCGGTGCAAAACGGATGATGTCACCGTGGGTTGGCTTGGCAAGCAAGCCATTCTCTGCCATTTTCAGACAAAGGATCCACGCATCTTTCCCTTTGTGTGGAGCAATCACAATGGCGTTGAGCAAACCTTTTCCCCTGACCAGCCGGATAAGGGGACTTTTTATGGCGAGCATTTCGTTGCGGAAAATTTCACCCAGTTGTTTGGCCTTCTCAGCCAGTTTTTCCTCTTTCACCACTTCCAGGGCGGCCATGGCCACTTTGCAGGCAAGCGGAAATCCACCGAAGGTAGAACCATGCTGGCCCGGCTTGATTGTCAGCATGATCTCATCATCGGCCAATACGGCTGAAACAGGCAGCACACCTCCCGAGAGCGCTTTTCCCAAAATTACGATATCGGGACGTACGCCTTCGTGATCACAGCAGAGCATCCGGCCGGTACGTCCAATACCCGTTTGTATTTCGTCGGCTATAAACAATACGTTATGCGCCTTGCACAGCTCATGGCATTTTTTCAGGTATCCTTCATCCGGCACAATAACACCTGCTTCACCCTGAATGGGCTCCACCAGAAATCCGGCAATGGAGGCTGCTTTTTCTTCAAAAAGCGACGACAGAGCTTCTACGTCGTTATACGGGATCACTTCAATTCCCGGGGTATAAGGCCCGTATTCGGCACGTGCGTCCGAATCACTGGAGAGCGATACGATGGTGATGGTACGTCCGTGAAAATTGCCGTTGCAGGCTACAATGATGGCTTCGTTCTCGGGAATACCTTTATTCAGGTATCCCCATTTGCGTGCCAGCTTGAGCGCTGTTTCCACGGCCTCTGCTCCGCTGTTCATCGGAAGGATCTTGTCATAACCGAAATAATCGTGCATAAACCGTTCGTAAGGTCCCAGCGCATCATTGTAAAAAGCACGGGAAGTAAGGCAAAGCCGCTCCGCTTGCTCCCGGAGGGCTGCCACGATTTTGGGATGACTATGTCCCTGGTTTACGGCTGAGTAGGCCGATAAAAAGTCGAAATATTTTTTGCCGTCTACATCCCACACATAGCATCCCTTTCCTTTCGACAATACTACAGGCAGCGGATGATAGTTGTGCGCCCCATATTTCTCCTCCAGGTCAATATACTGCCTGGCTTGTGATGTTGATGTCATGTCCTTGGTTTACTGATTTTACAAATTCTACAATTTTTCAAGCATAAGATTCCGGAAATGAATTTCCTTCCCTTCGCTTTGCAGACCTATATACCCCTCTTTTACCTCGCTGGTGGCGCTGTTTTGCAATACATCGTTGATGTAAATATCGGCAACACCTTCCTTTACCCTTATTTTTACCTTATTCCATTCACCAGCTGGCTTCTCACTCGATAATTCTTTTTTCTCTATTACCGGGAATCGGGGACGTTCTGTGACGCCTTCGGGAAGGATATATTCTTTCAGGTCAGCTCCCGCCAGCAAGACAAGATCTCCCGCCTTGCCAGCTTTGAGTTGACATTCAATGCCTTTTGGAAACGGATTTGAAGGTTCTTCTATCAAAAAGAATACACCGCTGTTGCTTTCTTCGCCTGCCCACCTGTATTCCAGCTCCAATGTGAAGTCGCAGTATTTCTGTTGGGTGTGCATGTAGCCCAACGGCTCACCCTTTACAATGATCATGCCTTCCTGAACTGTGTAAACCTGATCTGCCGGAACTGCATCGTTCTCAACAACGAAATTCCAGTTCGAAAGATCTTTCCCGTTGAAAATATTTGCTGTGGGTTTGGTACAACCTGTGATGAACAGTATCGATAGAAGAATTGCCGAGAGAATCGTTTTTTGCATGATTGTGTTTACATTCGTTAAGTGATTATCTTTCGCACAAATATAATCTTTTTTAAGAATAACCCGAAACAATTCAAGGCAAAATTATTCTGGAAGGGTACGGGTAACCGGGAAGTCTCCTAAAAAAGTAAAAAAGATTGTCAGATACAACGGAAATAGATACATTTGCCCAATTTCTTTCAGCAACAAAACCGGGTGGTAACCAAGATGAACAAGGCACATTTCCTTTGGGTGGACGACGAAATCGATCTGCTGAAACCCTATATGCTTTTTCTGGAGGAAAAAGGTTACCGGATGGAGTGTGTCAACAATGGACGGGATGCAATAGAAAGAACAAGAGAAACATTGTTCGATATCATTTTTCTCGATGAACATATGCCGGGCTTGTCCGGTCTGGAGACACTGGACGGGTTGCATGATACCGCACCCGATGTGCCGGTGGTGATGGTCACCAAAAGTGAAGATGAGGGAATCATGAACCGTGCCATTGGCAGGAAAATTGCCGACTACCTCATTAAACCGGTACATCCCAGTCAGGTGTTACTGACCATTAAGAAAATACTCGACAAGAAAGCGCTGATATCGGAAGCTGCAACAGTAGACTACCGTCAGGTATTCAATCAGCTAAGCGAAGAGATAAATAATTGCCGTTTTGCCGACGACTGGACCACCCTTTACCAAAAGCTGGTTTACTGGGAACTGGAACTGGAGCAGGCCGATAATGCGATGAAGGAACTACCTGCCTTGCAGAAGGCAGAAGCAAACAGCGCGTTCGCCAGGTTTATCCGGAAGAGTTATCCGCAATGGATGAGACAGGGAGCAAACCCTCCGCTGATGAGCCCCGCATTGTTTAAAAAAACGGTCTTCCCTGCAATCGAACGGGGAGAAAAGCTGTTTTTTATCCTGATCGACAATTTCCGGCTCGATCAGTGGTACGCGGTAAAGAGCCTGTTTACCGACCTCTTCATTTGCGATGAGGAGCTTTATTTTAGCATCCTTCCTACAGCTACCCCATATGCGAGAAACAGCATTTTTTCCGGATTGATGCCACGACAACTGGCAACGCAGTTCCCCGATTATTGGGTCGATGACCACGAGGAGGAGGGTAAGAATCTGCAGGAAGAACTCCTCATTCAGGCACAGCTGGAAAGAAAACATCTGTCCCCCCTTTTGTCTTACCAGAAGATCAATACCAACCTGGAGGCCACAGAACTCAACAAACACTTTTCTGAACTTGAAAGGAACGATCTCCACGTGTGGGTATTTAACTTCATCGATATGCTTTCTCATACGAGAACAGATTCGAAAATGATTCGGGAGCTCTCTGCCGATGAACCGGCATACCGTTCACTCACCAGGTCCTGGCTTTTGCATTCACCCCTGCATGATTTGCTGAAAAAAATTGCCTCCAAAGGATACCGGGCCGTGCTGACCACCGATCACGGCTCCATCAGGGTAACAAACGGGATGAAGATACTGGCTGACAGAGAGACCACTACCAATCTTCGTTATAAGGCAGGGAAAAATCTGGGATACGAACCAAGGAAACTCTTTGAGATGCTTCATCCCGAAGAGTTCGGTTTGCCAGCCTCACACATGAGTACCCGATACATCTTCGCCACACAGAACGACTTCTTTGTCTATCCCAACAACTATAATCATCATCTATCCTATTACGCACAGAGTTTTCAACATGGAGGCATCTCCATGGAGGAGATGATGATCCCGCTCATTACATTAAACCCGAAATAAAAAATATGCAAATTGAGATCACGGATTTGAAGAATATCAGAAAGGCAGCAAGCACCTTTCTAACAGAAATGGGCAACAACAAGGTATTTGCATTCTACGGTAGCATGGGTGCCGGGAAAACCACCTTCATCAAAGCCCTCTGTGAAGAGATGGGGGTGACGGAAACCGTATCCAGCCCGACCTTTGCCATTATCAACGAATATAGGGACAAAATGGGAACACCCCTGTTTCATTTCGATTTTTATCGCATCAACAAACTTGAAGAGGCCTTTGATTTTGGTTATGAAGATTATTTCTACAGCGGCAACCTTTGTTTCATCGAGTGGCCGGAGCTGGTAGAATCCATCCTGCCCGACAATGCGGTGAAAATAACTATCCGGGTGATGGACGACGGGAGCAGGATTCTGGAGCGCGTATAGAAATTGAACCGTTCATTTTAAACGTTCCGACTGAGAAACACTCTAACAGAAAAGGTTTTGACATAAAATGCGAAAAAATCCCTATATTCGCACAACCAAAGATTCAAAAATGAAACAATTTATACTGGCAGTTTGTATCATGCTCATCAGCTTGTCGTCTTCGGCACAGGTTAATACCGACCGGGTGATGATGATCGGAAAAAATGCACTTTATTTCGAGGATTATGTACTCGCGATTCAGTATTTTAACCAGGTCATCACCGCGAAGCCCTATCTGGCCGATCCCTACTATTTCCGGGGGATGGCCAAGTTCATGCTCGACGACTTCAAGGGTGCCGAAGAAGATGCTTCCGAGTGTCTGCTGCGTAATCCGTATTACACGGCAGCTTACCAGCTGCGTGGAGCGGCACGCCAAAATCAGGATAAATATGAACTGGCAGCTACCGATTATCAGCGAAGTCTGGAATTTTTTCCCGAAGACCGCATTACCCTCGTGAATATGGGTATCGTCAATGTGGAACTGGAACAGTATGAGGTGGCGTCAAAATTTTTTGACGTGCTGCTGCGCCGCTTCCCCGATTACACGCCCGGTTATCTTACACGGTCACAGATGTATCTGGAGATGAAAGATACCACAAATGCCATGGGCGACCTGAATAAGGCCATTGAAATGGATCCCTATACTGCGCAGTCGTTTGCGGCACGGGGCGTGCTTTATCTGCAACAGAAAGCATACAACAACGCACTGGCCGATCTGGATGAAGCCATCCGCTTGGATCCTTACTTCGAAGGAAACTATATCAACCGGGGATTGGTGAAGTACCACCTGAACGACCTTCGTGGTGCCATGGCCGACTACGACCGGGTGATCGAGATGGATGAAAATAACCTGATTGCGCGATTCAACCGGGGGTTGCTGCGCGCGCAGGTGGCTGATAATAACCGCGCCATACGTGATTTCGACAAGGTAATTGAGCTGGAGCCTGATAACACAATCGCTTATTTAAACAGAGGCATGCTTCACAACGAGACGGGAAACAGAGAGGCGGCACTGGCTGACCTGAACGTGGTCATTGAGGCTCATCCCGACTTTTTCAGCGGTTATTATATGCGTTCGCAACTGAAGCGGGAAATGAACGACCTTCGGGGTGCCGAGGATGATTATATGCTTGCCCGTGCCGAAGAGGCGAAGGCGCGTAAGGTGGCCACCGCCAATCCCGAGCCTTTTAAACAGGCCCGTGGAAAGGATGAAACGAGAGATACCCGGGGGCAGGCCGACCAGGATATTGAAAAGTTCAACATGCTGGTTGTGGCCGACAGTGAGCATGAACAAAAAACAAGGTACCAGCGTCAGAGTCGCGGGAAAGTGCAGAACATAAACACACCGGTAGATCCTGAACCCATGTTTGTCCTCACTTATTACGAGCGTGCCTATGAGGTGAGCCGGCCGGTTTATTATTCCGAGATCATTAACAAGGCCAACGGAGATTTGAACCTTGCCTGGGTGTTGAAGGCGACCAACAATGAGGCAGCCTTGAATGAGCTGCAGATACAGACTCATTTTCGTTCCATCGACAATTATTCAATGAGGATTGAGAGTGACCCCGTGAACCCATCCCTCTTTTTCGGAAGAGCCATGGATTTTATGCTTGTGCAGGATTACGAAAATGCACTAAAAGATCTGGCAGAGGTGATCTCGCTCAAGCCGGACATGCTGCTTGCTCATTTTGCCCGTGCTACGGTACGCTCCAAACAGATGGAGTATGAACGTTTACAGAATGATCCCCGGGCAATGACTCCCGGCACAGGCATGAACCTGAATGAACTGAGCAACATCGCCGGCAAGCCCAGGCTACCCGAGATCTCTACAAGGTCGATCGACTATGAAGAGATTTTAAAAGAATATGAAAAGATCATCCGCATCAATCCCGATTTTATTTATGCCTACTATAACCGGGCAGAAATCTTCAGCCTGGAAAAGGATTACCGCGCAGCCATTGCCGATTATTCAAAAGCCATAGAACTGGAACCTCAGTTTGCGGAAGCTTATTTCAACCGCGGCATCTCACGCCTCGCCATCGGTGAAACGGCACAGGGACTCGATGACCTGCGCAAAGCAGGTGAATTGGGTATTGTGCAGTCATACAGCATCATCAAGCGGATGCAATAATTGGGTTGTCAGGTCGGTATATTTATTGACATGGAAATTTGCATACTGCCGGGAAAGCTTTTTCAACCACGCAGGGTGCAATTTTCTTGCTGTTTTGCTGTTTCATCAACCACAAAATCACTACATTTGCAGTCGTATTACGAAGAAGACATACAAAGCACAAACAGAGCATGATAAAAATTACATTTCCCGACGCCTCTGTGAGGGAATTTGAAAAGGGAGTTACGGGATTAGAGATAGCACAAAGCATCAGTCTGCGGTTGGCACAGGAGGTGCTGGCCGTAAGTGTGAACGGTGAAACATGGGATCTCACACGCCCCATCGAGGAGGATGCCGCTGTGAACCTGCTTAAGTGGGAAGATGAAGAAGGAAAACATGCCTATTGGCACTCATCGGCACACCTCATGGCTGAAGCCTTGCAAGATCTTTATCCGGGCATCAAATTCGGCATCGGACCCGCCATTGAAAATGGATTCTACTACGATGTGGATCCCGGTGAAGGTGTAGCCATCAAGGAGAGTGATTTCCCTGCAATTGAGAAGAAGATGATGGAACTGATTGCTGCCCGTGAAGAGATTCAACGGGAAAGCATCTCCAAAAGTGAAGCCCTAAGTATGTTCGGCGCACGCGATGAACGCTACAAGGTGGAGCTGATCAACGAGCTGGCTGATGGTACCATCACTACCTATACGCAAGGGAGCTTTACCGACTTATGTCGTGGGCCCCATCTGCCCAATACCTCCTACATCAAAGCCGTGAAGGTGCTGTCGGCTGCCGGTGCCTACTGGCGGGGTGATGAGAAACGTCCCCAGCTGACAAGATTATATGGTATTACCTTCCCGAAAAAGAAGATGCTCGATGAATATCTGGTCATGCTCGAAGAGGCCAAGAAGCGGGATCACCGGAAAATAGGCAAGGAGCTCCAGCTGTTTCATTTCTCCCAGACCGTGGGAGCGGGTCTCCCCTTGTGGTTACCCAAAGGTACGCAGTTGCGGCTTCGTCTGGAAGATTTCCTGAAAAAAATACAGCGGGAGTTTGATTACGATCAGGTAATCACTCCCCATATCGGTCACAAGCAGTTGTATGTGACCTCCGGTCATTACGCCAAATACGGAAAAGACTCGTTTCAGCCGATTCATACGCCCGAAGAGGGTGAGGAGTTTCTGCTGAAACCGATGAACTGCCCCCACCACTGCGAGATTTATAAAGCATTTCCCCGTTCCTATAAAGATTTACCACTTCGGTTGGCAGAGTTTGGTACGGTCTATCGCTATGAACAAAGCGGTGAATTGCACGGGCTCACGCGTGTGCGCGGCTTTACGCAGGACGATGCCCACATCTTCTGTACACCCGATCAGGTGAAAGAGGAGTTTCTGAAGGTGATGGACATCATCTTTATCATCTTCAAGGCGCTCGATTTCGAAAATTTTGAGGCACAGATATCGTTGCGCGATCCCGACAATAAGGAGAAGTACATCGGTACCGATGAGAACTGGGAGAAGGCTGAAAGTGCCATCGTGGAGGCCTGCCGGGAGAAAGGACTGAAAGCAAAGGTCGTACTGGGTGAAGCCGCCTTCTACGGACCCAAGCTCGACTTCATGGTGAAGGATGCATTGGGGCGGCGCTGGCAGTTGGGAACCATCCAGGTAGATTACAACCTGCCCGACCGTTTTGAGTTGGAATATACCGGTGCCGACAACCAGAAACACCGTCCGGTGATGATTCACCGTGCACCGTTTGGATCCATGGAGCGCTTCGTGGCTGTCCTTATCGAACATACGGCCGGTAAGTTTCCTTTGTGGCTGGCACCCACACAGGCCGTCATCCTGCCGGTCAGTGAAAAATTCAATGAGTACGCCCATCACATCGTGAAAGAATTAAAACGATTTGATATCCGCGCCGAGGTGGATGACCGCAACGAAAAAGTGGGTCGCAAGATTCGTGACAACGAATTGAAACGCATTCCCTACCTGTTGATTGTGGGTGAGAAAGAAGCAGAAAATGAAGAGGTTTCGGTAAGAAAACAGGGTGGAGTTGATCAGGGTTCCACAAAATTGATTACATTTGCAGAAACGATTGCACGGGAAGTAGATCAAATGATGAACCCCGCCATGCAATCAAATTAAATATTTGTAAAACAAAGAATTTATAAAACAACAACCAATTAAACAGCGTAAACATTAACATCACCGAATGAGAAAAGACTCAAAAGACCAGCACCGGATCAATGAACGCATCCGGGTACCGGAAGTCCGGTTAGTAGGCGATAACGTGACGGAGGGCATTTATTCCACGAGAGAAGCTTTGAAGATAGCCGAGGAACAGGAATTAGACCTCGTTGAAATTGCACCCACGGCGAAACCTCCTGTATGCAGGATCATCGATTACAAGAAATTTGTTTATCAGCAAAAGAAAAAACTGAAAGAACAAAAAGCAAAATCGGTCAAGGTGACGGTAAAAGAGATACGGTTTGGCCCGCAGACAGACGATCACGACTATAACTTTAAACTGAAACATGCAATGAACTTTCTGGGTGAAGGCTCAAAAGTGAAAGCGTATGTGTTCTTCAGGGGACGTTCCATCCTCTTTAAAGAACAGGGAGAGGTGTTGTTGCTGCGTTTTGCCAACGATCTGGAAGATTATGCCAAAGTGGAGCATATGCCTATCATGGAAGGAAAAAGGATGTCCATCATGCTGACACCAAAAAAGGGTGCTCCTGCTCCCAAAAAGGAGTCGAAGGAAGAATAAACGAGAAGCTCCTTTGCAACGACGAAGAACAGGGTCGGCTAAAATCATTTGGCCGGCTTTTTTTATCTCATCCCATTTTAAATCGCGGGATTCCGGAGGATTGTTCAACCCTTCAGGTCCTGCAGGAAGCGTTTTGTGCTCCGACGATATGCATATTGTACTGCAATTGAAATCAGCAAAAAAATAAAGGCGTAATGTTTTGATTGTTCGGATAAAAATCATTACTTTTGCACACTTTTTCGCCTGACCGCGGAGAAAGGGAAAAAATAATATTCACAAATTCGAAGACAGCAAAATGCCAAAAATGAAGACTAATTCCGGTGCCAAAAAGAGGTTCGCCCTTACCGGAACAGGAAAAATCAAGCGGAAACATGCGTACAAAAGTCACATCTTGACGAAGAAGACCAAAAAGCAGAAGAGAAATCTTACTCATTCGGGTCTTGTTCACAAGTCTGACGTAAACAGCATCAAGACACTGCTGGCAATGAAGTAATTCATGCCGGATGGTTTCCAGTAAAGAGATTTAGTAACAGGATGTATGCTCCGAAGAGCTCTGCACGACAGAGACGCTATCATTCAAAACAAGTAACATTATGCCAAGATCAGTCAATCATGTTGCCTCGCGCAACCGCAGAAAAAAAGTTCTGAAACTTACAAGAGGCTATATCGGTGCCCGCAAGAATGTGTGGACAGTAGCCAAGAACACGTGGGAAAAAGGTTTGACCTACGCCTATCGTGACCGCAAAAACAAAAAACGCAACTTCCGTGCACTCTGGATCCAGCGTATCAATGCAGCTGCCCGCGAAAACGGAATGTCTTATTCCCGCCTGATGGGTGCGTTGCACAAAAATGAAATTGAAATCAACCGCAAGGTGCTTGCCGACCTGGCAATGAACCATCCCGAAGCTTTTAAGGCAATCGTGGACAAGGTGAAGTGAAATCCGCTTCCCGTTGATTGAACATAGAAAGGAAGAATCTGAAGATGGTTTTTCCTTTTTTTATTTATCTTTGTCAGCTGCGACTGCAAAATCAAATCTATGATTACAAAAAACATTTGCAGCAGGTTGTGTATGATTCTTCTGCCGGTATCTTTCCTGATGGGTTGTACCGCCGGATCGGAGAAGCGTGCACCGGAGCCTGTCACCTATTCCAACCCTTTATCCGTTGCATTCGGCGATCCGTTTATCCTTTCTGCCTCCGACGGCAAATATTACCTGTATGGTACGGGCGGTGTGGAGAAAGGATTCGGGGCCTACAGCTCCGATAACCTGGCCGATTGGCAGTATGAGGGGCAGGTTTATTCGGGGGACAACCCGCAGTCATGGACCCTGAAAAACTACTGGGCACCGGAAGTGTACGAGATAGACGGTAAATATTACCTGTTCTTCAGTGCCGACTGGAAAGAAAATCCCACCGGTGAACTGGAAAACTTTCGCATTGGCGTGGCTGTAGCCGACAAGCCTACCGGCCCCTTCCTGGAGATATCCGACAAGCCGCTGTTCGACCCGGGCTATCCCATCATCGATGCAAACATCCTGCAGCATGACGGAAAGACCTACCTTTATTACTCCCGCTGTTGTTACAAGCATCCGGTAGAGAGTGAGGTCGCACAATGGGCGCGGGAGCAGAATCTTTTTAAGGAGATAGAAGAAAGCTGGGTATATGGGGTGGAGATTTCAGACGATTTCACCTCGGTAATCGGGGAACCGGTGTTGCTTTTGCAACCGCCCACAACGATGGATGATCCGCAAACAGAGTGGGAAAGTCGTTCCGTCACCGCCGGTGAGGTGAACCGTCGCTGGACGGAAGGTTCTTTCGCCTTCCCACACGAGGGTAAGATATACATGATGTACTCTGCCAATTTCTTTGGAGGCGAACATTATGCTGTGGGGTATGCTGTATCCGATGATCCGCTGGGCCCTTTTGTGAAGGCCGCGAATAATCCCGTGCTGGAAAAGAACACAGACAATGGAGGAGAAGTGACCGGAACCGGGCACAACATGATCTTTTGGTCGAAAAACGATCAGAAAATGTACACTGTTTATCATGGACGCACCCGGCAAACAGGTGATGAAAGGGTGGTTTTTATCGATGAAGTGCAGATCGATGATCAGGGTTTACTTACCGTCGACGGTCCCACAACCACCGAGAAAGAGCTATAGGAGATTGAAAGAGGGCGTATAATTATACTTATTTGTTATGAAAACAGTTTCTGTAGAGGAGTTGCATCGCATCGAAGCATTGATCCGTACCTGTCCACTCTGCTATGTAGGCATGGCCGATGAGCACGGTGTTCCCTACGTGTTGCCAATGAATTTCGGATACGAGGATGAGATCATTTATCTCCATTCCGCGCAGGAGGGACACTCCATTTCCATTCTGGAGAAAAATCCGCAGGTTTGCATCACCTTCTGTACCGATCCGAAGCTGGTATGGCAGGATGAGGAGGTGGCCTGCAGCTACCGGATGCGGGCAGAGAGTGTGATTTGTCATGGGGAAGTTGCTTTCGAGGAGGATTATGACAAAAAGGTAGATGCGTTGCATATCATTATGCGGCAGTACTCCGGCAGGGAGTTCAGCTACTCGACACCCTCGGTGAAGAATGTAAAGATATGGAAGGTTGCCCTCGATAATGTTTCGGCAAGAGAATTCGGTGTGCCGGGCACCAAAGCGGTTAAGTACAAAGACCGGAAGGTATTTTAACGATTCCGTAAAACATTCGTCCATACATTGTTGTTGTAATAATCGCGATTGATGACAGAATATTTACCCTGCAATTAAAAATCACACTGTAAAGATTACCACTATGAGAATTTCGATGATACTATTTATTACGCTGATCACATTCTTCAGCGCCTCAGCTTCCGAACCGATAAGTAAAAACAAGGTAAAACCGATTGAGTTGACCAAAGTAACCTTTCTGGAGAAGGTATTCAATTATGAAAATAATCCGGAAGTCTGGAAGTACAATGGTGACAAACCCGCCATCGTGGATTTCTATGCCACCTGGTGCGGACCCTGCCGGATCACTTCACCCATCCTGGCCGACCTGGCATCAGAATACGGCGATGATATCTATGTCTACAAGATCGATGTGGACAAGGAACCCGAACTGGCACGCATGTTTGGTGTACAGAGCATTCCCATGTTTCTTTTTATTCCGATGAACGAACAACCGCAGGTGGCAATGGGTGCCCTGCCGAAAAAATCCTTCAAGGAGGCGATCGATAACTTTCTGCTGAAAAAAGATGAAGTGAAAGAGCTTTGAGTGATGATTACCAGTACACAAAATCCGGCTGTCAAGCATATCATGAAACTCTCGAAAAGTAAAGAGAGGAAGGAGCAGCAACTTTTCGTGAGCGAGGGTGCCCGTGAACTTTCTTTGGCTTTGCAGAGTGGCTATCGGGTGGAAGCTGTTTATGTGTGCTGGGAAATGTTCGACAAGACAAAATATCCCGATGTATTGGATTCTATTCCCGAAGAGGCCCTCTTTGCGATATCTCCGGTTGTATTCGCAAAGATTGCTTACCGGGAAAATTCCGATGGGATTGTGGCAATGCTGAAACCCAAATCGCACAAGCTGGTAGATATTCAACTTTCTGAAAATCCTTTTCTAATTCTTCTCGAGTCGGTGGAGAAACCAGGTAACCTGGGCGCAGTACTGCGTACCGCCGATGCGGCAGCAGCCGATGCCGTGATTGTTTGTGATCCGCAAACCGACCTGTATAACCCCAACGTGATCCGCTCCGGCGTGGGGGGACTGTTCACCGTGCAGACGGCTGTATGTACTTCCCAAGAGGCATTTGGCTGGCTGCAGGAACACAAGATCGCTGTCTATGCCGCAGAATTGCAGGCAGCTGAATTTTACCAAAACATTGATTTCAGTATACCCTCCGCCATTGTGATGGGTACAGAAGCGGACGGGCTGACCGGTTTCTGGCTGAAAAATGCGACAAAGCGAATCAAGATTCCCATGCGAGGAAAAATCGATTCGCTCAATGTCTCTGTGTCCACCGCTGTTCTTACCTTTGAAGCGATGCGGCAGCGGGGGTTTTAATCTTTGTGACTGCTAGCCTGACCATTGTCTTGACTACTTCCCGACAGGCGAGTCTTCTTTCTCATAAACTCTCACATAGTCAATCTGGAAATGATGCGGAAATAACGTATCATCTATTCCTTTCTGTCCGCCCCAGTTCCCTCCGATGGCCAGATTTAACAAAAGATGAAATCTTTTGTCAAAAGGCCACGATGCAAATCCGGTACCTTCGTTTTTGAAAGTGAAATAAAGATCCTTATCTACATAAACCCTGTATTCATTCTCTTCCCACTCGAGTGCATAGACATGAAAATCGTTGTAAGATGTGGGAACATAGATCTTTGCATTTTTCTGTGTTCTCTGCACATGATTATAACTTAGGGTGTGCGCCGATCCCACAATGGTATCGGGATCGTATCCCACATTTTCCATGATGTCAATTTCACCGCTCGTCGGCCAGCCGCCATACTCCCAGTCGGTAGGAAGCATCCAGATAGCCGGCCAGGTGCCCAATCCGGTGGGGAGTTTGGCCCTGATTTCGAAACGTCCGTAGAGCCAGTCACCTTTCTCTTTGGTGATCAGTCGGGCCGAGGTATACCGCTTCCCGCCCATGCTGTCGATCCGTGCGGTGATGGTCAGTACTCCTTCCTTCACATAAGCGTTGGCAGAATCATTGGCTGTGTAATATTGCGCTTCGTTGTTGCCCCAGCCCCAGCTATTGCCTTCCGTATCGTAGCTCCATTTAGTGGAGTCAGGTAGCCCGGTGTAACCGAACTCGTCATTCCAGATAAGTTGCCACTCTCCTGTGGAGGTGGTTACTGTCTCGTAGGAGGAACTGTTTTTGCAACCGCTGAGCAGAAGGGCCAACAGGATGAAAAGGTTTATTTTGATAATCATATTGTAGCAGATTAGATCGCTTGTTATCCAACTGATAACAAGCGATCCGGGTGAATAGTTTATTTTAGGATCCACATGATTTTATTGATCTCATCGTAACCGTCGTACTGCCGGTTCAATGCCTCTTCCAGATTTTCCCTGTTGTAATTTGCTTCCGCTGCCGGGTATAGCCAGCGCATCGGGATACCGTTCTTGTTATTTTCGTTGAGGCTTGTTGCCGGATTCACAGGGAATTCAGGATATTTGTTCCTCCTGTACTCGAAAAAACTTGTTTCTGCATCCTGCATAAACTGCAGTATATAACGCTGTATCCAGATTTGTTTTAACTGCTCACTGGAAGTGGCCTTAAAAGCAGCTTCACCGGTAAAATAACCCGCAATATAAGCGGCAGTAATGGGCATATCGTGTGCATAGCTTGCTGTTGCCTGTGTCATAACATCTGTCAGTGCGGCTTTCACACCTGACTCATAATAAGTCTTGGCGTCTCCTGTGATCCATCCTTTTAGCACAGCCTCAGCTAGGATCAGTTGCTGCTCGGCAAAAGAGACCACTCTCAACGGTTCACAGGCTTCCTGCTGCAAATATCTTTTGTTAAGCAAAGAATAGAGGTTATTACTGTGTCCTGAGTTCATCACGGCATACTCAATATCTACATCCACTCCCACGTATGCTGCGGCATCTGAGGGTGCCAGTCCTGCGGCTATTTTTGAGCCTGCCGGTTCACCATAATAAAAGAGCCGTCTGTCATTGAGTGATTTTAATTGGTTGACGAGAAGGGAACTGAGAATAGTACGACTCGTAAACAGATCATTCGTGCCGGAAAGCGGATGTCTGTTTTTTGAGGAGTACAAAAGTCCGTAATACCCTGTGGAGGCATCCATAATATTTCCTGCTGAAACGATTTCTGCAAACCGGGTTTTCAGATTGATCCCGCCAATGGTCTCTTTTTTACTGACTGTCATCAAAACCTTCAGTGCAAAAGCGTTGACTGCTTTTCTCCATTTCACTGGGTCACCCTTGTAGGGTGTGGGATCGCCATCGAAAGTACGCCCTTTTGCAAAATACTGATCAGCTGCCTGAAGTTCATCCAGCACACTTTTTAAAACCTGTTCCTGGGTATCGTACTTCACTTTGTAAATACCATCTGCCCCTAAACCTGCTTCACTGTAGGGTATATCTCCCATTTTCACAGTGAGCGTGTAGAAGGTGTATGCCTTGGCAAACGCACCCACACCGCGATAGGAATCTTCCATGACACTGCCTTGTGCATATTCAATCATTTTTTGAATGTTGGGAAGAATTGTCATCGCATCAAAATAGCCACTGCCGATTTTGTTATATTGCTGGTCCAGCTGACCTTCGTTGGCATATCCCACATATTTGGGCAGTGCATTGTCAGCGATCAATGACTTACCGTCTCTTCCTGCAAATTTTGTATAGCGAAGGATCACATTGGTTGCCAGAAGCGAAGCACTGACACTTGTTGTGTCATCGGGATTGGTGTTTATATCTTCGAAATTATTGCAACCAAAAAGAAATAGTACAGATAAAACAGCCAAACCTGCGTAGCGTATATATTTATTGATTCGTTTCATACTTGATATTTTTATATATATGATAAACAGTTAGTTAAAATACAACCTTCAGATTGAATCCCAGATATCGGATGGAAGGGTCACTGAAGTTTTCATACCCACCATCCGGGTCAGAGTATTTAAATTGTTTGGCCCATAAAAACACGTTTTGCCCCACTGCCGATATCGATGCGCTTTTGGCTTTGAACCTGCTGCTCAGGTCCCTCGGAAGGGTATAAGTGAGCGAAATCTCCCGTATCTTGAAGAAGGTGGTTGAATAGGCATCCAGCGTGGAAGGGGATCCACCCCATGCAGTTCCTTTGTGGAGGTTGTTTATGTATGTCTGATAAGTTACTGCCACATCATTCGGTGCATAGGTTCTGTTATCGCTGGTAATGTTGCCGTACGTATCATAGGTGGCTTCGCCGGAAACAACTTTGACCCCTTCACCAGTATAATTGCGTGTACCGGGATTGTTGGCATCGAGGAATCTTTCCGGCACTACCGAATTGGGATGGGAACCGGCTCTCCACATGTACATCTCAGTGGTAGTCTGTGCAATTCCGCCTACCCGGCCATCGAGTGAAATCCCAAAGGTGAAGTCCCTGAAACGCAAGGAACTGTTTATTCCCCATAACCAGTCGGGGTCGGCATAGCCAAACAAAGAGGGGTATTTGGAGTAGATTGGCAACCCATTGTTGTGGATGATATTCCCGTCCGGATCTTTCTGGTAATCATTCAATGTGTAATGATCGACACGTTCTCCAACAGCTACCCAAGGTTTATCTGTGGAGTAAACCGAGTCGAGCTGTGTATAGTAGCGGGCATATTTTGACCAGTTGAGTGAGAGATCCCATTGGCAGTCTTTGGTTTTTACCGGCGTCCCTGCCATGGTTATTTCCACTCCTTTTCTTGTAATCTCTTCGTCCGTATTCACAAAATTTGAGGTGTAACCTGAGGCCGGACTGATGGAGGCCGATCGGAGGAAGTCATACATCTTCTTTTCGTAGTAGGAAAAATCGAATGAAGCCCTGTTGTGCAGGAAATTGAGCGCTGTACCGACTTCAAACGTTGATGCCGATTCGGGTAGGACATCACTACCCTTGATGGTAGAAGGATAAGCGGCAGCACTTAAGTCACCCCACGCATTTGAAGTGATGGAATAGACAGAGTTGATGGAGTAGACATCGGCTGGTGTTTTGGATGAGGTCCATGATCCCCTGAGTTTCCACAGAGACAGCCAATCGTATGATGGCAACAATTCCGATACGATAAAGCTTCCCGACACCGAAGGATAGAGATAGGAACGGGTGGCTTCAGACAGTGTTGAGCTCCAGTCATTACGAAAGGTTGCTTCAGCATATAGCAGACTTTTCCATGAGAACCCCAGCCTGCCGTACAAACTGTTTACCTGTTGCTTGTACATGACCGATCTTACGGCTGCCGGATTCACCGATGCTTTCAGTGAATAGAAAGCCGGGATGGTCAATCCCCCTTGTGTTCTTGCTTCCATGCCGTCGTCCTGTCTGTAGTAGATGGTTCCTCCGGCCAAACCTTCCAGGCGGAAATCGCCGAATGATTTGTCCACAGACAACAGGAAGTCGTTGTTCAAGCTGTATCCTCTTCCCAATCCAATATTATAGGAGCCTCTTTGCGATTCGCCCCACACCTGGGTCCCGCCGCTTAGCACGGTCGAGCTTCCGGCACCCTGGAAGGAACCCTTGGAGACGGTGATATCCTGTCGGTCACTGTATATGTCGAAGCCGCTTCGTGCCGTGGCTTTCAGCCAGTCGGTGAGGTCATAGTCAATGGAAACCGATCCGTTGAAGATGTCCCTGTCCTGGCTGTGTGTTCTTTCGTAACTGTCGAAGTAGGGATTGTTGTTGGTAGAGGTGTAGCTGCTGTTTTGCACTTCGTTGGGTACGACCCAGTAGTCCCTGTACTGCCTGACATCCCAGTCGGGTGCAGACCAGATCAACATGGAGTACATGGGGTCATAACCTGTATATCCCCTGAACCCGGTGTTTGGAGTGGTTTGCTTGTTGTAAGTCATGGAAGCAGACAATAATAGCTTGTCGATCTTCATATCGCCACCCAGTCCAAATGTTAGCTTATCGTAGGTGGAATTGGGATACTGTCCCTTGTTGTTCACCCATGTGGCAGAAGTACGAAAACTTCCGAATTCCCCCTGCTGCGTAATATTTACGTTGTTGTTCAGGATGTACCCTGTTTCCAGAAAATTCTGGAAATTGTCTTTTCCGATGGGTAGGTAAGGCATCGGTTGCATCGATCTGGATATGGGATCCCATTGGATAATCTCCCTGCCATCCAGTGGTACTCCCCAGGAACCGTCTCCCGAACGTACATATTCCGGTTTACCGTTTGCGTTCGTCTTTACTACCCTGCCAAAACTCGATTGCATCTCGGGTATTGCCAGATAACCTGCGGCAAACATGGTTCCCGAATTGATGGAAACCGAAAGGCCTTTGGCTGACAATCCTTTTTTAGTGGTCACCATGATCGCACCGCTCGAGCCCCTGTAACCGTATAATGCGGAGGCTGTGGCACCCTTCAGTACGCTGAGGCTTTCCACATCATCCGAAGGGATGTCGCGCAGTGTCATGTTTGCATAAGGTACACCATCGATTACCAGCAACGGTTCCTCTCCACGAATCTGTATCGAAGGTGCTTCGGTAAATTCAGTGCTGTTCCGTACCAGAAGTCCGGCCACCTTCCCTGAAAGAGATGTGCCTACATCCACTCCTTTCACAGTCTGTAACCCGTCACCTTCAACCGACTGAACAGAATATCCCAGTGCTTTCTCTTCTCTTTTGATACCCAGTGCAGTGACGACCACTTCGCTCAGCATCTCGGTATTTTCTTCCATGACAACTGCGAAAGATGTCTTCCCGGCTGTGTTGAGGATCACATCCCCGTATCCCAGATAGGTGATTTTCAGGTTTGCGTTCCGGTTTACATTGAGTGAGAAATTACCATTGTAGTCGGTGATGGTGCCATTACCCGGAGTTCCCACCTCAATGATGTTTGCTCCGATAATTGGCATCCCATTGGTGTCCAGTACTTGCCCTTTGATCATCACTTTGTTTTGCTGTGTCTGATTTGCCGGCTGATTGGCATTCTCCTTCAGGGTTAAAGCAATGATGTTGTTCTCACGGATCCTGTATGCGATGTTTGCATCCGATAGCAGCTGTTGCATAACCGTATCAATCGTAGCGTCAGTGAGTTGCAGGGTGCTGTTCTTTTCTAATCCGGGGAGTGATTCGTTGTAAAAAAACTTGTAGTTACTCACTCTCTCAATCTCTTTCAGAGCCTCCCGCAAAGGTTTGTTTTGGATATTCACGGTAATCTGTGCAAAAGTTTGCGTTGTCACAACCATCAAAAGCAAGATCATGATAAGTTTTGCCTTTGAGCATCTCTTCAAAAACTGTTTTTGCCTCATACATTTAAATTTTTAAGGGTTGAGTCAGGTCTATAGAATAAGAAACCGGATTGGTTCTTTCCCAGGTTTGTTTATTCATGCTGTTAATAAGAGTACAAAGAAGTGAATGAAAACCACTAATTCGTCCATGTTAATTAACAATGTTAAAAAATAAGGCGCTAATAGATGCAGCTGTGTTTTGCGTAGCGGGTTTACTATTCCTTGTAATATAGTTCGATGACTGTTCCATTCATTTCATACTGCATGGAGGATGTCAGTGAGAGGATGTCGAGCGCGTTGCGAATGCTGCTATTACCCAATGTTCCGGAAAATCGCATGGATCGGAGCCTTTCTGATGCAAACTGGATTTCCACATTGAAAACACGGGAAAGTGTAAGTGCAATCTCATCAAATGAACTGTTTTCGAAATAAAGGTTCCCATCCTTCCACTGTACGAAATCAACGGCAAAGACCTTGTCCGTCGAGAATGTATGGACCGTTTTATCGATGATTGCCCTTTGGTTCTCAGTGAGTATTCTTTGTTGTCCCTGCGCATTTATTTTAATTTTCCCCTCTAGCAGAACAGTTGATTCGTTGTTTTCCTCGGGGTATGCACGTACGTTAAAAGCAGTGCCGAGTGCCTCGATATCCATATCACGGGTATGTACAATAAAAGGGCGCTTTGGATCTTTGGCTACTTCAAAATAGGCTTCCCCTTCCAGAAATACCTTTCGTTCCTTCTGGTTGAAAGCATTGTTGTAGGTAAGCGACGAGCCGGAGTTAATCCAGACAAGGCTTCCATCGGCAAGGGTAATATTGGCTTTCTCTCCTTTGGGCGCTTGAACGGTCACATTGTCTCCAGCTATAGGGTCAGAAGTGAGAAAATAGACCAGTAACGCCGACATCATGGGAAGTGCGATCATCGCAGCCCATTGCATGGCCTTGCGCAGTGGAACTGTTGTAAAAAGTCGTTTTTTACCTTGTGCTTTTCCCGAACGAATATGTTCGTACATGCGTTGTTCCGTTTCTTTATCCAGCTTCTGATCACTGTTTTTAATCTGATTTTCCAGAAAGAGATCAATATCATTATCATGGCGGAGCATGCTGAGAAGAAGCAGTTCCTCTTCTGCAGAAGCCTCGTTGCGTATATACTTTTCGAATAACAGGATGTATTTCTTTTTTTCCATTGTTTCTTTTTCGGGATGTATAAATGATACAATTAATGAGCCAATTATCCTGAATGTGATCACCGATATTATTTTAAATTAACAGGAGAAGGCTTATCATAAATAGCTTATCGTAGTTTTTTTCCAGTTCACGGCGCATAAACCGGGTTGCGAGTGAGAGTTGGGTCTCCACCGTACTGACTGAAATATGCATGATTTCAGCAATTTGTTTGGTCGATAAATCATCTTTACGGCTTAAGATAAAAATTTTTTTCCGTGACGGAGGCAATTGTTCGATAAGCTCATCGACAAAATCCGCAAGCCATTTACGGTCGATCTCTTTTTCTGTTGTCGTATCGGAAGAGGACTGTTCCCGCAATATATACTCCTGATACAGATACTCTATCGTCTGTCGTTGAAACTTATTCAGCAACATGTTTTTTGCAATGACAGAAAGATAGGAATGAACCGATTTTTCGATATCAATCTGTTCACGTACTTCCCACAGCTTTATGAAGGTCGATTGTACAATTTCCTCCGACGTGTACCGGTCGCCGTGCGACAGAGTCATCACGAAGTTATAGAGCTTTCCGGCATAACATTTGTAGATTACCTCGAAAGCTTTATCCGAGCCTTTCCTTAATGCGATCAGTTCGTTTACTTCATCATGCATCTTCGTTACATATTATTGGTCAAGTTCATACCCCCATGTTTTGCCCTTTTGCAGGGTTGGAACGCCGCGTGTCATCCACACCGGCGCAGGATCACCCTTGAGGTAGTGATCGAAGAACTGCTGCAGGCGGATGGAGAGGTCCTTGCTGTTGCGGCGCTGCACCAGGTTGTGTGCTTCATCGTTGTATTGTAACAGCCAGGTCGGCTTACCCAGGCGGCGGAGGGTCATAAAGAGTTCGATGCCCTGATACCAGGGAACCGCTCCGTCCTTGTCGTTGTGCATGATCAGCAGCGGTGTTTCCACTCTGTTGGCAAAGAAAAGCGGAGAATTCTCAATGTAGAGCTGCAGAGAATCGTTCATGGTGGATCCAATGCGTGACTGGGTCTGCTCATATTGAAACTGGCGGCTTCTTCCCGACTCCCACCTGATTCCTCCGTATGCACTGGTCATGTTCGATACCGGTGCACCGGCACCTGCTGCCTTAAACATATTTGTTTGCGTGACCAGGTAAGCTACCTGATAACCTCCCCAGCTTTGCCCCTGTATCGCCATGTTCTCTTTATCCACCCAGCTGTTTTCGGCAAGCGACTCGGCGCCCGCGACAATTGCATTGTAAGCATCCCTGCCCGGTTGTCCTACCGTATAGTGAATGTCGGGTGTAAAAACAACATAGCCCCGGCTGACAAAAAAAGGAATGTTGATGGTCGAGCGACTGGGTGCCGGTGCGAACCAGCGGTAAAGTTCATCGGAGTGCTTCTCGTAAAAATAGATCATCACCGGATACTTTTTGGTCGGATCAAAATCCTCCGGTTTATAGAGAATACCCTGTAATGGTATGCCGGTAAAAGAGGTCCAGGAGTAAAGTTCTGCGGTTCCCCAGTTGTATCCGCGCATCTGCGGGTTAATGTCTGTGAGTTTCTGCGCAGTTTTCCATAAATCATGCGTAACATACAGATCGGGAGATGTGTTGAAGTTGCTTTTTTGATATACGAAAAGATCGGCATCTTTCGCTTTCTCCAGTCCGG
>DFYK01000061.1 GCA_002383605.1 Proteiniphilum sp. UBA4084 | reverse complement strand
ATTACATCTTTGTAAGATTTGCTTAGTCAGCCCTTAAAAAGGGATCAATTATCTATTCTACTCTCTGATGAAAGCGTGGTGGAACAATGGAGTGAAAACAATTACTACCAATATTTCTGTGGGGAACAGGAATTCCAACCTCGTGTTCCCTGTGAAGCGTCAGAACTGGTTCATTTCCGTCATCGCATCGGGAAAGAGGGTGTTGAGCTGATTTTAAAAGAGAGCATCCGTATCAATGGTAAAGACTCGAACGACAAGGACGTTTACATCGATACCACTGTCCAGGAGAAAAATATCACCTTCCCCACGGATGATCACCGTCTCTCCCGCAATTACTACAAGGGTATTACCGGAGATGAGATCAATGTGATGCTGGCGTCCGCCGGATTCAACTTCAAAAGGATGACGAACAGGTGGAAATCATTTATTTGGCTCTTTTTAGAAAAGATATTTTTGTTCCTGACCAGGCAACTTGACCCAATCAGGGATGGTCTAATTTTACAAACCGAAGAAAAATGGGCTTTTTAAGGCTCGACTACCTACCTGAGTTTTGTATTTTTTTTATACTGTTAATGTTTCTCAATTGGAAAACAGTCTGATATTCAGCAAAAAAAATTGATAAAACGCTTTCATTTTCGGATTATTAGCAGTAATTTTATACTGTCATAAAATCAGGAAATTGTGGCAAGACCAAGCATTGAAGGAACTAACTATAGGATGTCGATACACGTGGCAAATGGACATAGATACGCAAGCACCCAGCCGCTTATAGTAGACGAGGCGACGGGCATGAAGCGCAATGTACGAATCCACTGGGGAACGGTTGACGAGGATCTCAGGTTCTAACCCGGCAAGCGGTTCTTCTATGCAAGTCCGCAAGAACGGGCCATGTTTATCTATCCGGACAATTGGGATCTTAGTGAACTTGAGAAACTCTCCGGGATCAGGGGTCAGGGACGTCCCACATATGACCAGGAGGATACCAACAGGTTCTGCGGCGACGTGTGGTTACTTGAGCAGGTGGCAGAGAAGATAGACTTGCCCGCTGGCAGCGCATCGAGAAGACCCCTTCATCAAGAGAGTTAACTCCTTCGGCCATTACGCGCATCATCCAATCCATCACCGAGGAGAACAGGATGGATCTGTTTCGCCATCGTGCCGCCAGGCTTCAAAAAGGAGAACTATGTGCCGTGGACTCTACAAGCCGTTCGGCTTATGGGAATACACTTACGGATATCAAGTGGGGAATGAATAAAGACAAACTACCGTTGGAGCAGACCATGGAGACTGTAGTCTATACGCTTGACAGCCACATGCCGGTGTACTACAGGGCGTTCCCGGGGAACATCCCCGATTCCAGGAGCGTGGAGACCATTCTCACCGATATCCGTCACGCCGGTTTCCCCCACGTGATCCTGATTACGGACAGGGGCTATGAATCGTTGCAAAACCTGAAAAGATACATCCTTGCCGGTCTGGATGATGATGTGACCATAAAGCGGAATTACAACTACTTTGAGATAGACTACAATGAGTGTGACAGAACCATCCGGAGCTTCACGCTCAATGAGGAGAAGGTTGCTGCAGCCCAGAGGACATCGGGTTTCTTCGCCATCATGACGCACAAGCTGGATATGGATGCGATTACGGTCTTGGACAACTATGGACTCCGTGACGAGCAGGAGAAATACTTCCAGCAGATGAAGAGCCAGATGAACATCAACAGGCAGCGTACCTGGTCGGAGGAAGGCAAGAGCGGCAGGCACTTTATTACTTTCGTCGCACTTATAATAAGTTCCTACCTGCGTAACATCTGGAAGACAACCCAACTGAAAGATCGCTTCACCTCCTCCCTGGAAGTGTTGGATGAGATGAGATCCATCCGATGCATTGAGCACAGAGGCAAGGCTAAATTCATCACTCCCTTTATCGGAGGTCAGATCGATATCTGCAATGCCTTTGGCTTCAAGATACCTGAGGGCTGCGAACCCACGTATATGTCAAAGAAGAAGACGGAAAAGAAAAGGGGGCGTCCCAGAAAGACGAAGGAGGTGATCAAACTTGATTAATTAACAGTATAAAAATTAGCAAGACTCAGGTTACTGTGGCAGGATAACGAGGCGTTTTCTTATTGGTATACTCCAACCTTTTTGCAAGACCTGCGTCATGAAACGTTATTGAAAATCACATTCTGTTTTATCAAATTCCCCTGTTTTCTGTACATGTTTATTCTGTTATAAAGTCAGTAAAATATAGGTGTTGGACAAATTTAGAGGTTTTATTATAAACTCATCGCAGTTGGTCGAATAGAATTTGTTCGTAATGATTTCGACGATTTTACCAAGCAACTGAAAGTTTGTATCAGAGTAATTTGCTCTGTTTTATCGTCGTCTTTTTTTAGCATTGGCAGTAACAAATGCGTATATGACTTGTCCCGCTAAGTACACCCGGCGGGAATCGAACCCACATCGTCGGAACCGGAATCCGGTATTCTATCCATTGAACTACGGGTGCATGACTATGTTGCTATCTGAAGGAAGCATTTTTCCATGTCAGTATCACGGAATCACCTTTCAACAAAGGCTTTAATTTTTGAATCTGCTCGTCTGTCAGTCGCTCTTTATAGTGGAATGTCAGTGTTAAATCTGTACCTGTTTCACCGAACGAAGCCGAGATTGGATAAATGTCCGGCAAAGATACAGCATATTTGTCATTTTTCGACTTTTTTGGTGAAGAATTCAAGAAAAAATCAGCGGAAACGACGGGTAGGAATCGTTCATTGTCTAATTTGTTCCAGTCGGAGCTGTAAAAAGAAACATGACTGTCGCATACGTTTGTACAAACTGTCCTGATCACGCAGACAACCACTGAGTCACCGCTTATGGGCAGTAGCTTCAGTTCCAATGTTCCCACATCGGAGGTTTTAATTTGTAGGTAATCGTCGCCATGCACCACCTTCTCAACTTCCCCCAGGGGGTAGGGGACTGTCGTTTTATTCCTGTTCACTACCAGCATGGTTTTGTTTCCTTCCGAAACACCCGGAAGAAGTTCGGGAGGCATCGACTTAAAGAAATCTTCAGCCTGTTGCGCCTGAGTGAGGGTTGATAAAAACAGAAAGAAGAAAAGAATGGATTGCCGCATAAGTTTGATCTGTTTTGAATTGTTCTGTGTTATTTGTCCGTCAGCTGGTCTTCTTTTATTTCTGCTTCAAGTGCTGCTGCAAAATAGGCACCAACTTTCTTTATATTGCCAATATCTCTTGTTTCGTTGATGGTTACACGTAATTTGGATGGGCTGGTATTCCCAAATCGCAGAAGGCGTTTATATCCGATGGTGGTGCCTTCTGCTAATTGAACCCATTGATTGTGTATAAATCCTTCCACAATAAATTTTTCCACACGTTGTCCTTTGCGGATGTCCTCCTGGAGCATGACGGTATTGATGGTTTGGTCCGGCATCATGTTGTATTCTCTCGATGCACCGGAACGTGCCTTCCAGGGGATGTCGCCGTCAATAAGCTTTTCGTTGTCAAATGTTTTTTCGATGTAGATGCCAAATTGCCGGAGACGTTCCACATCAGCTTCATGTAGCCGCCCTCTGGTGTCGGGAGGTATATTGAGCAGGAGCACAGAGTTCATGCCGACGGATTGGAAATAAATATCTACAAGCTGGGCGAGTGATTTCACCTGATGATCCTCTTCGGGATGATAGAACCACCCGGGTCGGATGGATACATCTACCTCAGAAGGGTACCAATATATCGATTGTGACCGTTCAATGAGATCTCGGCTGCCCAGATCGTCCGCCGTAGGGGCGATTTCCAGTTGTTTGTTTTCAATCATCGTTACTTCGCTGATATTCGGTTGAAGCGGCGTTACGCTCCACTCCGTTTCTCTTCCAAGCCCGTTTTCATTTCCCACCCAACGCACATCGTCGCCCATGATTGCTTTCACTGCATTGGGCTGAAGGCTGTCGATCACATGATAGAAACGTGCCCAATCGTATTCCTGTACTTTTCCGTTGGGGCCTTCACCATTGGCCCCATCGAACCAGACCTCATGCACTTCACCATAGTTGGTAAGCAGCTCCGTGAGCTGTTCTACAAACAGGGCGTTGTAATGGGGCGAGTTGCCGTAGCTCTCGGCATTGCGATCCCAGGGGGAAAGATACAGGCCAAATTTTATCTTATGCCGGTCGCATGCTTCTTTCACTGCTTTTACCACATCTCCCTGCCCGTTGCGCCAGGGGGAGGAGGATACCGAATGCGTGGTGGTGCGGGTGGGCCAAAGGCAAAATCCGTCGTGGTGCTTGGCTGTAAGGATGATCATCTTAAAGCCTGCTTCCTGCAAAGAAGAAACCCACTGATCGGCTTCGAAGTCGGTGGGATTAAACAGGGTCGGACTCTCCGAGCCGTCACCCCATTCTCGACCGGTAAAGGTGTTCATACCAAAGTGAATGAAGGCGGTAAGCTCCAGTTGTTGCCATTCATATTGTTGTTGCGTGGGTACCACGTAAGCGGCCAGTTTCACTTTCTGATCGGAAGTCAAAATGTTCGGGTAAGTCAGTTTTTTCTCAAAATAGGTGTTAGCCCGCTGATTGCATGCGGAGAGAAGCATTAAAAAAAGCCAGAATCCTGAAATGGTTATTTTTCTCATAAGCGCATATTTTGATAGCGACAGCTATGCTGGAAGACCCATACACGATAATCGGCGGGACTTCAATAGACAAAGTTAGCGTTTTTCATGCAATATCAAATAAAAAAGCCACCCTTTTGGGATGGCCTTATTTGTTCGGGTGTTACTCCTTATTGAACGGGAGCAACTTCAGTTGCCTGATTCAGCGTATCTGCAGCAGCAGCTTCAGCGGCTTCAATGGCAGCCTGGATGCTGTCAGCCTGTACTTTTGCAATGCTGTCTAATCTGGCTACTTCAGCAAGACTGTCTTGCAAAGCTTTTTCTGCTTTCATCTGTGCATTGTTGCATGAAACCAAACCCAATGTTGCTACAGTAGCAACCAATAACAATACTTTTTTCATTCTTAAAAATTTTAAACGATAAATAATTTATTTCAATAAATGGTGCCGTTTTTCCTGCAATGAAAAATCGTCACCAAAGTAACCTTTGCTCATGTGCTTACGGAAAATGTTCCCTTCTAAAACGATGCAAAATTAATTCAAAAATATGTTCTAAAACATACAAAGTGGAATATTTTATCGTTAAATAATATTAAAACACTGTGGCTCTTGCTGATCATGAATCGCATTGTCGCCTTAAGTTTTCTCATTGGGGTATCCTGAAAACCAAAAAAAAACCTAAACAGTTATCTGTCAAGGATTTTGTAATCTACCCATTCAAAGCGTTCAATGATAAAGAAAGCGTTTGATGCTTTTTTTTGGAGTTTTCTCGAATTCCTTATCAATCAACTCAATAGAAGAAATTCTCTCATATTGCGCCACCAATTTGTTCAGGATGCCTTTGTTTTCATTCATAACCTGTGTTAGTTTATCAACGCTTAACTGTGTGGCCTCCACGGCGGCCATATCCGGATAAACCAGCGCCACGAGTTTAAACTCCCGCAATACCACAAGGCTTTCGGCAACATAGGGGAGGTTATTCAGTTTTGATTCTATCTCTTCGGGGTATACATTCTGGCCGTTCGCTGTTAAAATCATTGTTTTGAGTCGTCCCTTAATAAACAGTCGCCGCCCTTTCATGATTCCGGAATCACCGGTCCTGAGCCATCCGTCATCGGTGAAAACCGCAGCAGTTGCTTCGGGATTCTTATAGTAGCCTTTCATCACATTCTCTCCGCGCACCTGAATTTCTCCGGGTATCTTTCCGGGATCGGGAGAATCGATACGCGCTTCCATGATATCTTCCAGCACGGAACCACAGGATGTGGGAATAAAATCATCATGGTGGTCGTAGGAGATGAGCGGGGCACATTCCGTCATTCCGTAACCAACGGTAAAGGGGAATTTCATTTTGTGAAAGAAAGCTTCGACTTCTGCATTTAATGCCGCACCACCAATGATCACCTCCCGGAAGTTTCCCCCGAGTGATTTTACGAGCGACTGTTTTATTTTATCCAGTATCATCCGGTTTATTCCCGGTACTCCCAGCAGCAGTTTCACGATGGACTTGCTGATAACCGGAAGGATTCTCTTTTTGTAGATTTTTTCAAAGATCAAAGGGACGGTGATGATCAGGTTTGGCTTTACTTCCTGCAGTGCTTTAATCAGGTTCTGCGGTGTGGGTATCACCCCCAGCAGCGTGATGTGTACCCCTGCAGAGAGTGCATAGAGAAAGTCGAACGCACAGCCATAAACGTGCGCCATCGGCAAAAAAGCCAGTATTCTTTCACCCGTGAAAAGCAGCTTGAGTCTTTCGGCATAGGTTACATTCCCGGCAAAATTATTTGCCGTGATCATGACTCCTTTGCTGAAGCCGGTGGTTCCGGATGTGTAATTGAGACAGATGACATCATCGTTCGGCACATCCGCATAGTTGATATTTTCTTTTCCAAAACCGCTGGGATAGTTCCGGCTGAATGTCTCTTCGAGTGATTTTAAACTGGTTTCTACTGCCTCGTCACCTTTTAGCAGGGAGAAAGTCGGCATGTCGAAGACGGGAACGTTGATCTGCTTTCCCGGCATTTTTTGCCACAATGAGTTGTTGATGAATACCAGTTTTGAATCGGAGTGCAAGATGATGTGTTCAATGCTGTCGGGATTAAATTCCTGCAGGATGGGTACAATCACCGCACCATAGGTTATGGTGGCCATAAAGAGGATGGACCAGGAGGAATGGTTTTTACCCACCAGTGATATCTTATCTCCCCTTTCAATTTCAAGCTCCGCGAAAAGCAGATGGAGCTTTGCTATTTCCCTTGCCAGTTCCCCGTAAGTATATGAACTTGCTTCTTTATAATCGGTCAAGGCAGGTAGTTCCCAATTCTTTCTGAAACTTTCCTCGTATAATTTGATAAAATTTTGTTGAATCATGGGTGCACAATAATGGTAGTTTTGTGCAAAAATAATATCTAAAAGTCAAATCCCAAAGAAAACATGGCAATAAATGGCGGTATTTTTGTATTTTTGTACTCCTGTATTAATAATTATTTTCAGGTGCTCTGCCGATAGCTTTATCACAGCCAGATTCCGGTCAGACACATTCAATTTTATGATAGACCAATCTGTTTTTCAAAATAAAACCGCAGTCTACTTTACACTGGGCTGCAAACTTAACTTCGCAGAAACATCGGCCATTGGCAGGCAATTGTTGCACGCAGGCGTCACCCGCGCCAGAAAAGGGCAGAAGGCTGATATTTGTGTCATCAACACCTGTTCGGTAACGGAATTGGCCGATAAGAAAGGGCGTCAGGCTATCCGGAAAGTGATTCAGGAGAATCCCGCTGCCTTTGTGGTGGTCACAGGATGTTATGCACAGCTGAAACCGGAAGAGATCGCCTCCATCAAGGGGGTGGACCTGGTTTTGGGAGCGGAACAGAAACTCGATGTGGTAAAATATCTGGATGACCTGCACAAAAAGGATAAAAGCGAGGTTGTTACCTCCAAAACGCACCGTATCCGATCGTTTGTTCCTTCTGTTTCGGCCGACGACCGAACTCGTTACTTTCTCAAGGTGCAGGACGGATGCGACTATTTCTGTTCTTTCTGTACCATCCCCTTCGCCAGAGGCAGAAGCCGCAACGGTTCCATCGCCGATCTGGTGCTTCAGGCACAGCAGGTGGTAGAAGAGGGGGGAAAGGAAATCGTGCTCACGGGAGTCAACATCGGCGATTTCGGACACACCACCAAAGAAAACTTTATAGATCTTCTAAAGGCACTTGATGAGGTAGATGGCGTGGAACGGTATCGCATTTCATCCATTGAACCGAATCTACTGACCGACGAGATCATCGATTTCGTGGCTTCCTCCCGACGTTTTGCCCCTCATTTTCATATGCCGTTGCAGGCAGGCAGTGACACCGTACTGAGGCTGATGAAACGGAAATATGATACGGCTCTGTTCCGGCATAAGGTGGAAAAGATAAAAAAAATACTCCCCCATGCTTTCATCGGCGTGGACGTGATCGTGGGTGTTCGTGGTGAGACGGATGACTATTTTTCAGAGAGCGAGGCATTTATCCGTTCTCTTGATTTTTCTCAACTACATGTCTTCACCTATTCCGAGCGGCCGGGTACACAGGCACTCCAAATAGATTATGCGGTGGATCCTAAAACAAAACATGCCCGCAGTAAAACATTGCTTGACCTTTCGGATGAGAAGCTGCATCAATTTTATGAGTCGCAGAAGGGAACAAGACGAAAAGTGTTATTCGAGCACACAAAACGGGGCCAAAGAATGCATGGTTTCACTGAAAATTATGTAAAATTGTACGCCGATTACGATCCCAGCTTCGTAAACCGGATTCTAGATGTGGAAGTAGGTGAGTACGACGGGGGAGAGATGGCAATGAAAGCAACGACAATGAAAGTTCAGATAAATGGATGACGAAAATAATAAGAACGGGATCAGTTATACCCTGTTGTATGTCGTAGCGTATCTCCATGCGTTGCTGCCATTTTCGGTACTTTATCTGTTGTCGGATATCCTTTTTTTCCTTATTTATTATCTGGTACGATACCGCAGGAAACTTGTACGCCGGAATCTGAAAAATGCTTTTCCCGAAAAATCTCAAAAAGAGATTGTGAAACTGGAAAGGGAGTTTTACCATCACCTTTGTGATTATTTTGTGGAGACAATCAAAACACTTCATCTTTCCGATAAAGAAGTAAGCAAACGGCTGAAATTTGAAAATCCGGAGATCTTTAATCGGCTTACAGCCAAAGGGAAATCCTGTATATTAAGTCTGGGCCATTACGGCAACTGGGAGTGGGTACCTTCCATTGTGATGCACTTCCAGCCGGGAATGAAGCAGGGCCTTGTTTATAAAACGCTGCACAATAAAGCATTCGACAGACTTTTCCTCAAGATCCGCAGCCGATTTAATAGCAAACCCATTGAACAGGTGAGTGTCTATCGCCAGATGATCAGGTTGCAGGAGGCAGGAGAACGCATGGTGGTGGGCTTCCTGGCCGACCAACGCCCGTTCAGAAATAACGGCCAGTACTGGACTACCTTTCTCAATCAGGATACGCTTGTTCAAACGGGAATGGAGAAAATAGCAAATCATCTGGGCTGCGCGGTAGTTTATCTGGATATCAAAAAAGTAAAGCGGGGACATTATGTGGGAAAATTTTTTGTGATCTCACTCGATGCATCCCGGGAACCGGACTTTGTCATCATGGAGCGTTATATGCGAAAACTGGAGGAGACCATATTAAGTGCACCGGCCTATTACCTCTGGTCACACAACCGCTGGAAATTTAAAAAAGCTGTGAATTAAAATAAAGAGCAGGCGCCTGAAAGCTAAAACAATTGAAAATGATAAAAACATCGGTCATCATTTTAAACTGGAACGGAAAGCAACTGTTGGAACAATTTCTTCCTTCTGTCCTGCAGCACTCACTCGGTGCCGGATGTAGTGTATTTGTCGCTGATAACGGATCTACAGACAACTCCATAGCGTTTATGAACCGGAACTATCCTGATGTACCCCTGATTCTATTCGATAAAAACTACGGATTTGCCGACGGTTACAACAGAGCGATACAACAGGTGGACTCGGAGTTCGTGGTGTTGTTGAATTCCGATGTGGAGACGACTGAAAACTGGCTCGACGCCCTGATTAATTACATGGAGCTCCATCCCGAAGTGGCTGCAGTACAACCCAAGATCTGCTCATACAACAAGAAAAAACAGTTTGAATATGCCGGCGCCGCAGGTGGTTTTATCGACCGGTACGGATACCCTTTTTGTCGGGGACGCATACTGGAGGTTGTGGAGGAAGACCTGGGTCAGTATGACACGGTGATTCCTGTTTTCTGGGCCACAGGTGCCTGTCTCTGTGTGCGTAGAAAAGATTATCTGGATGCAGGCGGATTGGATCCCCGTTTTTTTGCGCACATGGAAGAAATCGATCTCTGCTGGCGTCTGCGCGCAAGGGATAGGGGAATCATGTGCCTGCCGTCATCGGTGGTGTATCATGTGGGTGGTGCCTCACTGAGTAAAGAAAACCCCAAAAAAATGTATCTCAATTTTCGGAATAACCTGTTGATGATTTATAAAAATGTATCGAAATCAGATTATACAACAATCTTTCTTGTGCGATGCCTGTTCGATTCTCTGGCGTATGTACATCTGGTATTGAAAGGAAAGTTTCAGAATGCACATGCAATCGTCGAAGCTTACCGGGATTTCCTGAAGATGCGTAACTCTTATAAGGCCGTCCGTAGGGAAAATCTGAAAAAGACAACCGTGCTGCAGGTCAGTACCCAGTACCGGAAAAGCATTTTACTGCAGTTCTATCTCTACGGAAGAAAAACCTATCAGTCTGTTTATTCGAAGTGAAGGCTCAGTGTAATCATTCTCTGGGTGGCTTTCGACAGGGAACGGGCATATTTTTGCAAACTTTCGTCGGTGAGATCGGTGCGATCCGTTTCAAGTATGTCGATCAATCCGAAACCGAACTTCAATTCGGGCGACAGGTTGAAAAGAGGCAAATAAAAATCACACCCCACACCCAGTTCAATCCCAAAATCATATGGCTTCAGCAATACTGCCTGCTTCTTTCGTGAACCCAATTCAATGCTGCCGTAGCTGCCAAGTAAGAAGTAAGGCCTGAAATTATCAATCCGCCCCGAAGAGATTTTCAGATGAAGAGGCAGATAGAGGTAGTTGTTCCGGATATGCGTGTCATACTCCTCACCCGATGTTTGTTCCCTGAAGACAAAATATTTCTCTCCCAGATAAAGTGTGGGAATTGTCCGCAGGTTCAGGTAACTGTTCAGGTGCATATCGGCAATCATCCCGACTGAAAATCCCGGCGTGTAGTGCGGTATTTCAGAAAACCAAACCTCTCCGTTATCGTTCAGGTAACCCGACTGGGTGAGGATCAGATCCTGGGTATGCAATCCCAGTGTAAATCCCAGATGGAACAAACGCTGATCGGCATAAGGCCTGTGCTGCAGTTTCCGATATTGACCAAAAGTGGAACACGGTAAAAAAGATAGCAGCAAGCAGAGATATATTGTTATTTTTTTCATCCCATAGTCAAACGTTTTTAGGACTGTATTATTGTTTTTTCCGGAATAAAGATATTATAAAATCTTTTTTTTTATTCATAAAAATCTCACTACCTTTGTCGCATCATAACAAACTATTTACAATAACTAATTTATTTCACTATTATGGCTTACGTAATTGATGACACTTGCATTGCCTGTGGAACATGCATCGATGAATGTCCTGTTGATGCAATATCAGAGGGAGATATTTATGTAATTGATCCTGAGGTATGCACCGATTGTGGCGCTTGTGCAGATGTCTGCCCGACAGAATCTATTCATCCGGCATAAGACACGGGTATAAAGAATAGAAAAGCCGAACATTTCCTGTCCGGCTTTTTCTGTTTTATACAGTTTCAATAAGCCTCTTTTTTTGGCTACAAGGGATCGTAACAAAAAGAGACATGTTATTCCTTCGATACATGACAATTTAAGGAACAAATCCCACAGGAACATTTATTGCCTGGCTTCCCGATTCGTTGATGATTCTCAGTAGCCCGAAAACTGTTCCTTCGTAACCGGGTTCCACTTCAATGGCTTCCTCCAGTTTATAGGTTACCGCTATATTGCCTTGTGCATCGGCTTTTACGTAATAAGATTTCAGTTCCATTGCTTTCGGGAAAACAATGATCTTGTAATTTCCGGCGGACAAACCGGTATTGGGTATTTGCGCAGTTGCGAAGTTCCCGTCGGTTTTTCGTACTTCCATTACACCGAAATAGGTTGTCTCTGCCGGAACAGGGTTTAGTGAATTTACATAGTGATCGGTGCAGGAAAGGAAGAGTGAAAGTAGGGGGAAAAGTATCAAGAATTTATATAATGATTTCATGAGCAGGCTGTATTAAAAGTTTAACGACAGGGATAGATTGAGTTTCAGGTTGGAAAGGTTGGGTTGTACATTCTCCGGAAGCTGCGTCTTATTTTCACTCAGGTTTACGTTCACCTCTTTTATTTTCGCATAGAAATAGCCGGTGCCAAACCCCAGGGAAATATTCCGGGTAAGAAAATAATCGACACCCAAATCTATTTGAAATCCCACGTTTGAACCCGAAAACATGGCTGATTCATTGTCCACGGTTCCTGCACTTTCCAGGTAAGTATATCCTACCGATAAGGCTCCCGAGGCCAGAAGTTTTCTGGTTGGTTCCAGCCATAGGGCATACATCAGAGACGGGGCGATAAACATGATTTTGTTTTCCTCCGATACATTTACCACGCCATAATGATCATTCCCTGCGTCGAACAACAGGTCGGTTTCGGGGACATCGGTTCTCATGTACCTGTATTTGGCGCCAAATCCCAGTCCGTTGTTGAGAAGGTAGTGTGCATTTCCTTCGGCATTCAGGCCCCACTTCAGATCCCTGTTGTACTTTTTAAAGTTATCATTGTCGATAAACATTTTGGAACCATTCTCATTCGGATCGGTTGCTGTAAAGTAACTGTAGCCGCCCGTAAGATTTAACCGGAAATTAGGAAGTTCCTGCGCCACCGCCGACAGGGTAGTCATCAGCAGGCATAAGCAAAGAAAGATTTGTTTCATATATTAGAATTGTTACGATAAGTTTTTCTTGTTTTTAAACAAAAGTATTTCACGAATTAATTGATGGCAACAAAGATAGATCTTTTATTCCTTTTTCCATATCATTGCTTGAAAAGTGATGTAAAAAAAACGCCCCTAAAAAGGGGCGTTTTTTTGATCAATATTCCAATTTCGGAACTTCATTCATTATGCATTGTTCACCGATGCCATGTATGCAATCAGGTCGAGCACTTTGTTAGAATAACCCCATTCGTTGTCATACCAGCTGATTACCTTCACGAAAGTGGGGCTGAGTTGGATACCGGCCTTTTCGTCGAAGATGGAAGTGCGTGCATCGCCGATGAAGTCGCTCGATACCACATCTTCATTGGTGTATCCGAGAATTCCTTTCAGTTCGCCTTCAGAAGCTTCCTTCATGGCTGCACAGATCTCTGCGTAAGTGGTTTCTTTTGCCAGACGTACAGTCAGGTCAACCACAGATACGTCCAGTGTAGGAACACGCAACGACATGCCCGTCAGCTTTCCGTTCAGTTCGGGAATTACTTTTCCTACAGCCTTTGCAGCACCGGTTGAAGATGGGATGATGTTGCCGGAAGCTGCACGGCCACCTCTCCAGTCTTTTGCAGAAGGACCATCTACAGTCTTCTGTGTAGCAGTGGTAGAGTGTACAGTGGTCATCAAACCTTCCAATACGCCGAATTTGTCGTTCAGTACTTTTGTGATGGGTGCCAGACAGTTGGTAGTGCAGGAAGCGTTGGAAACGAATTGTTCGCCTTTGGTGTATGTGTTTTCGTTTACGCCGCACACATACATGCGTGTATCGTCTTTTGAAGGAGCAGACATTACCACGTACTTGGCACCTGCATCCAGGTGAGCTTGTGCTTTTTCCTTTGTCAGGAATAAACCGGTAGATTCAACCACATATTCAGCACCCACTGCATCCCATTTCAGGTCGGCCGGGTTTCTTTCCGCACTGACACGAATGGTATTTCCATTTACCACCAGGTTGCCGTCTTTCACATCAACCGTACCCTTGAACTGGCCATGGATCGTGTCATATTTTAACATATAAGCGATGTAATCTACATCGAGCAAGTCATTGATACCCACTACCTGGATATCGTTTCTGTTTTGTGCTGCGCGGAAAACCAAGCGTCCGATGCGGCCAAATCCGTTAATACCTACTTTAATCATACCTTAATTGAATTATATTTGTAAAAAGTCATTTATAACCAGTCATTTCAGGACGATGAAGGAGAGCTTTGAACAATCCTAAAAACCATCTTTTTAATCGTCACACAAAAATACAACATCTTTTCATTTTAACGAAATTATTTGTATCAAAGTTTTTATTTAATCCTATAAGCAAATGATTTTCGTTAATAGTTCTTGAAGGGATCCGGTGTGTGTCCCATTGCTTATGTCCTGGTTTACCCTTTTTCCGCCATTTTTGTTATCTTTGTGCTCCATTACGATTAGTCTTGGCAAAAAATATTGATTCATATAAACTTAGAACAATTGGGCGTCAAAAAATATTGAATTTATTTACGAAAAAAACATATGGCCGACGATAAAAAGATTATTTTTTCCATGGTGGGTGTCAGTAAAACGTTTCCACCACACAAACAGGTTCTGAAAGATATTTACCTCTCCTTTTTTTATGGTGCCAAGATCGGTATTATTGGTCTTAACGGATCGGGAAAATCTACCCTGCTGAAGATCATTGCCGGGATAGAGAAAGAGTATCAGGGAGAGGTGGTGTCAGACAAAAGCTTCTCGGTCGGATACCTGGAACAGGATCCGAAGCTTGATCCTGATAAGACTGTCATTGAAATTGTTCGGGAAGGGGTGCAGCCTGTGATGGATCTGTTGGCGGAATACGAAGAGATTAACCTGAAATTCGGGTTGCCGGAGTATTACGAAGATGAGGACAAGATGAACAGTCTTTTTGCCCGTCAGGCCGAACTGCAGGATAAGCTGGATGCTGTCGATGCATGGAACATCGACAATCGGCTTGACCGTGCCATGGACGCCTTGCGCTGTCCGCCGGAAGAACAACCCGTGAGAGAACTCTCGGGAGGAGAACGACGTCGTGTAGCCCTTTGCCGGCTGCTGCTTCAGGAGCCCGATGTGTTGCTGCTCGATGAGCCGACAAACCACCTCGATGCCGAATCGATCGACTGGCTGGAACAGCATCTGCAGCAATATCAGGGAACGGTGATCTGTATCACGCACGACCGTTACTTCCTCGACCATGTAGCAGGGTGGATACTGGAGCTGGATCGTGGCGAAGGAATACCCTGGAAAGGAAATTATACCTCCTGGCTGGAGCAGAAGACAAAACGTATGGAGCAGGAGGAGAAACAGGTCAGCAAGCGCCGCAAGACGCTGGAACGGGAGCTGGAGTGGATTAACCTGGCACCCAAGGCACGTCATGCCAAAGGTAAAGCCCGTCTGAACTCTTACGAGCAGCTTTTGAACCAGGATCAGAAAGAACGGGAGGAGAAGCTGGAGCTCTTTATTCCCAACGGTCCCCGTCTTGGAAATAAGGTGATTGAGGCCATCGGTGTGAAGAAAGGATTTGGCGATAAGCTGCTGTTCGACAACCTCAACTTCATGCTGCCGCCCAACGGTATTGTGGGGGTCATCGGGCCCAATGGGGCAGGAAAGACCACCCTCTTCCGTCTGATTCAGAACATGGAAATACCCGATGCCGGTAAGTTTGAGGTAGGGGAGACAGTCGTGACCGCCTATGTGGATCAGTCGCACGAAGCCATCGAACCCGATAAAACTGTATATCAGGTGGTCTCGGGTGGTTTGGAGTTTGTGCGGGTAGGTGGCAAAGAGGTCAACGCCCGTGCTTACCTCTCCCGTTTCAATTTCTCTGGAGCCGATCAGGAAAAACTATGCGGTGTCCTGTCGGGCGGGGAGCGTAACCGCCTCCACCTGGCCCTGACACTCAAAGCAGGCGCCAACGTACTGTTGCTCGACGAACCGACGAACGACATCGACGTGAACACGCTTCGTGCCCTGGAGGAAGGGTTGGAAAACTTTGCCGGCTGTGCCGTGGTGATTTCACACGACCGCTGGTTCCTCGACCGTATCTGTACGCACATCCTCGCTTTTGAAGGAAATTCAGAGGTCTTTTACTTTGAGGGCTCCTACAGTGAATATGAGGAGAACAAGAAGATGCGCCTCGGAAACGTGGAGCCCAAACGGGTACGATACAGGAAACTTTGATTTTGATGTGTCAGTGAGTTAATGTGTTGATGGGCGAATGTGACTCGAACTGAAGGTGCCCATACAATGTATTCCAGATACAAATTATCATGTTATGAGAAAATTTGTATTATTTGCTCTGACTGCCGTCTTTTGTTCGGCTCTTTTTAGTCAAAACATTCTTTACAAGGGCAAAGTGATTGATGGAGTATATCACACGCCAGTTGCTTATGTCGCTGTGTACATACAAAGCACCTCTTATGGATCGTTGACCGACAATGTAGGGGAGTTCTCTTTCACAGCACCCGACTCATTGCAACATATCCAGCTGGTGGTTATGCGGCAGGATTTCAAAATCAGTTACCTTCCACTTGATCCGCAAAGTCAAACCGACCTGCTAATAGCCCTGCGACCGGACAATTTTGAAGCGAGCACACTGGCGTTGCTGGATAGCCTGGCTGATAAAAAAAATAGCCTGGTGCTGCTTCTCGACAAAGCAACCCGGTTTGTGACCAATGACTGGATACCATTGGGTAATCCGGAAGTGAACAAGTTTGATTTTGGACGTATTCAGACCTTTCCCACCTACAATTCCATCGAAGGTGTCCGTCTCAGAGCGGGTGTTGCTTCAAACGCGAGACTGAGTCCCCATTTTTTTCTGAAGGGGTATGTCGCATACGGCTTTAAAGATCAGCAACTCAAATACCGGAGTGAGGCCGCATATACTTTCAACCCGAAAGCGTATCACGAGGAGGAATTCCCCAAAAACAACCTCAGTTTTGTCTACGAGAACGACCTTTATTCTCCTGGCGAGATGCATCCCCGTTCTCCTAATAACTTGCTGCTTGTTACCTATCGGCGGTCGGAGCACGCGGCAACCTACCGCAACTTTGGAGAGATCAACTACGAAAGAGAGGGTAGAAACGGGCTTGCCCAGACGTTATGGGTTAGAAGATCACGCATGAAGCCGGGAGGTACACTGCGTTTTCAACGCCGGTCGGGTGATCTTTTGTTGGATGATCATGCCCTTCATACAACCGAAGTAGGATTACAACTGCGCTATTCAATGAAAGAAGCCTACATTCAACAGAAACGCAAGCGGAAATCCCTTGAAATGACCAGTCCTGTTTTCTTTTTGTCTCACACAGCAGGTGTTGCAGAAGTCCTGGGATCAGAAAGTAGATACCACCGTACAGAAATCTCTGCACAAAAACGTACATTGTTGGGCACCATCGGGCGATTGGATGTGGTGGGAGAAGCCAGGAAGATATGGAACGCTGTTCCGTTCCCCTTGCTTGTATATCCCAACCAACGTTATCGTCATCACATCGAAAACAATGCTTTTTTCCTGAATCGTGCGCTTGAGTTTATGGCCGACGAGCAGGTAACGCTGCGTACAACTTTTGTGGGTGATGATCTGTTACTTACGAAAATGCCACTACTCAACCGATTGCAGGTAAGGGAGCTCATTTCCCTGCGGGCATCTTATGGCAGGTTGAGTAAGAAGAACGATCCCGCTCTGTCGGGAAACCTTTACGATTTCCCCGCAACTTCCTACAAGTACGGATCTGCACCCTATGTGGAAGGAACCGTAGGATTTACCAACATCCTGGGACTCCTGCGTGTGGAGTATGTGCACCGTTTCACCTACCGTGATCATCCGGATGCGCTGCTTGGAAGGATCAGGGTAGATGTAACATTGTAATGGAAAAGTAAGCGGAAACATAAACCGTGCGAATAATATCAGACAATATGAACAACCGGATAAATATACGCAAAGAGCAGATTACTCATGTTTGGATCAACCTTTTCTGGAAGAATCCCAATCGCCTCTGGGCACTCAAAGTGGCTGCATCCATCGCCTTCCTGTTGATACCGGCAGAGCTGCTTTTTCATGACTCTTTTATCGGTACCACGATGGCGCTCGGTGTGGTTGCCATGGCGCTTGGTGAGACCGATGTACACCCCCGGGGACGGATGAAGTCGGCCGGATTATCGCTCATCCTCTTTTTTATCACCAGCAGCCTGGTAGGATTGTTGTACACTTTTCCTCCTCTCTTTTTCCTGCTTATTTTCGTCTCGGCTTTTTCACTCACGCTGACAGGCGGAGTGAATGCACGGATGCAGGGAGTCACCTTCGGAGCCCTCCTTATTTTCGTCTATACGATGCTGGGAGCCGGCAACACGGAAAGATGGTTTTATCAGCCCCTGCTTTACACCATCGGAGCATTCGCATACTCCGTCGTCTCCATCCTGTTGTTGCGCTACAGGCCATACCGGTTGCTCAAAGAGCAACTGGCGAGGGGATTCAATTACCTGGCTGAGTATATCGAGCTGAAAGCAAATCTCTTCCCCAGTAAACCGCAGGTACAGATGCTCATCAGAACACAGCTGGCACAAAAAAATACGGAGTTGGCCCAACAGATTGAAACCTGTAAAAATAATCTTTACAGCTACTCGGCAGAGAGCAGCGAGGAAGCCCGACCCGTAGTGAACCTTTATTACCGGAAATGGTTTTTGTTGCAGGAGATGCAGGAACGTGCCATCTCCAGCCATGAACAGTACGATCTGCTGAGCAGGGAGGTGAACAACAGGGAGTTGCTGGAGGGATTTGGTCAGCTGATGCGGGAACTGGGAAAGGCAATGCATCACTTCGGCGAAGCGTTGCTTACCGACCAGCCTTATAAACACCCGCTGTCATTGGAGTGGACGCTCTCTGCACTGCAACAAATGTTGGAGGGAGAGGAGGGAGAGCTTCATTACCGCACGCTGTCGTTGCTGATGAAAAACCTGACCGGACTCGAAAAAAACCTCCGCGAACAGGAGATGCTCAGTGCACAAATCGATGTGACTGTATTTAATTCCCGTAAGACGGAGAACACGCAACTCTCATCCCTGCTCAACCCGGCACATTCCCGCTTTAAATTTGCCGTGCGGCTTACACTGAGCTGGCTACTGGGATACGGTATCATGCAGCTGTTTCATTTCGAAAAGGGAGCCTGGATTTTGCTTACTTCGCTCATTGTGTTTCAACAGACCTATAGCGCCACACGAATGCGCCTGCTTCACCGTGTCTTTGGAACGCTGATAGGAGTGCTTTTGGGAGTGACCCTTGCCCATCTGCTGCCCACTCCTGCGGGACAGTTATTGCTCCTGATTAGCTCCATCTATCTTTTCTTCTACTGGTTGAAAAAGAATTATGTGGTGGCCGCCATATTTATCACCACCTACGTGCTGGCTTCATTCAATCTTCTTTCCGAACAGGGTATCGCGGTGATGTTTCCCCGGATCGTGGACACGCTGATAGGCGGCCTTATCGCATACCTTGTAGTACGTTTTGTGTGGCCCGACTGGCAATATAAACAGCTGCCGGGACTGCTGCAGAATGCGATGTCCAAAAATAAACGTTATTTTGAGAGCATCTATGAGGGCACGGTAACGGAAGAAGAGTACCTTCATAACCGGCGTACCGCTTACAATGCCGACAATGCACTGACTTCTGCCTGGAAAGGGATGCGTCTTGAACCAAAAAACAGGCGGCAGTATGAAGAGAGCGCCTTCACCCTGACCAACCTCAACCACGCTTTGCTCTCCTATATCTCAGCCTTCGGAGTGCATAAACATGCCGACAGCCTCACACAGGAGGAGGGCGCATTTTGCCGCGATATCAGCACGGTGCTTGCATATGTGACAGGATTACTGTCAGGTATGGCCGATAAATCGCAACTCGAAGCCCTTATCCACAAGGCCAACTGTTGGGAAGAGAGTCTTGAGGAACTGCAAAAGGATCCCATCAACACCCGGGCAGGGCTCATTTACAACATTGCCCACGTCTCCCGTGAGTTACTCGTTAAAACTCCGACTGCCATGTTGGGGATTTAAACAAAAATGAGGGAGCCTTTCACAGTAAATCGGTGAAACGTTTTTTTTGTATTATCTTTGTATCTTATTTGCTTCGTGATGTTCGACTTGCGGCGTTTCACCTTCTGTGTTTACGAAGCAATTTTCAAACAATTGAATTGAGCCAAATGATTACAATACTGGGAATTGAATCTTCCTGTGACGATACATCGGCCGCAGTGATCCACGATGGAGTGATCCTCTCCAACGTGATTGCCGGCCAGGCTGTGCACGAACGGTACGGAGGCGTGGTGCCCGAGCTGGCATCGCGCGCCCATCAGCAAAACATCATTCCCGTGGTGCACGACGCCCTGAAGCAGGCGGGAGTATCCAGAGAGGAGGTAACTGCAGTGGCCTTCACCCGCGGTCCCGGCCTGCTGGGATCGCTGCTCGTGGGCACCTCCTTCGCAAAAGGATTCTCCTCGGCGCTGAACATCCCCATGGTAGAGGTAAATCACCTGCAGGCACATGTGCTGGCGCATTTTATCAAGGAAGATGAAAATGATATGAACCAGCCCGACTTTCCATTCCTCTGTCTGCTGGTCTCGGGTGGCAACTCGCAGATCATCCTGGTAAAATCGTTCGACGAGATGGAGATCATCGGGAAAACCATTGACGATGCTGCCGGGGAGGCTTTCGACAAGTGCGCCAAGGTGATGGGGCTTGGCTATCCCGGAGGACCGGTGGTGGACAGGCTGGCGAAACTGGGCGACCCGTTAAGATTCACCTTCAGCAAGCCACGCATAGAGGGGTACGACTACAGTTTCAGCGGACTGAAAACATCGTTCCTCTATTTTCTGCGGGATGAACTGAAGAAAGATCCCGACTTCATCGAAATGAACAAGAACGACCTCTGCGCATCCCTGCAAAAGACCATCGTGGATATCCTGATGGATAAGCTTTATCAGGCATCGGTCAATTTAAAAATAAAAGAAGTGGCTGTTGCCGGCGGCGTATCGGCTAACTCCGGTTTAAGAAACGCTTTTGAAGCGTATAGCCGCAAACATGGATGGAAAATACACATTCCCAAGTTTGCCTATACCACTGATAATGCGGCCATGGTAGCCATCACCGGGTATTATAAATACCTGAGCGGCGAGTTTGCCGCTCCCGACGTGGCTCCCTACGCGCGGGTATCCATTTAAATAATTTAATTTCTATGTCAGCAACAGAAAGTTCCATTGTGGAAGAGAACAAAAAGAGTCTCAATTTTATCGAACAGATTGTCGAAAACGATTTGAAAGAGGGGAAGAACGACGGGCGCATACAAACCCGATTTCCACCCGAGCCCAATGGCTATCTGCATATCGGCCACGCAAAGGCTATCTGCATTGATTTCGGCATCGCCCAAAACTATGGCGGCATCTGTAACCTTCGCTTCGACGACACCAACCCCGTAAAGGAGGATGTGGAATATGTCGATTCCATCATGGAAGATATCAAGTGGCTCGGCTTCCACTGGGAAAACGTCTATTATGCATCCGACTATTTCCAGCAACTGTGGAACTTTGCCGTGAAACTGATCAAAGAGGGAAAGGCTTATGTCGATGAACAGTCGGCCGAAGAGATTGCGTGCCAAAAGGGAACACCCACCGAAGCGGGAATACACAGTCCCTTCCGCGATCGTCCCACAGCGGAATCGCTGGAACTATTCGAACAGATGAACAGCGGTGAGATACCCGAAGGGAAAATGGTGCTGCGTGCCAAAATCGACATGGCTTCATCCAACATGCACTTCCGTGATCCCATCATCTACCGCGTCATTCATATCCCCCACCACCGGACAGGTACCACCTGGAAGGCTTACCCCATGTATGACTTTGCCCACGGGCAGTCGGATTATTTCGAAGGGGTCACCCATTCCCTTTGCACCCTGGAGTTTGTTGTACACCGGCCACTCTACGACTGGTTCATCGACCAGCTGGCCGACAGCGATTACCGCCCCAACCAGTACGAGTTCAACCGCCTCAGCCTCACCTACACGGTGATGAGCAAACGCAAGCTCCTGCAGCTGGTGCAGGAGAATCTGGTTTCCGGATGGGATGATCCCCGCATGCCCACGCTCAGCGGTATGCGCCGTCGTGGCTATACCCCGGAAGCCATCCGTAGCTTTATAAATAAGATTGGATATACCAAATACGATGGCATCAACGATGTGTCGTTGCTGGAACACGCCGTAAGAGAAGATCTCAATGCCACCGCCACGCGTGTTTCGTGTGTGATCGATCCCGTAAAATTGGTGCTCACCAACTATCCCGCAGAGAAGGTGGAGGATATGGAAGCAATCAACAACCCGGAAGATGAGTCGATGGGTAGCCGCTTGGTGAAGTTCTCCCGGGAGCTCTGGATTGAACGCGACGATTTTATGGAGGATGCGCCGAAGAAATACTTCCGTCTTACTCCTGGCAGCGAAGTGCGACTCAAGAATGCCTACATTATTCAATGTACCGGCTGCAAAAAAGATGAAAAGGGAAACATTACAGAAGTCTATGCCGAATATGATCCGCAGACAAAGAGCGGCTTGCCCGAAGCCAACCGCAAGGTGAAGGGAACCATACACTGGGTATCGGTACCACATAGTGTGGATGCGGAAGTAAGACTCTATGACCGCCTTTTCATGGTGGAAGACCCGGCAGGCGAGAAAGAAAAAGATTTTCGTGAACTGATCAATCCCGACTCGCTTATTGTGAAAAAGGGATGCAAGGTGGAAGCCTGTCTCAAAGATGCAAGGCCCCTCGACCGTTTTCAGTTTCAGCGCATTGGCTATTTTAATGTGGATGCTGATTCCGCGGATGGGAACCTGGTGTTTAACCGCACTGTTGCACTCAAGGACTCCTGGAAGAAACAGGGCAACAGTTGAGATGCATAGCGGATTTAGTAAAGAATAAATAAAACTTGATGCCGTTTTTTGAAATGCGTAGAGAGATAGACGATAACGAACTGGATATCACTTCCCTGGTGGAGAAGTATGAACAGATGCGCGCACGCGGCAAAAAGATCTATTTCGATGCCGATGAGTTCGCATTGCTGGCAGAATATTACAACGCCGGAGGTGACAACGAGGAAGCGGAGGAGCTCATCTCTGAGGGTTTAAAGATGCATCCCGGCAGTCCGGAACTGATGTTGTTGAAAGTGAAGACACTCGTCTTTGCCGAAATGTATGAAGAGGCACTCGATTTCATGAGACAAATATCGGAGGAAGGCGATGTGGAACTGCCCTTGCTGAAGATCGAGTCGTTGTTGCATACCGACCGGTATGCAGAGGCTGACAGCCTGATCAACCAAACCCTGGAGCAGGAACTTTCGGTGGAGGACCTCTACTATTTTATTACCGAGACGGGGTACCTGCTTAACGACGTGGATAAGTTTGACAGAGCCATCGCCTTTCTCGAAGAGAGCATGAAGATCGATGAGTCGAACGCGGATGCCATCGTCGATCTAGCCTATGCCTATGAGATGAAGGGCAACCTCGATAAGGCGATTGAATACAACAATCTCCTGCTCGACATTGATCCCTATTCTTACGATGGCTGGGTGAACATTGGGAAGCTGTATTCCATGAACGGCGATTACGACAAAGCAATCGATGCCTTCGATTTTGCGCTGACCATCAACGACGGCGACAATGGCTTATTAAAGATGAAAGCCATGGCCCTCTATCTGAACGACAATGCATCGGAAGCCGTCGCCATCTTTGAAGAGTGTCTGAAACAGTCGCCCGACGATGAGTCGTTGTACGATTCACTGCTTGAGGCCTACGATGTCATGGAACAGTATGATGAGATGATGAAGCTCATCGACAAAAAGGAAGCCCGGTTTGGCAGCAGGGGTATCCTTGCCAAACGGGCCTTTGTTTACATCAACATGGGAGAACTTGAGAAAGCCGAAGCTTTGTTTGCTCAGATACCCGATCCGGAAAAAGATACACTCGATTATTACATGCTGGAGGGAGAACTGGCTTTTCAACACGACGACTACATGGAGGCGGAAGTGGCTTACATGAAGGCGGCACTCATCTCAGAGGGCAACGAAGATATCATCGACAGGCTGGCCAACATAAGCGTGGCACAGGAAAAATATGAACAGGCTGCCGAATACCTGGAAGAGTTGCTCGATATTGATCCCGACTTCCCCTCTGCCAAATCAAGACTTGCCTTCATCCGTTTTGAAATTGGTTCAAAGGAACCGTTCGATGAGATCATGGCCCAGTTCTCCGATGAGGAGCTCCGTTCACTGCTGAGCCTGATCATGGGAAATGAAGAAGAAGACTTTGCCGGTTTTAGCAGAGAAAAAATACTCACCCGTCTCAACGAAGCACGCGAAAACAGGGTGCTTTTCAAGAATATCAAATATTGATTTTCTGAGAACTATAAATTATTGTTTCTACCTGATCCGGTAGGTCAGTGACAGATTTAACATGGGCCACCAGTTGAGTGTGCTTTCCGATACCGGCAGGTCCATCTCGTCGATGAATCCGTTCAGCCAGTCGTTTCCGGCTTCGTTCATGTTGGGACTTGTGAGCGTGTATTTCCCCTGGTACACCATCCCCAGTTCGAATTTGAAGCCAACCCTGTTACGGGGAATGGTTCTTCCCAGTCCTAAACCCACATAAGGTTTGACACCATTTCCCATGCCGAGTTCTCCAAAGAAAGTCCCATCATCGTTTGGCGTAATAACGATGTCCTCATACCGTAAATCAGGGTATTCTCCCAACTGTTCCGACAATTCCTGGTAGTCTCTGATCAACCCGTTTGTGAATGCCTTGTTATTCCCAAAATAAAAACCACCCGTTAAACAGAAAATGCCGTTTTTCATGGGATAGTAATCGATCAGGGCTTTGAAATTGGGAAAGGTCACCTCCAGGTCGGTCAATTCAGCCGTAGCTGTCGCCTGGTACCCGCTGTATTCCACGTCTACATCGAATTCCGCTACATCTTTCTGGTTGTAGATGAAATAATCAAATCCCGCCCTCAATTTAAAATGGGGAGAAAGTGAAGTAGCACCTTGTATTCCGGCGCCATACAGACCCGCATCGATGCCCACGCTCCAGCTTTCGAACGCGCTTTGTTGTGCTTTCCCTGAGACTACAGTAAGACCAAACGCCACGATTAATACACAAATCTTTCTAATCATAGGATGAATTATGAATGATTGTTATAAAAATGAAAATATCATTCAAATCTAACAATTTTTTGTGCAAAATGTTGACGGTTTGTTTAATTTTCTTACCTCTGCAGGGGAATTTAACTCCTAAAAGAAAATTACCTCCCCCGAGTCGATATCGTAAAGGCCACCTTTAATCAGGATTGAGCCCTCCTTTTCCAATCGGTTAAGAATGGAACTTTCAGCCCGTATCTGGTTTATCATCAGTTGGACATTGATTATGCTTACGTTTTTCACGAACGAATAGTTCTGTCCGTTTCTGTCCGTTTGTGTCACCTTCTCCTGATCTATCGCCGGTTTTATTTTGCGGAGAAGCCCGGTGAGATGGCCCGATTGCACATGGTTGCAGGCACTGGTGATGGCTCCGCATTTGGTGTGCCCCAGGACCATGATTATTTTTGATTTGGCCATATCGCAGGCATACTCCATGCTACCAAGAATATCGTCGTTGATGATGTTTCCTGCAATCCGTATGCTGAAAATATCCCCCAGTCCCTGGTCGAATATCAGTTCCGCCGATGTCCTGGAATCGATGCAACTCAGCACCGTGGCAAAAGGATACTGGCCCTCTGAGGAGAGGTTCACCTGTGTGAGCAGGTGCCTGTCCATTTTCAGATTATTCCGGAACCTTTTGTTGCCTTCCTTCAGCAACTCCAGTGCGTCGGCCGGTGTGATTTTATCCTGACTTTCCTTTGTGTGTACCCACATGATAACCTGTTTTAGTCCTACCCTTGTATGCTTTTAATCCTCGTGCGTGGTGGTCATGAATGAATACTGATAATCCATGGGAATAATATTCAGATAATCGTCCACGCTACCGCCATTCAGACAGGTCTCGATGATGCGGCTTCCGGTGGGATGCAGATCCGGCGTGAGATACTTTGGCAGTTCGGCTCTGAAAAAATCATACAGCATGGCGGCACCCGCGTCGTAACCCGATTCCTCCACCAGCGGCTGCTTGTGTACCTGCAGGAAGCGGGAAGGTATCTTGGCCCCTTCGATGGTGAGGTAATTCAGTTCAAAACCCAGCAGGGGGCAGCGTGCATTTTGAAACTGGTCGCTTCGCAGTTTCGCATTTCCCCTGCGGGTAAGGTATTCACGCATCAGCAATTGCGGCTTGAAACCCACTTTCCATACACCGATATATTGGTTCGGCACCAGTGTGTAGCGTATGCGTGGCGTATTGATGATCTGTTCGAGCAACAGGTTGGCATGATTGATCATTTTTCCTGTGGCAAAAGGCCAGTAGGAACCCACACCCTCACTGCCCATGCCGCCGCCGTCCACGATGCTCGGGTTGGCATGTCCACGGGGAGAGACTAACCGCCAAAGCCAGGCAAGGGCCGGGGGCAGGATATGGAACAGTCCCAAGATACCATAGCTGGGGTTTTCTTTGGAACAGGGTGGGGTACGCACGCCAAAACTCCTTACATCCACTGTTACCGGGTTGTTCACTACGTTGGGCATGATGTGTCTCGGGACAATTACCCGCGGGTTGGGACATCTTTTGCCCGGACTGTCTTCGGTATGATCCCAGATGAGTGCGGTACTGTCGGGATTGGCCTCAATGTTCAGGAAGAGCAGCGGTTCCTTGGGTTTGATGGTCAGCTTTTCAAGTAATGGTTCATCGCCGTAATTCGTGATGCCGTCTACGCGTATAAACCAGGCATTCTCGGCATCGAGCACCGTGAGCTTCCCGTTATTTTTCTGTAAGGAAGGGTGACACAGCGCCATATCGTCGGTCACCGGGTTGAACGAGCAAAATATCGGGAAGTTGATTAGCCTTCTCTCCCCGTTGATGGTATTTATTCCGATGAGCACCTGCCCGTTTTCCTCCCGGACAATATTTTGAAGCATCTCGCTCTTGCCGCCTCCGCTTGCTCCTTCGTGCATGAAGGTGGTGATGTTGTCATAGGGACTGACAGCCTGTACGGTGGAGCAGTGTGCGGTAATCCATCCCTCTTTTTCGCCCTTTGTGAGAAGCGCCCCATAAAGGCCCTTCTTTGCACTGGGACCGGGATAGAGGTTATAGGAGAAAATCTCATGCAGCACTTCGGAGCGTTTGTGTACCACAATCTGTTTTCCGTTAAAGTGGGTATGCCTGAAGGTGGGGGCCACATAGATAGCCGATTCCACCAAAAAATCTTTCGGCAATTCTTCCACCGGAATGATCTGCTGGAGCATAGCCAGCCCCATGGCAAAGAAACCCGCATTCGCAGGAACGATGGCTACACCTCCCGTGCCGATGTTATTTCCTCCGGCAAAATAAAAAAAGAGTGCCAGATCCTGAGCCTGCAGCCAGGAGATTGTCTCTTGTCGGAGCCTGTCGAAATCATATCCCATTTTGTCGCTAAACCGCTCCTTGTCTGTCGGCAGGTTGTCGCCGATCAGCATGGTGTCCGGGTCCCGGCGTCGCATGTAGGCCTCGGTGTAGTTTGCCGAGATACCGTTTTTTACCCTGTGGATCACCGCCTCGGTCACGATGTCATGATTGGGAAGTTCGTATTTTACCTCAAAACTGTTGCTGTTCTCACCACCCACTGAGGCTATGGCCAGTTGTTCCACGCTGTTGAATACCTTGTACGATTTGCATCCGCCCAATATTTCTATTGCATCATTTGGCAAAACGATTTTTCTTTTTTCAAGAACCTGAAATAAATCACTCATTTCTAATAAATTAAATTGATCGATAACCTAAACATCATTATATTTGGAACAAAGATAATATATATCACTTAATAAATAAAGTATTACTTAATTTTATTCATTCTTTCTTTAAAAATTTGCCGGCGATTGAATCCAAAGCATTTCGCTGATCCCGTCTGCATTGTTTACTGCTTCCTTTGAAGATCTGACATTGAAGTAGATGCTGTCCCCCTGTTTCAGTAAATGCGTTTTTTCTTCAATCTGGAATCTGATCTCACCGGAAAGAACATGACAAAAAACCTGGCCGTGGGAATCAGATAGCAGGTTCTCCATGCCGGAGGTTTTAGCAAAACGTACCAGGTAGGTGTCCATCTGTTTGTTGGTGTCGTTGTGCGACAACAAATAGATGTTGGTGCCCGACCGGTTCTGGTCGGTCAGTTTCATCTCGTTCCTCAGTACTACCGGATTGTTGGCTATGGCCTCATTTTCACCCATCAGTTCGCCCACCGTTGTATGCAGGTTTTCCGCGATACTTTTCAATGTGACGATGGAGGGAAACGACTTCGACTTCTCAATCTGAGAAAGTGCGCTGGGGCTGATACCTACTTTCCCGGCCAGTTCGTTCAGATTTAGCTTGTGCATTTCTCTTTTCTTTTTTATTCTTTCTCCAATGCGATTCATATTTTGAAATTTTGGGCAAAGATACTGATTAATATATTAAGTTATACTTCATATCAGGAATTAGTTGAATTTTCTGTCTTAAAAATAATCATACTCATGCTTCAAGTGATGTAACAATAGTTCTTCTGTAAATGTTAGTGGCAGTCTGTTTTTCTTGCCGTAGGGCAAGAGATTCAGCCTAAAATCTCTTTTAATAAAAGATAACAAATTATCACGCAAGGTTTTTTCATATATCCTGTTTTAATGGTTGAAACAAAAGAATTCGCAACGTTTAAAACAACTAAATTATGAAGATTACCAATTTACTTTTTGTAACGGGAATATTACTCGGTATGCTCATCCTGCCCTCCTGTCTGGATGATGACGATGATAACGTAAATCGCATGTATCCCAATGCACTGGTCACCGTGAAGGAGACCTCCAACAAAACTGTTTTTTTCCAGTTAGACGATAATACAACCCTGTTGCCCGTCAATATCACATCGCATCCCTTTGGATCAAAGGAGGTGAGGGCGCTGGTAAATTACGATGAAGTGGATGATTCGCCCCAATCATTTGATCAGGCTGTGAAGGTGAACTGGATCGACAGCATCAGAACAAAGCCAATGGCGCCCAATTTGGGAACAGAGAATGATGAGGTGTACGGCAACGACCCGGTTGAGATTGTTGCCGACTGGGTGACAATTGCCGAAGACGGCTACCTTACCCTTCGTTTCAGAACCATGTGGAGTCATCAGGGCATCACGCATTACGTGAATCTTATCCCCACCAACAATCCTGCGAACCCCTATGAAGTGGAGTTCAGGCACGACGCCAATGGCGATGTAGATGGCAGGGTGGGTGACGGACTGGTAGCTTTCAAGCTCAACAATCTGCCCGATACCCAAGGGGAGACCGTGAAACTGAAATTAAAATGGAAAGCATTCAATTCAGACAAGTCTGTGGAATTTGATTACCGCACACGCGCTACAACGACGGCAACGTCTGCTATTGCGGCCGAGAGAAGCGTGATTCCTTTGCAATAAATCCGATTGTAAGAAAACAATGCATCATTTCAGTATCATTAAAATAATTTATTACTGAATAAAAAGGCAAGGTTGTACATTTGTAATAATTTACAACCTTGCCATCATTCAATCGGTTGAATTGATGATGGTATGTGTGCGGACGAGATTGATCAATGATTGAAGAAGAAAGCAGAGAACGGGAACTCATTCGGCAGATTGTACAGGGCAACCGGGGCGCCATGAAGCGGTTTTATGATGATCATTCCGGGTATCTTACCGCGGTATGTACCCGTTACATCTCTAATAAAGAAGATGTCAGGGATGTTTTGCAGGAAAGCTTTCTAAAAATTTTCAATGCCATACACAAGTTCGAATACAAAGGCTCCGGCTCCTTGCGTGCGTGGTCGGCGCGCATCGTGGTCAACGAAGCACTAAACCACATCAAGTCAAATGAAAGAATGCAGTTTACAGATCTTCCCGATGGAGATTTACCCGATCCTGACGATGCAAGTGAACCAGACTTTGAAGATATTCCCACATCGGTCATTATGGACATGATCCGCATGCTGCCACCCGGATATCGAACGGTCTTCAACCTTTTTATATTCGAGAATAAAAGTCACAAAGAGATTGCCTCGATCCTGCACATTGCGGAAAGCAGTTCGGCTTCCCAATTGCACAGAGCCAAAGGTGTATTAATGAAAGAGATAGAGTTGTACCGGTTAAAGAAGAAATATGATGAGCGATCAATGGCAAGATAACCTGCGCAACCGGATGAAGCGTCACGAGGAACCTGCACCCGAGGGATTGTGGGAAGGGATTGATCAGCTGATTACCGACGGCAGCACGGGCAGGGAAAATTCCTTAAAGCCAAATCGTTCCATACGGAGTATTTATATTGGAGTACTTTCAGCTGTTGCGGCCGTTGCCGTACTGTTATTACTTATTTTGCGATACAGTTCTTCGGATAATCAGGAAGATGTCAGTTTTACGGAGAAAAATGTCCCTGTCGTCCAGCAGAAAGAGCAACCCGCGGTAGAAATTCCCATGGCAGAAATTCCTGTCGCAGAAAGCAGCCCTCAACTTTTTGCCACTCAGAAAGTAAAAAGCAGGCCGGCGTTGCAATCACCACAGCTTTTTCAGGAACCGGATATCCCGGCCATGGAGAATCTAAGCCCGGACTTTTCCATCACGGGAGAAGGTAAGATCATCGCGGAAGAAGAAATTACTCAGAATCCCGATCCGGATAAAAGCAGCGACGATGTATCGGGAAAAGATCTCGACCAGCCTGCTTTGGATCGCAATAATGACAGCGATCAGTTATTCGCTTCGGTTGCCCGGAAGCCCGCCCGCAATCATTCAAAATGGCAAACCAATCTCTCCATGTCGAATCTCCCTTCAGGCTCATCTGAAACTTATTCGGGATACGGTACATTTGCACAGGCTGAGACTGTGGATGAACAGTATCATTTTCTGTCCAATTATACGAGAGAGCAAGTTTACACCAATGTGAAACATCATCAACCCGTCATATTCGGAGTGACCTTGCGATACAATTTCAACGAAAGATGGAGCGTGTCGAGCGGGTTGACCTATTCACTGCTCTCCTCGGAATTATATTCCGGAAACGGCAATTATTATTACGACGATCGTCAAACGCTGCATTACATCGGGATTCCTGTAAACATCGCTTACACATTCTGGCAAAATAATAAAATATCTACTTACATCTCCACGGGCGGTCTTGTGGAAAAGAATGTGGCCGGCAGGTTGACTTCAAACTACTATCTCGACAACCAGCTGGAAATAAGTACAAAGGAGAAAATAAGATTAAAAGAGTTGCAATGGTCCGTAAATACAGCCATGGGATTGGGATATCAGATCTCAAACAACATCGGACTCTATGCAGAGCCAGGTATTTCCTATTATTTCAAGAACAGCAGTGAGTTAGAGACCATTTACAAGGATAACCCGCTCCATTTCAATCTGCGACTTGGACTACGTATCACTTTCAACGACTGATGGTCTTTTCTTGAACATCCATCGTCTTTGATGAATACCGTACCATTTTGAAGATGCCGTTCAGCTCCTTGTCGGTTAAATGACGCCATTTCCCCACCGGAATATCCAGATCGATGTTCATGATGCGGTATCTTTCCAGCTTTACTACCTCGTTGCCGAGATATTCACACATGCGCCTGATCTGCCGCTGGTCAGCAGAATCAAGCCGTGACTATCTTTGTCGAGCCTGCCGATGGGGAAAATACGTTCCGGATATTTGACAAAATCAACGATATTGTTCTTCTCCCTGCGGGTATCGGTGGTGCAGACAATTCCTCTGGGTTTATTCAGTGCGATGTAGGCATGTTTCTTTTTCATGCCTCCGCCTTCCTCCGGCCTCCTTGCTGCTGATGCTGTTGTTGGGCTTTCTCATACTCCTCCCCATGTTTCCAGTTTTCGCCGTACTTATCGTATCTGGCACGCTTCTCGGGATCACTCAGCACCTCATTCGCTTCATTCAGTTCCTGGAACTTCCTGTGTGCCTCCTTGTCATTGGGATTCAGGTCGGGGTGCAACTTACGCGCCAGCTTGCGGTAAGCCTTCTTGATATCTTCGGCCGAAGCATTCCGGTCTACCCAAGTATTTTGTAATAATCAATGTATGGCATTTTTTTTATTAAGAATCAACGATGTTATCCATCTCGGCTACGGGTTTTACCCGCGAAGGTAGGAAAAGTTTCTCATAGATGCTGCTTCCCGCTGAGATGATGTCACTGAGTATTTTGGCTGCAAGGGTACCCAGAATCATCCCGTCGCCATTGTAGCCGGTGGCACAATATACATGATCGGGACTGCCAGGCAATTGTCCGATGTAGGGGAGTCCGTCGGCGGATTCGTAAAACTGGGAGGACCATTTATAACTGATTTCTTCGATATCAAAATGTTGGCGCAGATAATTCCCCAGTCTCTCGAAACTCTCCGAAGTGTGATCAACATTGTCTGCTTTATGATCTTCGCCACCCGCAACGATGAATTGTTCCACATCGAGGGCATGAGAACGGTAATAGTGATATGGTTTAGACAGATCATAACCCAACGCCTCCGGATAATTTCCGTTTTTAAGCTTGCATGCCATGACGTAACTGCGATAGGCGGTATTTCTGAAATGCATGATATTTCTGCCCGGAGGAATGTGGGTCGCGTAAATCAGATGATTGCTGACGATGTTGCCCTTTTTTGTAATGGAAACCAGTTTGTCGTTCTCCTTTTTTACCGAAGTAACCTGGCAATTTTCCACATACGTGCCGCCGGAATTTATGAACTCCTTCAGCAAGATTCTGAGATACTTTAACGGATGAAATTGTGCCTGGTTGGGTATTTCCACCACCCTTACAGAAGGTATTCCAAAAGGATTTGCCGCTGTCTCAAAGGTCTCAATACCCACTTTCTGGTTTCCTTCTATGATTTTCTGAAACTCTTTATCCTGCTCCTCATCCAATGCAAAGAGATATCCGTTTCTGATTGAATAATCACAATAAATCTGATACAGGTTTATCTGATCCTTGATGATGTGATGTGCTTCGTTGGCGGCCTGAGCAAGAAGCTTCGCTGAGTCGAGCCCGAAATCACGGATCACCTGATAATAAGGAATGTCAAAAAAGCTGTTCACATGGGCAGTAGTATCTCCGGAAGTACCGAAACCCATGTTTGTGGCTTCAACAAGGATGCATTTCATCCCTTTTTTCTGAAGCAGCAACGCGCTTGTAATACCTGTAATTCCGGCACCCGCTACGACCACATCGAACTGTGCACCGGGAGCGAAATTTTCTTGTCCGTAGTGTTTTTTAACCTCCGATCGCCAGATGCTTTCTAACTGACCATCTCGTTTCATAGAATTATCGGTTTAGTGTTTCAGGCAGCATTACCTATTATAAGTAAAACCGCGGGAACAGGTTTTTTGTTCAAAAAATTGCATGCAATGAAAATTCAAAAATTTATTTAAATTTGTACCATCAGAAGTTTTCAACGTTACCTTATAACACTTTTAAATTTAAACCGATAAAATGAAAAAGGAACTTCTTTTCTCTGCACTTTTTTTCTTCATTTTGTTCTTTTATGCCTGTTCTCATGAAAAGGAACAGAAGGTCAACCATCTTTCGGACGATGGCATTGCTTCGGTCGTAAAGGATTACCCCTCCGGCAAAACCGAATAAAAAGCACCTCCAGAAAACCGTGATGGCTCCGATCTGCCCAACGCTGTGGTAGGTGCCATGACAGGCTCAACCGGTGAAAAGTATATCCGGGATAATTATCAAAATGCAACCGTACAGTGTTACGATGACATCATGGATGCCATTGCAGCCAACAGGGAGCCAATGTGTTTCATATCGGACAACAAAATTGTGGGCCTCGATTGTGATCCGACTCCAGCAGAGCAATGATTTCGTTCAGCGTTTTGCGGATGTCGCTTTTGAGATTCCCAAAAGCGACATCCTCCCTGCCATTATATTCCTTGATAATCTTTTTTACCTGGTTCAACTTAAAGGTGAAGGCAACGTTTTCCAGCATCATGTAATAGAGGAAGGTACCCTCCGAAGGCCTTTCCCACTGGTAGCTGTGGAACCTACAAGGCAGCCTTCACCGATTCCGACAGGGGAGTGGTGGGTCTGCCAATCAATGCGGAGAGCTGACGGGAATCATCAAACAGATCGTCCTTCGATGCAGAAACATCCCAGCTTGCGATGGCAGCGGCCAGTCCTGCGGGAATCTCAAAACTCTCCAGAATTCTGGTATACTCAGACTCCGTCAGGTTTTTGTAGGGAATATTTTTTCCTGTCTGATTTGATATTTCTTTCGCCAGATCGGCCAGCGTATAATAATCATCTCCGGCCAGTTCGTACACTTTTCCCCTGTGTGACTCATCGGTTACGGCCACTGCGGCTGCTTCGGCATAATCGGCACGGGGTGCGGATGATACTTTCCCGTTGCCGGCACTGCCAATAAAGGCACCTCCGGCCAGTGCGCCGCCAATTGAACCGGTATAGTTCTCGGTATACCAGCCGTTGCGCAGGATGGTGTAATCCATGCCGGAAGCTTTTAATGCTTCTTCCGTTGTCATATGTTCCCCTGCAAGACTCAATGTGGTGAAGTCGGCATGCAACAGGCTGGTGTATACGATCCATTTTACACCGGCCTTGCCGGCTGCCTCTATCACATTGAAATGCTGACTGGTACGTTGACCAACTTCGTTGCTTGAGATGAGCACCAGCCGGTCTACTCCGGCGAGTGCTGCTGTCATCACTTCGGGTTGGGTGTAATCAAAGGCACGTACCTCTACTCCCAGGGCCGATGCTTTCTCCGGTGTGCGGACAAGCGCTACAATGTTTTCATTGGGAACTCTCTTTTTTAATTCTTCCACAACAATGGCTCCCAATTGCCCGGTTGCTCCTGTGACTGCTATTTTCATACGATTAAAATATTTTTTATTTCAGTGTCAGTTTTATATCCAGCGTGAAGATGTCGTCAATGGCTTTGTCACCCAGGTCGTTAAAGAATGACTTGGAGCCGTAACGAACCCCAAATTTAGAGCGGTCTACCTTCAGTTGTGTCGAATAAACATTTTCTTTCCTGTTTACCACAAACGATACCTTTTCAGTCTTTCCCTTGATTGTCAGCAAGCCGGTGACGACTGCCTTGTCTGAATTAAATTTACCCGCTCTTGTAATTTTAAACGTTGCGGTGGGATGATTGTTCACACCAAAGAAATCGTCCGATTTCAGGTGATCCACCAGTTGCTTGTTGTAACCTGCATCTTTCAGGTCGTCGTTGGTGAGGCTGTTCATGTCGATCACCACATTTCCGCTTATGATCTCACCGTTCTTTAATTCAAAGGTTCCGCTCTGTATCTGAATTTTTCCATTGTGAGAGCCGCCAATCTTTTTTCCGGTCCATAGCACCTGTGATTTACTCAGATCGATTTCACTTTTTTGTGCCCATGCCGATAATGTTCCTGCCAGTAAAATGATTGCCAATAAATTAATTGTCTTCATACGTTTATTAGTTTTTGTGGATGAAACTTCTCAGATACGACTGTCCGTTTCAACCTGTTTAATTTTGTATTGTTTTATAATTATTACAACACAAAGGTAGCATGGTGCCAGGCCTTCGACACTTGATCTATGTTAAGAAGTAAACGATATGAATTAAATTCTTTTTCTGATTCTGCTCAAACTTTCCGGGGTGATGCCCAGGTAGGAGGCAATGTAGATTAAGGGTACCCGCTTAAACATCATGGGATTTTCTTTCAGCATGTCGTTGTAACGGTCCATGGCCGTTTCCCACATGTTTGCATTGAGCCGTTTCAGTGCGTTGATGTATGCCTTCTGAAAAAGGATGCGGAAATATCTTTCCAGTTTTGGCACTTCCTCATACAACTGTTCCAGTCGTGAAAAGGAAATACGCAGCATCTGCGTATCCTCCAGCGCCTCAATATTGTATTTGGACGGTGTTTGTGTAAAGAAACTCTCCAGGTCGCTGATCCAGCTGTTGTCCATCCTGATCTGGTAAATATGTTCTGTCCCTTTTGAATCGATATAAAAAGAGCGCAGACAGCCCCTGGTAATAAAATAGACGTATTTACAGGTCTTACCCGACAACAGCAGATCTTTCTTTTTCTTGATGGAGCAGGGTTCAAAAGCCGACAGGATAACCGACTCATCTTCCGGGGTTATCACTGTCCACTTTTTAAAATAATAGAGCAATTTGTTGTCTTCTGTTTTCTGTGTTTCAGTCATTGTGATGTGTAAAATTGTTGTACCTGAATCAGCAGTGCGTCATCAATATCTTTCAAATAATCTTAAATGAGTTTAACGTCTTCAAATAGCTATGGTTCAAAAAAACAATACAATTTGGCACACTTATTGCGTTTAATTCTGTAAATCAGCACCATAATTTGCATATTTCCTGTATGAAGCATGCAGGATTTGTGCAAAGCTTAAGACAGCATTAAATTTCAAAATATGGAAGAACAGAAGAAAACGCAGAAAGATAACACGGAGAATAGTGGTGTCTTTTTTGGACAAAACAACAAAAATTATTGGTAATCTTTTTTCGACACACTTTTTCTGTTGCTGTTATTTAACTGGTTTCTTTTCCCGGACTGGGACGGAAGTCGGTCATAGAAACAGATTACGGTACCTTCCTCAACATGGTAGACGATGGGCTGGTGAAGGAAGTAAGTATTAACAAGGGATATGTTTATTTTTCTTCCGAAACAGAGACGGTAACCAGCCGTACAGGAGAAAAAAAAGTTCAGATTTACCAAACAGGACAAATGGATGATCCCGAGCTGGTAAACCGGTTGGTATACGCCCAGGGACAAGGTGAAGAGGGAAAAATCACCTTCACTAAGGTGATACCCAAAGAAAATTCACCGTTCATGAACATCCTGATGTACTGGATCCTTCCCGGTCTGCTGCTCTATTTTGGTGCCACGTATATGATGAAAAATCTCGCCAGGAAGGGTGGTATGGGAGGTAATTTCATGTCGTTTGGTGAGAAAAAGGAGAAAATATATGCCAAAGATGAAATCAAAACCACTTTTGCCGAAGTGGCCGGACAGGACGAGGCCAAGGAATCGCTGATGGAAATTGTGGATTTTTTACACTATCCCGATAAATATGCATCCATCGGAGCCACATTGCCCAAGGGAGCATTGCTTGTAGGCCCTCCCGGAACAGGAAAGACCCTCATTGCCCGTGCCACAGCCGGTTCATCGGGCGCTGAAATTGCCAACATCGTGAATGAAGGTGCACTGCGTGCCGTGAGAATGGGACGTGACAAGGTGACTACAGCCGATCTGGAAGAAAGCATCGAAACCGTGATTGCCGGTGCACAACGCAAGAACAAGGTGATTTCTGATGAAGAAAAGAGAACCATTGCCTATCATGAAATAGGACACGCCCTGGTTGCCGCGAAGCAGCCCCATTCGGCACCGGTACACAAGATAACCATCATCCTACGCACTGGGATACACGATGCAGGTGGACAGTGAAGAACAAAATCTGCTGAGCAAAGTGGATATCCTCAATCGGATCACTACGCTCACAGGTGGCCGCGCAGCCGAGGAAATGATTCTGAACAGGGTGAGCACGGGCGCATCCAACGACATTGAACAGGCACCCAAACTGGCCCGCGCCATGATAACCCGCTTCGGCATGAGCGACACATACGGGATGATGGCTCTGGAGACGGTAAACAATCCCTGCCTGGGTTTAGATACCTCACTGGCTTGTTCAGCCGAAACTGCTGCCAAAATCGATGAGGAGGTGCGGCAAATTATTGCAGCACAACACGAGAAGGCGCGCGGCATCATTCGGGAAAATGAACCGGTAATGCACACGCTGACAGAGTTTCTGCTCACCAAAGAAACCATTACGGGTGAAGATTTTATGCAAATCCCGCAACAGCTCACGGAATAAAAAGTTCTTTTCCTATTAAGGCTATACAGCGTTATTACGGAGAATGACGCTGTATTGCTACCGGGGTGTCAGACAGTCAGTATGCAGGCCGGCATAAGGTGTCGTTTTGATTATTATCTGAAAAATGTACTTTTTCTTTTTCAATGGATCGTAAAGATTAATTTATTCCTTTAGAGTCAATTCCTTACGCATTTCATTGGAAAGATTTCTCTTCGTGGTTGCCTTTTTATTGTTCCAGAAACTTCGGCTACCAGCGAGTCCTCAGTAATCCTTGTGTAAGAAATGATTTGAGGAAAGTCGTGTTGCGGATTTTCAAATAAAATACCAACTGTGTTTCTGAAATTGTTTTGGCAGCAAAACGAACCGGTAAGCCCTCATTTTGGTTCTTGACGGTTGGGATATAAAATAGCCCTGTTTGTTCCTGAACCAATTTTGAGATTACTTTTTCCATAAATTCATCGAAATAAATCCTGCTATGTGAAATAGAACAAGATAACCTGAAGTATGGTTTATTTCCCTCAATATTTTTTCAAAAGAGAGTAATATTTCAATTGTTGCTGCTATTACTTCGGACTTTATATGAGATTTTCATAATACAGCAATTATTTGTACCAAAAGCTCTTCACATATTGTTTCGCTGTTGATCTGGATGTCGGTTAATGAGTAAATGATTTGTTGAGAAGTAGGTTAAATATATATAAAATTTGGATATTTATTTTTTTATATCAAATAGATTGGCTTATTTTGGATAACCAATAATTGGTCAACCAATTTTTCTATTGATTTGACTGAATACACGTGGAAATTGTCGAATTGTAAAACTTTACTTATGAAAACTAGCAGCGGAAATTTTTTATTGGAAGATGAAATCTTGTGGGAATCAGCAGGAGAAGGCATGAAAAGACAGATAATGGGGTATGATGGGCAGATTATGCTCGTTAAAGTTAAGTTTAATGACGGAGCGATTGGCTATGAACATGCACACTATCATTCACAAAGCACATATGTGGTAAGTGGTGTCTTCGAATTTGTGGTAGACGGCGTTAAACAAATGGTCAAGGAGGGTGACGGTATTTATATAGCACCAAACGTACTGCATGGTGCAAAATGTCTGGAGGCCGGTATCCTAATTGACGTGTTCAGCCCCATGAGGGAAGATTTTCTTAAAAAATAATCATTTCACTCCATGAAAATTAAAGGTTTAAGATGGTGGATTATAGGACTTATCATGTTAATTACCATAATTAATTACTTAGATAGGGGTACGTTGAATTACATGTGGATTGCCAACGTGGAATATAATTTGGTGAATAAATTGGATGATTCCGATTCTTATCAAGCCTTATATTCACCGACTACGGATAGTTATTTATTAAAAAACTCCAGAGGGAAGGTTGTTGAAAGGAGTGCTGGTAAGATTCACTTCAAGGAAGATAATCAAATTGTTACAAACAGAGAAGGTATCGCCTATGATTTGGGATTTATTTCGGAAGAATTGAATGAAGAAGAGGCATCTAATGCGGCGAAAAATATTCTCGGGACAATAACCATCTTTTTCATGATCGCTTATGGAATAAGTCAGCTTTTTTCCGGGAAAATGTATGATAAAATTGGTACGAGAAAAGGATTTACTACATCCGTATTAATATGGAGTAGCGCTGATGCGTTGACATCATTGGCAAGAGGAAAAGTGTCATTAACTTTTTTTAGAATGATGTTGGGCCTGGGAGAAGCGGGACCATGGCCCGGTACAACCAAAAGTAATGCGGAATGGTTTCCTCAAAAAGAAAGGGCTTTTGCACAAGGATTATTTAATGCTGCTGCCTCATTTGGGTCTATTCTTGCACCAATTATTATATTAACGCTTTATTTGTCAGTTGGTTGGAGATTTACATTTGTAATAATTGGAGGGTTGGGTTTATTATGGCTTATTCCGTGGCTTATAATTAATAAGAAAGGTCCAAAGGAGCATCCATGGATAACTGAAAAAGAAAAGGACTATATACTTTCCGGACAGCCAGAAGCAGTTACAGCAATTGTTGATAAGGGAAAAAGTTGGAAAGAATTACTAAGCAATAAAAAGAACTATTCGGTAATACTTGGAAGGTTCTTTCTGGATCCGATTTGGTGGATGTATGTGACTTATTTGCCCATGTATTTAATATCACAATTTCAATTAAATATTAAGGAACTGGCTTTCTCCGCTTGGGTCCCTTATTTGGGTGCCATGATTGGGAGCTTGCTTGGAGGCTGGTTCTCAGGTTACCTCATTAAAAAAGGGAACAGCGTGAATAAGTCGCGAAAGATTGCTCTTTTAACGGGTGGATTAATCATGATTCCGGCAATAATAGGTTCCGTGTTAACTGTTGATGCCACTCTTGCTATCATTCTGATGGCATTCGTTTTGGGAGGATATCAATTTACAATGACGAATATTCAAACTTTACCAAGTGATCTTCACTTAGGAAAGTCCGTTGGTTCGTTAGCCGGTTTGGGTGGAGCGGCTGCTGTATTAGGTACCATCATTGCAATTTTATTTGCAGGCGAAATAACAAGCTGGCCATTGTTATTCGGACTTCTCGTTGTACTTGTCCCATTGTCGCTGGTTTCCATATTTGCAACAGTTGGAAAAATAGAACAAATAAAACCAAATACTAATTAACAAATTAAAAGATTGAAAATTATGAGATTAAAAGGTAAGACGGCTATTGTGTCGGGTGGAGCAAGAGATTTGGGACGCGCAGTTTCTGTTAAATTAGCATCAGAAGGAGCAAATGTAATTATTAATTATTTTGATAATGAGAGTGATGCTGAAACTACATTGAATTTGGTGCAAAAGGCTGGAGGAAACGGCATAATTGTGCAAGGTGATATGACAAAGGTCTCAGATGTAAAAAATCTTTTAATAAAAGGTGTAGAAGCCTTTGGAAATGAGGTGCATGTATTGGTAAATGTTGTAGGAGGAATTTTTGGGAGAAAGAAAATAACCGAGCAAGATGAAGAATGGTATAATCTTTTGATGGATACCAACTTTAAGAGTTGTTGGCTTCTTACAAAAGAAGTTGTTCCCTATCTTATAAGTGGGAGTTCAATTATAAATTTCTCTTCTTTGGCTGCAAGAGATGGTGGAGGTCCGGGTGCTTCATTGTATGCAACTTCAAAAGGTGCAGTGACCACTTTTACACGTTCCATGGCAAAGGAGCTGGGCCCTGATGGTATAAGAGTGAATTCAATCGCACCGGGAACCATTGCTACTTCTTTCCATGATAGATTTAATACCCCTGAGAACAGAGAAAGAATGATTCAAGGAGTATATCCTCTCAGAAGAGAAGGTGACGCAGGTGACATTGCAGATTTAGTCGCTTTTCTAGCATCTGATGATTCTGATTACATTACCGGAACATGTATTGACATAAACGGAGGCATGTTTTTCAGTTAATAATTTTTGTAAATCTCACGTATCTAATTAGTTCGGTATATTTTTAATTTTAATTTGAAATTATACCGAACTGTTAGCTAATCCTTAAGTAAAATGAAAAATCTAAGTACATTACGCCCATTGATACTCATGTTACTTATAGTCGTAGCTTGTTCTTCAACAGATGATTTGGTAGAAAACAAGAATGAAGTCATCGGAAAATCTAAAAAAAATGAGATGGCGTCCTCTATTTCTGATTTAAACGAGAAGATTAAATCAGCAATGCCAGGTGATACTATTATTTTGAAAAATAATATCTACACAGATGCCAAAATCGTACTTGAGGCGGATGGAGAAAGTAAAAAACCAATAGTAGTAAAAGCTGAAACTCCCGGGAAAGTATTTATTGAAGGCAACTCAAATCTACGAATCGCCGGTCAGTTCGTGGAGGTGCATGGACTGATATTTCGTAATGGGTATGGTAAAACAGTATGGGAGTTCAGATCCGAAAGCAACAAGTTGGCAAAAAACTGTAGAATTACGAACTCTGTGATTGATGGATATAATCATGCAGATGACAAAGGGGCTGAGAGATGGGTCCTTTTATATGGGAAGGATAATAAAATAGATCATTGCACATTTAAAGGTAAAGAGAATGAGGGAGTATTGATGGCTGTGATACTTGATGAAGGTAGTAGTAACAATCACCTAATCGAGAATAATTATTTTGGTAATCGTCCGGTATTAAAGTATGTAAGTAATGGAGGTGAGATTATTCGAATTGGCGACTCTTCTACTTCTCATCTTTCATCAGAAACAATTGTGAGAAACAATGTTTTTGAAAATTGTGATGGTGAAACTGAAATTGTTTCCGTTAAGTCTTGCGACAATACATTGTTTAACAATTTTTTTATTGAGAGCGCCGGAGCTGTGGTCCTTCGTCATGGTAATCGAAACATAGTAGAACAGAATGTATTTATAGGCAATAATAAGTCAGGATGTTCTGGCATAAGGGTGATCAACTCTGGTCATACAATTAAAAACAACTTCTTTTCCGGCCTCGTTGCAAATGAACTCCGATCGGCGTTTTCAATTATGAATGCCTTGGAGAATCCAAAGCCCAGTGAGTATCATATTGTAAAAGATGTAATTATAGAAAACAATACCTTCGTTGAATGCGCAAATATAAGTTTTAATCTTAGACACAGTGATCCGGCTCGTTATTCATTCCAAACAGTTATCCCGGAAAATGTAGACTTTCGATTCAACATTTTTTTTAATAACAAAAGGCAATTGAAATTTAATTTTGCAGATGGAGAAGAAGGAGTTAAAGGAGTCCATTTCAAAGACAATACAATCAATACCAATATATTAAACAATTTAGACGGGTTTGATCTGGATGTAAATATCAGTGAGCCGGCTACTCCGCAAATCTTGTTTCTTTATGGAGTAAATTACTCAATTTAAAATATATATGTTTGAGAGATTTATTAATACACTAAAATTCTAATTCATAATGAAAGTAAAAGTAACCGAAAAACTAATTTTCCTGCTAACTGTTTTTTTAAGTTTAAACGTCCTTCCGGCTTTGTCCCAGGGGTTAGTAGTGAAAGGAATTGTAACTGATAATGCAGATGCACCTTTAATTGGGGTCAATGTCTCTGTAACAGGATCAACAGTTGGAACAATTACAGATATTGAGGGCGCATATACAATCACAGTTCCCAACAGACAGTCAACGTTGAGGTTTTCTTACATTGGTTTTATGTCTGCAGATATTCCTGTGGAGGGTAGATCTGTAATAAATGTTGTAATGGAAGAGAATGTCCAGGACTTAGAGGAACTCGTTGTTATTGGATATGGAGTTCAAAAGAAGTCACACTTAACAGGTTCAATTTCACAATTTTCAGACGAGCATTTAGGAGATTTACCCGTGTCAAGGTTAGACCAGGCGCTACAAGGAAAAATAGCCGGATTGGAAGTCAGAAATACAACCTCGGAAGCTGGTTTCGCTCCTGAAATACGTGTGAGAGGGCTTGGATCAATTAGTGCCAGTAACGAGCCTTTGATTGTAGTCGATGGATATCCTATGTCAGATGGTTTATCCGCTGTGGATATGAATGATGTTCAGTCAATAGAAATATTAAAAGATGCTGCATCTACGGCAATATATGGTTCCAGAGGCGCCAACGGGGTAATAATTGTTACAACCAAAGCAGGAAGCATAACCAAACCAAAATATTCTGTAAAGGCTTATTCCGGTGTAAAAACATCCTATAAACTTCATGATTTGCTGGATGCGAATGAATATGTGGATAAATTAATTGATGAAAAAGCAAAAGGTGGAGTAGGACCCAGTACAAGTGAACTTTCCTGGAAATCTATAGACAACTATACAGATTGGCAAAAAGAAGGTTTGAGAGAGAATGCATATATCAACAATTTACAGTTCAGTTTGTCGGGAGGCTCAAAATCAGCAAGATATTATATTTCGGGAAGCTATCTGTCTGATCAGGGCGTAATGATTAACAGTGATTACACCAAATTAAATATGCGTTTAAAACTAGACGCAGATCTTTCGGAAAAAGTAAAGGTTGGAGTGAATCTTTCTCCTACATACTCCAAAAGAGAGGCTCCCAGTGCAAACTTTACTGATTTTTACAGAACCTATTCATGGCTTCCTGTACGTCATACTGCAGCAACATCTGCGATTACCGGAGAACCGATTGGTTCCTATGCCCACGGAAGACATTTCAACAACAAAGAATATATAGATGCTGACGGAAATGTTTTTGTGGCAAGTCCCTGGGGAACAGGTAATAATAATCCCAGAAGTATTTTGGATAATGAGTCACGTAACAGTTATGATTATAGATTAAACGGCTCTATGTATCTGGATTATAATATCCTTGACAACTTAGTTTTCAGGACTTCAAATGGTTTTTATGTGAGGTACGAAAATCAGGACATATATCACAACAAAAATACTCGACGTGAAGGTGATCCAAACTATGCCAGATATACGAATACGCTTTTTATAGATTTATTAAGTGAAAATACATTGAATTTCAGCCATTCGGTAGGCGATCACAATTTCGATTTACTGGCCGGTTATACTGCGAATAAGGTACGTGTTAGCAATGCCGGAATACAGGGTACAAATTTCCCTACAGATTATATCAAAACAATAAATGCCGCTTCAGAAATAGCAATTGAAGATGATGGAAGAAGGACTTACACCGATAAAGAGGAGGAACTGCTTTTGTCGGGTTTAAGCAGATTAACTTATAATTATCAGGATAAATACCTTTTTTCCGGTAGTATCAGAACTGATGGTAGCAGTAAATTTGGCCCTGAAAATCAATGGGGATGGTTTCCATCCTTATCTGCTGGTTGGCGTGTTTCAGAAGAACCTTTCCTGAAGAAAATTGATAAATTAAATCAGTTAAGATTACGTGCCAGTTGGGGTGTTACCGGTAATAACAGCATTCCGAACTATGCAGCATATGATAAACTGCAGAGTGCAAACTACATTCTGGGCGCCAAATCAACTCTATATCCCGGATTGGCTAATACTGACATCGTTTTGGGTAATAGGGCAATTTCATGGGAACAGACAAGTGAAACAAATTTAGGATTCGACCTCAATGCATTCAATACGAGACTGAATTTATCAGTGGATTACTATTACTCTGTTACAAAAAGTCTCTTGTTTAGACAGCCTACTTTGGCAATAACCGGATATCAGCAATTCTGGAACAACATAGGCAAGGTGCGAAACAGAGGGATTGAAGTGGAACTGACAAGCTACAACATCAGAAAAAAAGATTTCGAATGGTCTACATCTTTTAATTTTGCAACAAACAGCAATAGATTATTGCAGCTTGGTGACGGAGAAGAAAGACTTTTGAGTTACGGAGAGAGAAGTGAAATATATCTTGCAAAAGTAGGCGCTCCCTCAATCCAGTACTTCGGGTATAAGACAGACGGTATATGGATTTCACAGAATGAAATTGATGAAAGCAATTTGCAAGTTCTTGTCGGTAAAACAGTAAGACCCGGTACATTAAAAGTAATTGATCAGGATGGTAACAAGATTATTGATGCCAATGACAGAGTAGCACTCGGTGATCCATTTCCCATGTTTACCTGGGGAATGACAAATAATATCAATTTTAAAAACTTTGATCTGACTTTTTCATTTCACGGAGTACATGATGTGACGATTCTAAATGGAGATGCATATTATCAGGAAACCAAAAAAATAAACAGAGCTTTTACAGAAAACCGATATATTTCAGAAGAATATCCCGGCGATGGCAAAACTCCTCATTTGAGTGGTGGTGATGGAATGCAGTGGGAATTAACGGATTATGTACTTGAAGACGCTTCCTATATTGCTCTTGGGAATTTGATGTTAGGATACCAATTTCCAAAGAAAAACTTGAAAATGATAGGATTGAGCAATTTAAGAGTTTATCTGACGGCTCAGAATCTCCTTTATTATTGGTACGGAGATTACAGAGGAATAAATCCGGAGGCAAGAACTACATCCGGAAATTATTCATCTCCGTTGGTCGATGGCTACCAAAGGGGTAGTTTTCCTATCCAGAGAACATTTTCAGCAGGTTTGGAAATCAGTTTTTAATTGTTAATTTATATAATCAGATTGTTATGAAAAATATAAAAATAATATTTATAAGTTCTCTTATTTTGATCCTTCATAGTTGTGATTTGAATCTTCAACCCATTTCAGAAATAGGAGAAGGCAGCTTTTATAAAACAACAGATGAAATGAGTGCTGCTGTCATTGCATGTTATAATGGTTTACAGAGACCAATGCAAAATGAATGGATGTTGACAGAACTGCGTTCTGACAACAGCCGTTTGTATAACCTGACCACTACCTCAACCGACAATACATTATTGTTTGACTTTGATCAGGCATCGGTATCCGCTACAAATCAACGGGTGTTTGAATATTGGGAGGCAGTATACCACAATATTGCACGGTGTAATACTGTTTTAAAGGAAGAATATCTGAATGTGATTAAAGAAGATGGTCTTAGGAATCAGTTTGAGGGTGAGGCACGTTTTATTAGAGCATACCATTATTTTAATCTTGTCAGATTATTTGGACCCGTATTTATTGTATCTGAAAGGATCAGCGCACAAGAGGCAAGGGATTATGACAGGAGTCCCATAGAAGATGTGTATGAGTTTATCATCGCAGACTTGAAATCAGCGATTGATAAATTACCATTGGTATATGTCGCAGATCAGAAAGGACGAGCTACTTCCTGGGCAGCCAAATCTCTGCTTGTAAAGGTATACATGACATTGGGTAAGATAGATAATGAGACACTTGGTTTATTAGAAGATATATACCAGCATAGTGGTCACGGATTATTGCCAGATTATTCAGCTGTTTTTGATATTTCAAACGAAGTCAACAATGAAATTATTTTTGCGATTCGTTACCAATCTGGAGGTATTGGACTTGGATCTCCCTTTGGGAACTATTTTGCCCCGCAATTGAGTGGTTCAAGTGTGATCAATGCAGATGGGCATGGATACAATTACCCTTCAATGAATCTTGTGGTTAGCTACGAAGAAGGTGATGTCAGGAAAGATGTAACCCTGGCTGAAAATTATGTAAATGAAAGAGGTCAGACAATAGATAGAATGTATGTGAAAAAATATCTTTCTCCCGTACTCTCCAGATACGATGGAGATAAGGATTGGCCTGTTTTACGTTTTTCTGACATAATTTTACTGTATGCTGAAGTATTAAATGAACTGGAGGGACCTTCTGCGGCATTGCCCTATTTGAATGAGGTTCGTGAAAGAGCACACATCCCTGCGTTAAAAATTGAAGATTTTTCTAATACTCATTCTATGCGTATGGCATTAGAAAAGGAAAGAAGAGTTGAACTTGCATATGAGAATCATAGATGGTTTGATTTGATACGTACCAATAGAGTATTGGTCGTACTAAATACTCATTTCATGGAGGAGGAATATTATTCACAATTGCCCGATGGAGTACCTCCTATGACTGAAAGTAGTATTATTTTACCAATTCCTCAAAAGGAGATCGATGTGAATCAGCATATTACGCAAAATCCGGGTTATTAATATCTTTAAAACATAAAACTATGAGATTCAGATTTAATTTTATTTATATGTCTCTACTACTTCTCACAACGACTATTTTCATTGCTTGTAATGAAAGTGCTTTGATAGATGAATTTAAAGTAGAACCTCCTGTAATTACCGAATTCTCGCCTATGTCCGGAAATGTGGGTACAGAAATTACAATTATCGGAGAAAACCTGGATCGGATTGATCAGGTTCAAATTGGCGGAGGTGATGCCAGCATAAAGTATAGAATTAGTAGTACCAAATTGGTAGCGAAAGTTCTTACAAGTTCCCGCAACGGCGTGATTCGTGTTGCCAATTCAGCAGGTGAAGCCCAAAGTAGCGATCACTTTACCATCTTATATGCTACTCCATCCATTGATGCATATCCGACGGAAGGAAAAATAGGTACTGACATTGTGATTTACGGAGACAATTTAAATACAATAGATGCAGTAATGCTTGGTGCCGATGAAGCTTTGATCATTAGTAAAATGAATGATGAAATCGTTTTCAAGGTGCCCTATTCAAATGCTCAGGGTCCCGTAAATTTAAGTTTTGTTTATTTTGATGGTACCCAAAACTCTAAAATTGGGCCAAGTGGCAATACCTTTTCTATAATTAGTGAATTGCCGCGTGTTTTTGAGTTTCCGGCATCTCTTACCAAATATTCTCCGGTTGAAATAAAAGGTGATAAATTATCCTTAATTGACTCAATTTTTATTGGAAATGCCAAGGTGATGATCTTATCAAAGACCGATACCAGTATTACTTTTGATATGTATCCAAACTATTTTGGGGGGAGTATGACATCAGCAACCTTGAAAGGTGTGTATTATGGTGAAGAAGAAGTAATTATTACCAAAAACTTCAGTTTAATTACAGATCCCAATGAGCCGAGATACTATAAACACACAGATGTACTTCTGAGTGCCCGTTCGGGGTATGGCGGAACAGAAGATGCTTTCTTTGATGCAGAAACAGGTGCTGTATACAATAGTTGTTCGGCGTTTGAAAATAGAGCTGGTATTGACTTTTTCCTTTATGATCAATCGGGATATGTACAGCTATATGGACCACATAATGCAACGAATACTGTGAAAAATTTCAAATGTAACAATGTTACCATTGATTCCCAGGATGGTTCATGGAGTGATTTTTACGGGGCGGGAGGAATTGAGACAAGGTTCAAAGCTTTAAACAGAGCTAATCCCGACGAGTTGAGAGTCATAGAGGCGTATGAGGCCGGAACAATCATTGAATTGAACAGTGAACTATTTAATGGAATAGAACCTCCAACAACTAGTGCTCCAAGAATTTACAAATCATCTTCTGATGCTGGATTTAACGCATCCTCCGGACATTTCTCCTTGGATGAGTATAATATTGGATGGGTTAGAAATTTCAAAACAGGCAAGGATGGCATAATTAAACTGAAGCAAATGCCGAAAGATGCCGTAAATGGTCGCATTCCGGAATTGATATTCGATATTATTTGGGCTAAATGATTTTTAGAATGACAAAAATTACGAATAAGTAGTCTCCGATATCAGGGATTTATCCATTTAGATATATCCCTGATATATTGCAACATTTGTATGATATGTTTTTTTTAATAAACCAATAAACAGAATAATGAAAAAATACCTCCTTTTCAGTATAATCTTATCTATTGGAATGGTGAGCAATTGCCAGTCAGCAACGAAAAATGATAAACCGATCCTCTCGCTTATTTATCATGATGTGTTGCTCGAAGAAGCCAAAGAGGCTATAGACAACAATGATGCACATATCACTCCCATTTACCAGGTTATTAAGAGATATGTTGATACGGTTTCTATGAATATGAAACCGTTAAGTGTAGTTTGTGAGAATAAAAAACATATAGCTCCCAGTAAAGATCCAAGAGATTATATCACATTGTCTCCGTATTGGTGGCCAGATCCTTCGAAAGCTGATGGGATGCCTTATATTCGCGACGATGGGAATAGAAACCCGGAAGTGTATGAATATCCCGAAAGAGTAAACAGCTCTCTTTTCGGTGAAAATACTGAGCTTTTGGCACTAATGTATTACTTTACAGGAGAGGAAAAGTATGCAGCGAAAGCTGCTGAGATGTTGAGAGTCTGGTTTTTGGACCCTGTTACCGGTATGAATCCGAACATGACCTATGCACAGCATGTCCCTGGTATGCAATTAATCCGTGGTACCGGGATTATCGATTCAAGAAGATTTCTTAAGGCTTTGAATGCAGCTAAAATAATTGAAAATTCTTCTTCATGGACAAGTGAGGATAAAAAAGAACTACAAGAATGGACTCAGGCTTTTAGATATTGGATTGAAAATAGCACCAATGGTCTGACAGAATTAAAGGCGCAGAATAATCACGGATTGTGGTATGATGTGATTAATCAGGTTCTTGTTATGTTTGAAGAAGATTATGATTACTTCAAACAGATTGTGGATGAAAGGTTTTTACCTCGCATTGCCCTTCAAATAGATTCTGAAGGTTCTTTCCCTAAAGAACTGGAGAGAACACTGGGTATTCATTATTCGACCTTCGCATTGGAAGCTTTGTCTTTTTCTGATAAAATGTGTAGTAAAAATGGATTCAATCTATGGGAATACAGATCAGAAAATGACAGGAGTATGATCTTAGCATTGGAGTATATGCTGCCATATTACCAGAACCCCGATACATGGCCTCAAATGCAGATTAATGATTTTAATACTGACAGAGCAGCTATTTTGCTTTACGATGCAGGTTTGAGAACCGGAAAAATAGAATATTTTGATCTTTCGAAATCAATTGGTTATGACAACCAAAGAATCATCGAGGAAGGATATTTAGATGTCTTACCTGATATAAACAGGTTGTTATATTACAAAATAAATGTGCCGGATTGATTATAATCTATTTAAGGGTATGCAAAAAGTAATAACATTTGGAGAGATCATGTTGCGTCTTGCCACTCCTGGGTATAAAAAATTTATATGGAGTCGAAACCAGTCATATTATAAGAGGAGGGGAAAGAGTTGGAATATATTTTCTGGAAACAGGTGCAGTTGCACGTCCCTCCAAAGTTATGGTGATTATAACTTAGTGACCCTATCGGAAGTAGAAACATTCATGAAGGGTGATGGCTCAGGTAGAGTTGTCAGATGATTTTTTATTTTAAAGTGTCCACAAATGATTTATTTCTTATATTTGTAGAGATTGAAAATATTATGGCTATGGAAATTCCTGTGAATCAGTTCGAAAAAATTAATATTACATCTCCGAGTGATTTAATCATCGAACAAATTAAAAATCAAATATCATCTGGCCAACTGAAGCAAGGAGATAAACTTCCTCCTGAACGTCAACTTTCCGAAACTTTCGGAGTAAGTAGAGCATATGTTCGTGAATCAATCAGAAAGTTAGAGTTTTGTGGCGTTCTAAAAACGTATCCTCAAAATGGAACATATGTAACAAACCTGGGAATAGATGCTATTGAGGGTCTAATTACCAATGTATTAAAAGTAGGTAGTAGAGACTTTTATTCATTAGTTGAAACCAGATTAATTATAGAAGTAAATTCAGCCAGATTATGCGCAATCAGGAGAAGTGATATGAATTTAAACGAGATTGAAGTGGCTGTTGCTAATTTTGAAAATGAAGTGAATCAAAACAACGATCCTTATGAAGCAGACCTCGCATTTCATACTGCAATTGTAAAAGGTTCCAATAACAGCGTATTAAAATCATTATTAGAAATTATAATACCAGATATAATATCATCCTATACAGAATACAGAATGTGTTCTTCTTCAAGAGAACTTGACAAAACAGTGAAAGAACATAGAGCCTTATTGGAGGCAATAAGGAGACAAGATCCCAATGAAGCTGCTGAATTGATGAATAAACATCTGGAAAATGTGATGGAATTTGCAAGAGGTCAGCTATAAAGTATTTTATTGGATCAATTTTACTCTAAAATTAATAACATGAAGCAATTATTTTCATTTCTTCTATTTCTTCTATTTCTTCAATTGATAACAAATGCATGTTTTAGTCAAAATAACATTGAAAAGAAAGTAAATCTTCCCGATGGTTATACATCAATAATTGATGCAGTCTACACACGTGTTGGAGATTGGGAAGGGAAGATGGATCTATATGTAGATTTGCATTCGAAGCAGAAACTGCCAGTATTGTTAAATATTCATGGTGGAGGATGGAACCATGGGAATAAAGAATCTCAAACCGGATTTAATATTTTTTTTAAAGAGAAATTTGCAGTCGCCAATGTGGAATATCGCTTGGTTCAAACTGCATATGCACCCGGTGCTATAGAAGATATACGTTCAGCAATAGAGTATTTAAAAGTGAACCATTTGAAATTTAATTTGGATCCCGATAATATTATATTAATGGGTGGTTCAGCTGGTGGACATTTGGCCCTTATGGGAGGATTACTTGGTAATGATCGCCGATTCGACAAGTACTGTAAAAATGATTCAACCGATATGAAGATCAAAGCTGTTATCGACAAGTATGGGCCAGTTGATTTCACCAAAAAAGATGATAAATTCTACAATTACAAATCATTAATTTGGTGGATGGGTGAAAAGAGTGACAGTTCAGATTTTAGAAGACTTATTTCGCCCAGAACATATATTTCGGAAAAAAGTCCCCATATTCTCATTATTCATGGAACCGATGATCCGATTGTTCCGTATTCTCAGTCTGTATTATTGCATAATCAATTGGAATCAAACGGGGTATACAATGAATTTATAACAATTGATGGTGGTTTGCATGGTAAATTTGACAAATCAGATAACGAAAGAATAAATGATTCAATAATTGAATTTTTAAAGAAAATAGAAGTTATTGAATAAATTTAATCATTATGAAACGAGCATATAAACAATTATACCCAAAAACATAATTATTGCGAGTTCCATACACCATAATGAAAAAAATAAAATAATCGTATGAAAATAAAAAATATTTTTTTATTCTTATTCAGTTTATTACTAATTCTAAATGCATGCAATAAAGTTAAACATTACAATAATTTAGAAGAGTTAGAGCATGACGTTCGTATAGCCACTCCAGGAGACACATTATCAATTAAAAATGGCGTTTATAGAGATGTGTCTCTTGAACTTTTTGCAAAAGGAACAGCAGAAAAACCCATTGTAGTGATTGCTGAAACACCCGGAAAAGTGCGTCTGGAAGGAGAATCAAATATCAGACTTGCAGGTGAATTTATTGAAATACATAATTTGTATTTTACGCATGGATACTCACCCAAGGGACCTGTAATTGAGTATAGATTAGGAGAAGAAGTTGCTAACAATTGCAGAATCACAGGGTTTGTGATTGAAAATTACAACCCAAAAGACAGAGCATCCAGTAATTCATGGGTGACTTTTTATGGAAAGAATAACCGATTTGATCACAATACTCTTTTTGGTAAACAAAATGCCGGGACTACGCTGATTGTTGAGCTGGACGAAGCACGGAACAGGGAAAATAAACATACCATCGATCACAATTTTTTTGGTGAACGTCCGAATTATGGTTCCAATGGATCAGAGACTATGCGAGTGGGTAACTCAACATATTCACTGACCTCATCGCAAACACAAATTGTGGATAATTGGTTTGAGCATTGTGATGGCGAGGTAGAGCATGTATCAATTAAATCGAGTGATAACTATATTGCACGCAACGTATTCTTTGAATCATCGGGAGAATTGGTTTTAAGACATGGGAACGGTAATATCGTGGAGGAGAATGTTTTCTTGGGTAACAGGAAGCCAAATACAGGCGGAATCAGAATTGTGGGGGAGAATCATATTGTAAGGAAAAATTATCTGAAGGATTTAACTGGTAAACGTTTTTATGCTGCTTTGGCTGTGATGAATGCTGTACCAAATTCGCTGATTAACAGATATCTCCAAGTGAAGAATACACAAATTGCAGAAAATGTATTTATCGACTGTGATAACATCGAATTTGGCGTTGGAAAAGATAATGAACGTACCTTGCCTCCGACAGGAACTGTCTTTTCTGAAAACATAATTATTAATCGAAATGCGACTGAGTTAATTATTGAAAATGATGATGTTTCAGGAATTGATTTTTTTGATAACTATTTTGATATTAAACATAATACAATAAAAAGAGATGGTTTTGTATATAAAAAATTAAATGAACCTGATTTAACTCTACCTGTAGAGAGACGAAATTGTGGTGCTCAATGGTTCGATAATCAGATCGGAGATGAGGATGTTACATCAGCGAAAAAGTATGTTGTAAGTGATGCAGATACATTTAGTGATGTAGTAAAAGAAGCTGGCGAGAATGATACAATTATAATTAAATCATCTTCCGATATTTTACTTGACGAACCCATCGTAATTGAAAAACATCTTGTTATCAGTTCCGAAGCAACAGAAAATGACAGGCCAATTATTCGATACACCGGGTCTGCATCGGGTAATCCAATGATTCAAATTGCAGATGGAGGTAATCTTAAATTATCAGGTTTAATTTTTAATGGCAAGCCTGCAGAGGGCAGGGGTAGTGCTTTTGCAGGAATTTCTCCGGCTAAAGTTATGAGTGGAAAATATAATGCAACCATAGAGGATTGCGCTTTTATTTATTTCGGAGAATCCACATTTGCCGGTTTTAAAGCCCAGAAAAGCACTTTTGCAGACTCCCTGATCTTTAAAAATTGTCTGTTTCAAAGTATCTCGGGAGAAGGAATAAGTTTAAGTGCTGAAAAGGACGATACCGGAAAATATAGTGCAGAAAATGTGGTAATTGATCATTGTCACTTTGAAAAAGTATTGGGCTCATCTGTTAATATTTATCGTGGAGGAAATGATGAAAGTACTTCCGGCCCTTCAATATACATAACTCACTCCACATTTACAGATAGTAGCAATCAGGAAAGAGGTGCTGCGCTGAGGTTGATTGGTGTTCAAAAAGCACGGATTAGTAATTTAATTTTTAGTAACAGTGGAAGAGGTGGCGCGTCATTACTATTTGACGAATTTGCGTGGGATGACATACAAATTGAAAATATCAAATACAATAATTCAGGTAAGTTGAGAATGAATCGTTTATATAAATAAAAGGGATTATGAAATCAAAGATATTACTTATTTTAGTTACAGTACCCTTTGTATTGTCTGCAAATACAAAATTGCAGGAACATCCCAGACTACTTCTTACCCATTCCGATGTGCCGTACATAAGACAAAATCTAAATGACACACCATTGTTCTACACCTCATACAAGATAGTGAAAAATGAAATTGATGAGATTTTAAACTTACCCATCGACGTGCCGATACCAAAGGATGCAGGAGGCGGTTATACACACGAGCGTCATAAACAAAACTACAAGGAAATGATGCAATCCGGGGCATTGTATCAAATATCAGGAGAGGAGAAATATGCCATTTTCGTACGTGAAATGCTTAAAGAATATGCAGAGATGTATCCCCGTTTACCGCTCCATCCAGTAACAAAATCCAATTACAGGGGTAAAATATTTTGGCAAGGATTAAATGAAAGTGTATGGCTGGTATACACAGCCCAGGCCTATGATTGTATTTATGATTTTCTTACGATTGAAGAAAGGAAGTATATTGAAAATAGATTGCTTTATCCAATGGCTGAATTTTTGTCGAAAGATAATCTTTCCACATTTAATCGGATTCATAATCATGGAACCTGGGCTGTTGTTGCCGTAGGCATAACAGGATATGCTACAGGAAATAAAGATTTAGTTGATAAATCTCTGTACGGTTTTTATAAAGATGGCAAAGGTGGATATTTGGCTCAAATAAATCAATTGTTTTCACCTGACGGATATTTTACCGAAGGTCCCTATTACCAGCGATATGCATTGCATCCGTTTATTACATTTGCCCGTATTATTGACAATAATCAACCCGAACTGGATATCTTTGGATACAAAGATAGTGTACTTCTTAAAGCTGTTGAATCTCAGCTTCAATTGGCCGATTCTAATGGTCTCTTTTTTTACTTGAACGATGCATTAGAAAAGACCTGGCATAGTGAAGAATTGATATATGCTCTCGATATTGCTTATTCAAAGAATCCCGAGAACTGCAAATCATTCCTGAGTATTGCAAAGGGGCAGAATAGGGTCATTTTAACCGGAGATGGCTTGAAGGTAGCCCAAGCAATCAATAACAAAGAAGAGAAGCCTTTCAGAAGCAAATCAGTTTTACTCAGGGATGGATCCAAGGGTGATGAAGGTGCAGTTGCTATTTTGCGTGCTGAAAATGAGGATGAAACTACTGCTGTTTTTAAATACACATCTCATGGTCTTTCCCATGGCCATTTCGATAAGCTTTCTATTTCTTTTTATGATCAGGGTAATAATATTCTGCAAGATTATGGTGCTGTTCGTTTTCTGAATATTGAGCAAAAAAATGGAGGGCATTATCTACCGGAGAATAACTCTTTCGCAAAGCAAACCATTGCACATAACACGATTGTGATTGATAAAAAGTCACATTATGATGGTGATATAAACATCTCTGAAAACTATTCACCCAAGCATCTCTTTTTTACACAAAAAGATAATATGGTAGCTGCAGCTGCCGAAGACTCAACCGCCTATCCGGGTATAAAGCTGAATCGTAAAGTAGCTTTGTTCGAAGATTCACATTTTGAATATCCGATATTGATTGACATCCTTACTGTGAGTGGCAAGTCCGAGCATACTTTAGATTTACCGTTTTACTTCAAGGGGCAACTGATAGGTGCCAATTTTAATTATAAACGTCATCTCGAATCTCAGCAAGTGTTTGGAGATGCAAACGGATACCAGCACTTATGGCTGGAAGCAGAAGGAAAAACCGATCTACCGGTCTCGTCATTGACATTCCTCAATGGAAACCGTTTTTATTCATTGACAACAAACGTGACACCGGAAACCAAATTATTCTTGACACGGATAGGTGCTAATGATCCAAATTTTAATTTGAGAAACGATCAGGCGTTTATGCTTCGAGACGATAAAAGGTCTGAAAGGGCCTATGTGACTATTTTGGAACCTCATGGAGTATTTAATCCTATTAAGGAATTCACCGTATCTTCTTTCCCGAAAATTAAAAATATTGAATTAGTAGAGAATAAGAGTGACTCATCTACACTGATTTTGAATTTGACCTCGGGGAAAAATGTAAAAATTGAAATATCAAAATAGGGGTAGAACTTTCTTTGCCGTTATCTTTCTATCTCTTTACTCAATTTCTGAGGAAATGTTTTCAATTTTTTCAGTTGGAATGACAATGCTACAGCATATATGCTTACAAAAATGAATGACAATGCAGTAATTATCACCAAAGAAATACCTGTGAAAATAACCTGTGAAAATGGCTTTACCAATAAGGATGAATGAGGATAAAATACCAGCCCCAACCTTCCAATTCGTTGCGGTTCTGTAAAGAAAAGCAGTTACTAAGATACGCGAGATCAGAAACGACAGACTAAAAAGTACTACCAAAGAGAAGTAGGTCGAGTTGGGTACGGTGAAGAATATGTTCAAATTCGTGCGAAAGAATGGGACGCCATTTGTCACTGAATGAGGGATCGTTGCTGTTATAAAGTCCCGGATTCAGATAAAGTATATTTCGATAATTCGAATATGGATTGTCCGTCGACACAGGCAACAGCTACAATGTCACCCTGTTTTACATCTGCACGGGTTTCTCCATTGGCCCACTTTACGGCATACACACCCGGTGCTATCGCAACTTCATACGCTGGCTGGGAACCATCTTCTCCTGTATTGCATGAAATTATCGCCATGCAAGCAATCACTATCACGTACATGTGATAGGGTAACTTATAAAAATTTAAGTTCACAATTTTGTATTTTAATAATGTTTCAACGGGTTGATTATTTCTTTGAAAAGATTGGTAGATTCCAATGGTAACGTAATGCCAGCGTTCTTAATGAGAAAGCAACAATGATTGCAATAATGGACATCCAATCATTTGTGAGCCAATTAAATGAAGCTCCCAATACCACGATC
>DFYK01000081.1 GCA_002383605.1 Proteiniphilum sp. UBA4084 | reverse complement strand
TCATCATAAACGGAATGGTGCCGGGGCCCTTTATTTTCAGGGATCACGGCCCTCTCATGTACGCTGTATTCATCGGGCTGCTGATAGGAGCTGCCATGCTCTATCCCATAGCCGTGACCGTGTTCACTTATACAGCGAAAGCTTTGTATAAGATCGACAATCGGTATATTTTCAGCGCCGTTTTCCTGTTATGCATTTCTGGAGCTTATGCCATACAAAACAGCATGATGGATGTGTATATTATGGCTGTAGCGGGAATATTCGCATTTATCCTCAAGGGGTTCGGGTTTATGATGGGCCCGCTGCTGATTGCGTTTATTCTGGAACCAATCTTTGAGAGAGCGGCTCGCGAGGCGTTGGCTATTTCAGGAAATAACCTGTCAGAAGTTATTTTTGCAAGTCCCATTTCGATCGTTTTGTGGATAATGTTACTAGTCGGCATTGTATATGCCATCGTGAGTGACAGAATAAAAAAGAAAAAGGGGAAAGCGCGATAGCATTGAGGCAACATAACCTAATAACTTTACAACAAACAAAAGGAGGTCGGATCATGAAAGGAAAAGGCAACAGGGGTATAATGAGGAAAGTGTTGGTGTTTGTGATTGTAGCGGTGTTCATCGGGGGGATTGCGGGTATGGCATATGCGAAGGACGATTATCCCAATCGTCCTCTTACCATTTATGTAGGTTACAAGATTGGTGCTACGACTGGATTGACCGGGACCGTGCTGGCAAAAGTTCTTGAAGATATTTTAGGGCAGCCGGTAGCCATTGTTGACAAGTCGGGGGCTACCGCAACCCTCGCACTGGGGCAGATCAGCAGGCTCCCGGCCGACGGTTACAGCCTTGCCATCGGATCGTATAGTTCCATTATGACCACGCCCTATCAGTACGATCTTCCCTTCGATACCATGAGGGATATAGACCCTCTTTACGCTTACACTATTTACCACTCCGGGTTCGCTGTGCTGGCTGACAGCCCGTGGAAAACGATGCGGGAGTATCTGGATTGGGCGAAGGCCAACCCCGGAGAAGCCAAGTGGTCTTCCGCCGGCACGATGACGTTCGGGCATCTGGTCACGGAATATCTCGGCATGCAGGAGAAAATTGACTGGCGGCCGGTACCCAGCAAGGGGGGTGCGGAAGCCACAAAACTTGCCTTGGGGAAGCAGATCAATGGTCTTATCATGTCAAGCAGCCAGGTACCCCTCATTATAAATGGCCAGATGCGGTATCTCTGTGATTATGGACATCCGAAAAACCCGCCCATATTTGCTGAGTTTGTGAAGCCGGAAGATCTGAAGAACTGCTGGAACTTGGAGCAACTTGGTTATCCGGAATTGGCTTTTGTGAATCCTGTCATTGTATTTCTCCGGGCTGGGACTCCCCCCGACGTCAGGAAAAAGCTGCAGGACGCCATACGGAAGGCTACCTATGATCAGAGACTTGTTGATGTGACGAGCAAATTTTCGATGCCGGTGGTTCATGACGGCGGCGATGAATTTTTTGTAAAGACAAAAACCGCTTTGCAGGAGCTGACAAAGAAAATGATGAAAGACATGGGACGTGACAAAGACGTAAAGAAAAAATGAGCTGAAAATTTATTCAAGAAGTGTGGCTAAGTCTGCATCAGAGTGAGGGAAGGCACAAAACATGTCCTCACTCTGATGCAACGGGTTTTTTGCAGGGCAGTAAATGGCATCGAATGGCAGGGATTTCTTAATCCTTGTTATGAAAGGTAGTTCTCGGCACATTTTTGATAATGAGGAGAGAGAATTATGGAAAAGAGGGATCGGTTTGTAGATAAGTATGAATTAACCGCGTCGCTCATCTTTTTTCTGCTGGGTGTAACGCTTCTCGTTTATATAATTCCGGATCAGATAAGTGGCAGGGGTGATATACCGAACGCAAGGACATTGCCGTACACATTTGCAGTACTCATTAGTATTTTGTCTCTTTTATGGGCGGTTCAGGCTTTTAGATCAGACAAGGTACACGACGGTACAAGAATCATCAAAGGGTTTGGAATCGGGCTTCTGCTTCTTGTATTGGGCATTCTCATTGAGGTCCTGGGATACCCGCTTGCAGGTTGTGTGGCGATGGTGTGCGTGGCATTGATGATCCACCGGGGTAGATTGCTATATCTTGTAATCTTTAGCGTGTGCGTAACCCTTTTATATTATATTTTCTTCTGGAAGCTCTTATATATTAGTTTTCCAAAAGGCTGGTTCTTCGGCTGAGATGATTGCAAGGGCCCTTTTGTGACACGTCTCATTCCAGCTTTATTGTAGAATTGAGAATCAGCTGGAGGCAGGGCCGCTATGCTTCCCGGGCGGCAGGTTTTCGCATTTTCTTTCTTGAATAAACTGGATAGCACATGGGGCAGAATGGATTATGCGACCCCCTGCTCTTGAAATTGAGATTTGGGGGGTATGTTTACAATAAATAAATCGATCTCGAACCGGTGTTTGGTTTATTACAAAGACCGGCAATAAATATTTTTATAGGAGTGAAGTGATGGAATTCACTGTTGGAACTTTATTAACTAGGTGGAGTTTTTATACCCCGGACAAGACGGCGGTGATTTTCGACGACAAGGAAATCTTGTACAGGGAATTAAATGAAAACGTTAACCGAACCGCCAACTATTTGGTTGCGAAAGGGATAAAAAAGGGAGATCGGGTTTCTGAGATCCTCCAAAACTGCCCTGAGCTGCTCTATCTTTATTTTGCCGCCGCCAAAATCGGCGCCGTTTTCTGCCCCATCAACATCAGATTAACCGCGGAGGAGATTCAATACCAGCTGAATGACAGCGGATCCCGTTTCCTGTTGTTTGATGAATCGCTGGCGGAAAAGGTTGAGGCTGTTCGTTCAAATGCCTGCATCGAGAAAGAAGGATATTGTTGTGCCGACGGGAATGTACCGGAATGGGCTACCGACTATAAGAGTGAGCTGAGGAAGTGTTCGACTGACGAGCCACAGTTGTCACAACCTGTGGATTGGGAGGATATTCAGATTATTATGTATACTTCCGGTACTACTGGTAATCCGAAGGGCGCAATGCTTTCTCACCGGAAAACGTTTTTTAATACCCTGAACGCATTTTTTTATCATGAGTTACGAGTCGAAGATATTGTGCTATCGCCCTATCCCTTATTTCACTCAGCAGGTCTCCTTATTTACGGTACCCCGGCCCTTTCCCGGGGTGCCACCATCCTGTTGAGAAAAACGTATACACCTGAGCAAATGCTGAAAGACATAGAAACGTATAGGGTGACTACGTTTGGCGCCGTGACAACCGTACTGAAGCGTATTATGGATAGCGGGTTAATAGATGACTATGATCTGAGCAGTGTCAGAATCTTCGGAGGTGGAGGTGAAAAAACACCTATCGACCTGATTGAGAGACTTGCGAGCAAGGGATTAAACCTGCAGCAGCGAATGGGGCAGACGGAAACCTCCACTATTTGTTCTTTGCCGCTAAGAGATGCTCTGCGGAAAAAAGGATCAATCGGGTTACCTGTTATCTACGCCGATGTAAGAATAGTCGACGAAAGCGGAAAAGAAGTGCCTCCCGGTGAAAAAGGTGAAATTGTTGTTAAGGGGCCTACCCTCATGTCGGGGTATTGGAATAAACCTGAGGAAACGGCAAAGACAATAAGGGATGGTATCCTTCATACAGGGGACCTTGCGTACAGAGACGAAGAGGGTTATTTCTATATTGTTGATCGAATAAAGGATATGTATAGAAGTGGCGGTGAGAACGTTTATCCTGCCGAGGTTGAGAAACTTCTCCTTGCCAATCCCAAGATTTCTCAGGTTGCCATTATTGGTGTTCCTGACCCGAAATGGACAGAGGTTGGCAAGGCCTTTGTTGTTACAAAGGAGGGAGAAAGTATCACCAAAGCAGAAGTTCTTGAATTTCTGGAAGGAAAAGTGGCGAAATTTAAGATGCCCGCTTATGTTCAGTTCATAGACAGTCTCCCCGCGACGGCAGCCGGAAAGGTCAGAAAGATAGAGTTGAAGGGCAAGTTCGGCAATCCATCGGACTAAATGCCGTAAACACATGGGGGTGAGCCGGCAATCCTTTGACAGGTACAAATCAGGACCCTTCGCTGATGCATTTTCTGCCGTTTTTCGTTGATCCTCACTTAAAGTGAACTGATTATCCCGGACAAACCGATGCCAATTTGCTTAGAACAAGCAGGGATGAGGTGTAGATGATTTTTTATGGGGCTGAAGAGTGATTTCATGGAATGCGGAAACTGATGTTCTGGTGGCGGGTTACGGAATGGCAGGGGCAGTGGCGGCTATCGTTGCCGCCGAGGAAGGCGCTCGTACCACCCTTGTGGAGAAGGGAAAAGAGCCTGAGGGGAATACGTGGGTGTCTCTTGGTGGTATTTCCTGTCCGGACGATGCCGGAAGGGCGAAGGAATACTTGCAGAGCTTGTTTGAACGCTCTCATTCCGTGATGGACGAAAAACTTCTTGATGTATATGCGCAGATGTCTCCCAATAACCTGGAATGGCTCAAACAAACTGGCAAGAGCATCGGCATAGATGTTTCCTTCCGTGAGTATGGGAAACCAGCCTATCCCGACCATCCCGGGGCGGAAACAATGCACAAATGGATGACGATTTGTCGCAGGAAGTCTTCGGTCAACGGGTTATTCCATATTCTTTCCAACGCGTTAGCCGATAGAGGTGTTTCCGTTTTGATGGAAACAACGGCAAAAAAATTGTTACAGGATAAGGATGGCCAAATCATTGGTATGACGCTAGAGCGCGGGGGAAGGGATGTTAATGTGAAAGCAAGGAGAGCCGTTGTCTTGGCCACCGGTGGATTCCAGAACAATGATGATCTTCTTAGAAATTTTTCCAGAGGCTATCCGATATATTATGGGGGTGGCCCCGGTAATACCGGCGATGGAATACGGATGGCGATGCAGGCAGGGGCCGATTTGTGGCATATGAACAGTATTTCCTGCGCAATTGGAGTAAAAGTTCCTGAGTATGACGTTGCCTTTAGATTTTCGTTGCCATCGATTCATCATAATTATGAAGAGGGCCCGGCTTGGTTTTTAGTAGATCAGTATGGAAGACGTTTTACTAATGAGATGGGGGTGGATGTTCATTCTTGGAATCTGGTCCTTGATTACTTTGATCCTGTTAAGGAGGAGTACACTAGGATTCCCTCCTATGCCATCTTGGATGAGAATACCAGGGGAAAAGTCTCTCTTGTTAATAGCCGTATGGGGTGGGGAAAGAAGACAGGGTACAGGTGGTCTGCGGATAACTCCCGGGAGATCGAGCGTGGGTGGATTGTCAAGGGGGACACCATAGAGGAACTGGCCCATATGATCTCTATCACTGAGACTAATCGAGGAAGGATGAAGGAAGAACGGTTGCGAACCACCTTGGAAGCTTATAACAGTTGTTGTAATGAGAAGAATGATTACGAGTTCGACAGACCGATGGAATGTCTGAAACCCCTTGGAGAGGCTCCATTCTATGCCTTGCCCCTCTATCCTCGCCTCTTGAATACCCAGGGTGGCCCCAGAAGGAATGCGAAAGCAAAGGTGCTCAGGCCTGATGGTAAGCCGATCTCCCGTTTATACAGCGCCGGCGAACTTGGTTCTTTGTGGGGAATGATATACGAAGGGGGAAGCAACCTCTCTGAGTGTATGGTCACGGGAAGAATCGCAGGGAGAAACGCTGCGAGAGAAAAGGCGTGGGATTGAAAATCGCGAGCGCTGTTGTGTGACATTTCTCCGCAGCGGATGTCCTTTAAGAAAAAGAGCTTATGCAGACAAAACAACAGATTTTTTTGCTGGATTCACAATACGTCCGGACGAAAGGGAGTTTAGTGCTGGCGATCATGGTGGCATGGCGCAACATGTGATTATCTTGGAACATTTTTTTCTAGGATAACGTGGAGAATGATTTGGAGGTACATAATGGACTGGGAATTTGTACTCTTGGAGAAAAAAGACAAAGTTGCCACTATAACATTAAACAGACCCGAGAAGTACAACGCGTTCGCCGGTAATATGCGAAATGAGATCCTTGAAGCGGTCGAGAAATCAGGATCAGATCCTGAAATTCGTGTGATAGTGATTACGGGATCGGGGGACAAGGCTTTCTGCTCAGGAGGGGATGTCAACGAGAGAGTCGCTGGCACAAGCAAAGCCGTTTCGCCGATTGCTTCAAGTGAAAGGCATACCATGTCTCAAATCGTCCTGGCCATTAATTCGATTGAAAAACCATTTATAGCCGCAGTGAACGGTGTGGCGGCTGGGGGAGGCTGCAACCTGGCTCTTTCCTGTGATATACGGATTGCCAGTGAGAAAGCCAGGTTTGGGGAGGTGTTTACCCGAAGAGGCACTCATCCCGACTGGGGAGGAATTTACTTTCTGCCCCGGCTGGTTGGCTATGCCAAGGCTGCCGAACTGCTTTTCTCGGGTGAAATTATCGATGCCCGGGAAGCCTTGGCGATTGGGATGGTGAACAAGGTGGTGCCCCATGAGGATCTGATGCCTGCCACCTATAAGATGGCTGAACAGATTGTAAAAAGTGCCCCTATCCCGGTTTCTTTTGTCAAAAGAGGCCTGCAGAACTTTTATAAGATGGATCTGAACCAGGCGCTTGATTACGAGGCATATGCCCTTGAAGTTTGTAGAAGGAGTGATGATTTCGGGGAGGGATTTACATCTTTTCTTGAAAAAAGAGAGCCGGTTTTCAAGGGACACTAGTACCTGTCTTGCTTCCGGTATGGATCGAGTAATCAGATGCTTACGGTGTCAAATCAATTATTTGACAAGACTATGAGACCGAGATCGAGCAAAGTTTTAACAATACAATGAAACGTTTACAATATTTATTCTCACCCGGATATATCGGTGCAATGAAACTGGACAATCGTTTGGTAATGGCACCGATGGGCACCTCTTCAAATGATTATACAGAGGGATTTGTTCTTGACAGGACCGTAGACTTTTATGAAGAGCGTGCGAAGGGGGGAGTAGGTCTTATTATATGTCAGTCTTCGATGATCCTTGTCGAATCTTGCGCGCCGGGACGGCTGTCTATCTGGGACGATAAGTTTATTCCGGGATTGAGAAAAATTGCCGATGCGGTTCACCGACATGGGGGAAAGTGTGCGATGCAAATCCTCCACCACGGCAAATTATTGACATCCCATCGAAAGAGGATGGAGAATCCTGAAAAGATTATACCTCTGGCACCGTCGGCAATTCCCTGGGGGGGCAAAAACAAGGAAGTACCCATAGAGGCAACTAGGGAGGATATCCTGCGCCTTGTGCGGGGCTTTGCGGAAGCGGCATTTCGCGCCCAAAAAGCCGGTTTTGATGCCGTTGAAGTCAATGGCGCTCATGGATATGGCATTGGCCAGTTTCTTTCGCCGCGTACCAATAAAAGAAATGATGAATACGGCGGCAACCCGGAGAAAAGGGCACGTTTTGCCTGCGAAATAGTCTCAGCCATAAAGGACCGCGTCGGCTCAGATTTCCCCGTCATTTTTCGGATGAGCGGAAGCGAATTTATCAAAGGGGGGATTTCTTTAGACGATTCACTGATTCAGGCACCTCTCATCGCTGGGGCAGGGGCGGATGCGCTTGAAGTTTCGGGGGGTGTTGTCGAAATGGCTCATATTACCAACCCGTGTTATCTCCACCCCGATGCCATTTTCTCGGACCTTGCGGCTTCAATAAAGCAGGTGGTTTCCGTTCCCGTTATGGTGGTGGGTAAAATCGGTGATCCCGAACTGGCGGAACGGCTTATTGAATGCAAGAAGGCGGACTATATTGTTATGGGGCGTCCCTTGCTGGCTGATCCTTACCTTCCGAATAAGGCGAAGGCAGGTGATCTGGACAAGATTCGACGGTGCATTTACTGTAATAACTGCTGGGATTTAACGAAGAGATCGCGGGGTCTCTGTTGTACCGTCAATCCCGGCTTGCTGCGAGAGAAGGAATTTGTCCTGAAAAAAACAGCGAATCCACGCAAGGTACTCGTCATAGGAGGTGGTCTTGCCGGGATTGAAACAGCCCGAACCCTTGCGAATCGTGGACATCAAACGATTCTCTGTGAAAAAGACACGGCATTAGGTGGACAATGGAATGTTGCCTCCCTTCTGAAGGGAAAGGATTTATATGCACGATTTACCCAGCAGCTTTGCAGTGATCTTGTCGAGTCCGGGGCGGAAGTCATGCTCGGACGCGAGGCAACAGTGGAACTTGTCCGCCAGATATCACCGGACGTCGTTATTGTTGCCACAGGCGCCGTCCCCAGAAATCTGGCAGTGCAGGGGGCAGACCTTCCCCATGTTGTTCAGGCATTGGATGTACTGAAAGGAAAGGTTGAAGTCGGTGAGAAGATTGTTGTTGTCGGTGGTCGCTCTCTTGGCATGGAGACAGCTCTCATGCTTGCGGAAAAAGGGAAGCGAATCTCCATCGTGACCGAAAGGGCGTTGGGACAAAATCATCATTTTATGGAGCGATACACCCTTGTGACCTTACGGGATCGGCTGATTCAGCAGGGTGTGTATATCTATCCTTATTCACCGCTTGAGGAGATCTGCGATGATGGTGTCTATGTGTTATACGGATCAAATCTGCTTTTTATCAAAGCAGATACGGTCGTATTGGCGGTTGGAGTTGTGTCTCAAAAGTCGGTGTATGAAAATATTAAAACGGCATTTCCAGGTATGGAAGTTTATACAATTGGCGATAGTCTCGAGGCACGAGATGCCTTGGAGGCAATCCGAGAAGGTGCCGAAATAGGGCGGTCAATCTGATCCACGTTGCAGGTTTTGGATATATTCAGTTCTCAAAGTAAAAAAAGTATCCACCCTGCCGGAGACTAAAAAATCTATCATTGAGGGAATGAAATGGATGGAGAAGTGAAAAAGAGCAAATCCGGGTTTGTTACAACGATTAGCTTCAACCGGCCGGAAAAGCGTAACGCGCTAAATGCTGACGCTCTTTTTGCCGTCGGTGATTTAGTCCGAAACATAGAGCAGAAAAAGTCTGCGAGAGTGATCGTACTTCGGGGTGAAGGGGACAAAGCTTTCTGCGCCGGAGTGGATCTTTCAGGAGGCTCTTCCAACTTCAAAAAAACCATCGAAGGGTTGGATTATTGCCTTACAGGATTAATTGAATGTTCGTGCCCCATTATCAGTATGATCTTTGGTTCCGCCATAGGCGCCGGGCTTGATATGGCTGTTATTTCCGATTTCAGAATTGCCGAAGAACAAGCAAAATTCGGTGCGCCGCTCGTGCGACTTGGACGAACCTATTATTACACAGCGATAGGGCGTTTGACCCGTCTTATCGGCTTATCCGCTGCCAAAGAGATACTTCTCACAGGAAAGCTGATAAATTCCCAGCGCGCATTTCAGATGGGGTTGATCAATACCATGGTGGGCCACGATGAACTCGAGTCAATTACCGAGGAATTCTCTCGTGACTTGGCTGAAGGAGCCTCCCCTCTTGCAGTCAGAGTTACTAAACAGACCATGCGCAAGCTCTTTGAAGAACCGCCAATTGATCCGGTTGTCGAGGAAGAGCTGAAGCGTCTTGCTGATTCTGCGAACCAGAGCAGGGATGCGAAAGAAGGTGTGCAAGCAATGCTTGAGAAGCGTAAACCATCGTTTACAGGAGAGTAGTGTGAATGGAAAGCCTGAAAGATATTTCTTGAATACATAAAACTATATAGCACAGGGGGTATGACTCATGGATTTTAGATATGATGTGAGAGATTTACAGTTTGTACTGAAAGAATGGCTTCCAACGGAGGAAGTTCTGGGGTGCGACCGCTTCAAGGATAATTACGGTCTGGATGACGTGGACATGTATCTGAATGAGGGATATAAGGTGGCGCGCGAAGTGGTGAGCCCGATCAATGCCGAGGGAGATAAAATCGGCGCAATATTCAGTGATAGCGTGGTAACGGCGCCTCCGGGGTATGCGGATGTGTACAAGTTTCTCCAGGAGAACGGTTGGGGATCCACGAGCGAGTGCATCAAATTGGAAGGCGGGATGCCCCTTAGCCTCTATAAAGCCATCTTCGAGATCAATCAGGCAGCCTGCCCCGCTGTTATGTCGTATATCAAACTCAATAGTGGCGCTTCAAATCTGCTGATCGAATTTGGCGATGAGAAGCAAAAAGCACGATTTCTCCCCAAGCTTCTTAGCGGCGACTGGCAGGGGACGATGTGTATTACCGAACCCAATGCCGGGTCCGACGTGGGGGATTCAACAGCGAGGGCTTTTCCCACGGATGATCCCACAGTCTGGAAGATCAAGGGAACGAAGATGTTCATTACCGGCGGTG
>DFYK01000050.1:40330-43081 GCA_002383605.1 Proteiniphilum sp. UBA4084 | reverse complement strand
CTGAGATATAGTCTTTACCGCTGGCATCGGTCATCACAACCGGTTGATCGGCTTTTGTCAGAGAGGCGGTGCTCATGGGTCTCAGTTCATATGTATGAACCGGGGTGTACTTCATCGTCCACAGGAAAGGGAACAGAAAGAAAATTCCACCGATAATGGCACCCACATCGGCACTTTCATTTCTCGATAACATGGTATACAACGGTTCGTACCCTTCTTTTTCAAGACGGACTTCGGTCGTGCTCCCCACAATTTTGGTGTCTGAATAGGAATAGGGAGTCGTTCCTTTGTACTCACCATTCATGTACACCTTGGCTCCACTCGGGTCAGATTGGATTAATGTGCTACTTGAGCAGCTGGCAAATAATATCGCCACAGCCAGTAACAATGCGGCAGATTTCATGAAGAAAGAATTTTTAGGCATATTGATTATGTTTTGTGAATGTATTCCGCAAAGATAGATTTTTTTCACAATTCCACACAATATTACTACGCATTTTCACTTCTGCATTTTTTTTAGGAAAACACAGAAAAAAGATCTTTACATTTATTAATTTTTATTCCTGCAACTTTTTTCACTTTTTCCATCTTGCCAATAAAACCACATCATACCCGGTACTTGCAAGGTTGATTTATCGGGTTACCTAATTTAATTTGTCATGAGATATCTGTTTTTGTTGATTTTAATCTTTCCCTTCGTAGGCACGGAAGCGCAGCAAAATTCTCCTCTCCGCATCGGGGTTGAATATGGCTCCTACAAGATGGCAGGCGAGATAGATGACCGTTGGGAATTCCGCCTGGCCAAAACCCCGTATACTTCTCAGGAGGATGAAACCGGGAGTGAACATGTAAATGGCGAAGGTGAGGTGGATTATGCCGGGCTGAAATCGGAATTTTCCGTGTGGGGCAATCGGCTTACCTTCGCCTCGGGCATACGGTATACATGCGTTAATCAACGGATATCATCAACTTGGGATACACCGCTTTACCTCTACCATCCTTCGAGTCGGGGGGTAGAACTTTTTCGTGTCCACGGCATGAATGAATCACTCGGGTACGTGGGCGTTCCCTTGGAGGCAGATATCCTGTTATGGGGACGGCTCAGCAATTGGCAGACATATGTGAAGGCAGGCATGCAGGCGGGTGTAAAAATACATGGAAAAACTTCACTCGATTTTGTTTCGAGGGAGATGGAAAAGTACGGTGATGAGATAATCGCTGCAGCGGGAAAAGCACCTTCCGATTTCTTCCTGAACACATACTGCGGTCTTGGGTTACGCCTGATTCTCAATAACGGGATTCGCTTATCTATCGAAATCCTGTTCCCGCCAAACTTGCTCACGAAAGATAACTTTTCGCTGCTCACCTCTAAAACTTACGGTGGCGGACAGCTCTCGGTTTCATTCCCTGTGAATCTTTTTTCAACAAAGTAGAAAAATTTAAAATTTCAATGATGAAGTATATCCAGCTTTTTATGTTTACGCTTATCCTTGTCGTCACGGCAGGATGTTCACGCACTTTCGATTACCGCATCTCCGATTCAGTTTTTATTGAAGATGTTGAAAACCCGGGACTTCCCATATATTCAGAAAAAGGCTACAACAGTTTTGGCGTCTATTGGGGATTGACTCCCTGGAGAACCGGGAGTGGACATGATCCCTCTAAAATAGTGGTGAACGATGATTCATGCCATATCCATCTCTCCGGCAGCATCGATGGAGAGATACCCTATACGCTGGTGTTCTCACTTCCCGACTATACACCGGAGAATTTTACAGATTTGCTCTCCCTGAACGGAAAAAGCTTCAATCTGCCTACAACTGAATGTGCTGTTTCCCTGCTATTGGGCAACTCCCGGCGCGATTTAAAAATTATGGAAGGAGAATTCAAAATTAAGCGAGTGCAAAATTTATATGTCGATAAAGAGCTTCAGGGTACAGTCCTGTCCGGCATATTCTCGTTCAAGGCAACTGTGGACGATGAGCCGACAACCTTCTCCAACGGACGGTTCGACATGCGGTTCGGCGAAGATAATTTCTACTACCTTTCGTGAGCAGTACCTTTGCGATCGGCTACAACCATTTTGTAGAGCTGATCGTTGGGACGGATCTTTTCGTTGATTTGAATGGAGAAATGATCTCCTTTTATTGCCTCGGTTACGGTCTCAAGATTCACCCGGATATCATCGGCCGTCACAAACAATGCACCGGTGGTGGGGCCTGTAATCAACAGTTCGTCGCCCTGTCTGATCGATTGTGTCTCTACCAGAAACTCTGTCACACCCAGGTTTCCGAAGTGCTTGATAGCTTTACCCACATATACTTTCCTCTTTGTGGCACCCGATCCATAGCGGTGTGTCCATTCGCCCAATCGCTGTCCCAGATAATAACCGTCCCAGAAACCGCGGTTAAACACGGTAGATAGTTTTTCGTTCCAACCATCAATTTTCTCCTGGGTAAATGTATTGTTGCAATAAGATTCAATCGCCTCTCTGTAGCAGGTGGACACAACCCGCACATATTCCGGTCCGCGCGCACGCCCTTCAATCTTGAAGACCCGCACCCCGGCATCCATCATCTTGTTCATAAAATGAATGGTCTTCAGGTCTTTGGGAGACATGATATATTCGTTGTCGATCTCCAGCTCGATATCGCTTGTTTTATCTTTCACAATATATCCCCTGCGGCAGATCTGATTGCACTCACCCCGGTTGGCAGAGAGATTTTTTTCATGCAGGCTGAGATAACATTT